>NZ_CP061038.1:4052500-4352500 GCF_014490665.1 Sphingomonas alpina | reverse complement strand
GATATTGTCATAGGCCGACAGATGCGAGAGCAGCCGGAAGTCCTGGAACACCACGCCGATGCGGCGGCGAAAGCCCGGCAGCCGCTTGCGCGGGAGGGTTACCGCATCTTCGCCGAACAGCCGGATCATGCCGCGGGTCGGACGTTGTGCAAGGTAGAGCAGCTTGAGCAGCGAGGTTTTGCCCGCACCCGATGCGCCGGTCAGAAAATAGAATGATCCGCTCGCCAGCGTGAAACTGACGTCGGACAGCGTCTCCTGGCCCGTGCCGTAGCGCAGCCCCACATTCTCGAACTGCACGATATTGGCCATTACCGGCGCACGCCCACTCGCTCTTTGATCAGCCCCACCCTGCCATCGCACGTTCGCACCCGCGGCATCAAGCACATGGGGGCAATTGGGCGCGGGACTTGCCACGCGCGGCCATCGGGTGTTTAGTTTTGGGTCACCAGCCGGGGCCATCCGGCGGCCGTAAAGCGTCCAATCATGATCCTCGAATGCACCGAGTGCCGTACCCGATACCTCGTCCCCGACTCGGCGATCGGAGCGGACGGGCGCACCGTGCGCTGTGCAAGCTGCAAGCATAGCTGGTTCCAGCCCGGGGTCGTCCTCGATCTGGTGGAACGCGCCGAAGGGCCCGCCACCCCGCGTCCTGCCGTTCCGCCGGTCGCTGCACCGCCCGTTACGGCTCCGGTTTCGCCCCTACCCCCATCCGCACCCCCCACCCCCACCCCTCTCTCCACCATCGCCATCGCGGGTCGAGCCCGCTTATGTGTCCGACGACGGCGATTATGACGCCTTTGCGCACCACGCGCCGTTTCGCCCGCGGCGCAACCCGGCGCGACAATGGACGATGATGGCGATCGCCGCCGGAATCGCCATGCTGGTCGGTGTCGGGATCCTGCTCTATTCCGATGCGCCTGGCATTGCCTCCCGGCTCGGCTTTGCCCTGACGCCGGCGGAAACGCCGCTCACCCTGGTCGCCAACAAGCTCGACCGCCGGGACCTGCTCAGCGGCAGCCAGTTGTTCGCGGTCAGCGGCAAGGTGGTCAATCCGACCGATACTCGGCAATCGGTCCCCGATATCCGCGCCGAGCTGCGCGATGCGCAGGGGCGGCTGGTCTATAGCTGGACGATCCGGCCCGAGGCGACGACGCTGCCACCGCGCGGCACGGTCGAATTCAACAGCGCCAAGCTCGACGTGCCGGTCAATTCGAAAAAGCTGGCGCTGAGCTTCGCCGACGAAGCGCCGCGCTGATCATCCAGAAGCGCGCGCCGTGCAACAGCGTCGCCGCGACCATCCCCAGCCCCGAGGCATAGACCAGCCCCATCGGTCCGACACCGTGATGGAGCAACCACCAGCCGGCACCGCCCGTCACCAGGAAGAAGGCGATGATGCTGTTGGCGCCGGCGACAACCTGATCGCCGAGTGAGCGCAGCGCATAGACGAACACCACCTGCACGCCATCGAACAGGATGAACGGCGCCCAGACCGGAAGCATCGCCAGCGCAATCACATGAACTTCGCCCGCTGCTGGAAACGCCGCCACCAGCGGTGCCCGCGCCACGACCAGGATCACCGCCAGCAGTCCGGTCGCCACCGCCGCGACCGCAGCGGCGATCAAGGTGCGCGGGATCGCCTGGCCCGCATCGCCCTCGCCCACCGCATTGCCGGCCCGTACCCCGGCTGCCGATCCCAGCCCGAGCGCGACACCGAAAGTGACGTTGTGGATCGAAAAGACGATCTGGAACGCATGTGCAGTGATGTCGCCGAGCTGCGTCGACAGCGCGATCAGGATCGAAAAGCCGGCCAGTTCGAGCCCCGATGCGATGGCCGGCACCGCCCCGAACAGCGCCAGCCGAGCTGCGCCCGCCGGCACGCCGCGCCACGCTGCCTGCGAAAAATCATGCACGCCCCGTGCGGCGGCGCGCGGCAATGTCCAGACCGCGCCGATCATCCCGACCGCGCCAAAGGCGGATGCGATCGCGGTTGCGGTCGCGGCGCCCACCGCGCCCATCACCGGAAAACCAAGATGCCCGCCCGACATCGCCCAGGCGAGCAGGGCATTGAACGGGAGCATGATCAGGTTGATCGTCATCACCCGGCGCGGACGGCTGACCCCTTCGAGGAAGAAGCTCGCCGCGACGATCGCCATCTGGAACGGATAGGACAGCGCCATGGCCTGCACGACGCGCGCGGCGGGGCCGACCAGCGCTTCGGCGACGCCCATGCCGGCGAGCATCGGCGCAGCGAACAGGCTGAGCAGCAGCGCGCTGACCGATCCGAGCAGCAGGGCAAGCACCAGCCCTTCGCGGAGCACGCCACCGGTGCGCTTCAGATCGCCCGCCCCGTCGGCGCGGGACACGAACACCAGGATGCCGGACAGCCAGGCCAGTCCGGTGACGATCGTCACGAACGTCAGTGAGCGGCTTGCGCCGAGTGCAGCGACTTCGTCGGTGCTGACCAGGCCGACCACCACCACATCGGTCAGATGCAGGATCGTCCAGTTCAGGCTGGTCAGCGCGACCGGCCAGGCGAGCGCGAGGATTCGCCGCGTCTCGGCCGAAATGGTGAAAGGCGCGGACCTCGACATGGCGGCTCTGCTATAGCCTGCTGAGTGCCGGGGGAAGGGCGCGCGCTCATGATGCGTTCCCCGGTTGCTATCTGTCGAAGCCCTTGCTAGGGGCGCTCCCCTACCAGCTGCCGGCCTGTCCGGTGGTGTTTCACGTGCGGCCGTGGCGGAACTGGTAGACGCGCAACGTTGAGGTCGTTGTGGGCGAAAGCCCGTGGAAGTTCGAGTCTTCTCGGCCGCACCACTCACCATATAGTCCTGCTGGCAGGGGAAGTTTCGGAATAGGCCGAATCTCTCCCCGCCCCCGATATCGGCGGTGGTCGCTTTCGGCGCGCCGGGGCGATATTTCCCGATCCTTGCTCGCTCAAGGATTCGCGTCATGATCAATCGCGTCCGTATTGGCCTGACGATGCTCCTTGCCGGGGTGCTGGGCGTCGCCGCACTTGCGCAAACGCCGCTTGGTCGAGCAACGCCGCCAGCATCGCCGGGTGGTAACGATGTCTATGCCAACCGCAAGCGATTGCTCGTCATTGCCGACATCTCGACCGGCAACCAGACCGCCCATGGCGCGCTGTCCCACGCGGTGTCGACGATCGAGCAGATTGGCCGCGCATCTGGCGCCTATGTGACCTTCATCCGCACCGACACCGATCTGATCACCAAAAGCGAGGTATGGGGCAAGGGCGATTATGCCAAAGGCGGCCGCAAGGCGTCGCGCGGCCATAGTCTCGATTATTATGACGCCGTCCTGTTCTACACCAATGGCGAAACCAACCTCACCAGCGACCAGAAGCGCGACCTGCTCGATTTCATCGCAAAGGACGGCAAGGGTTTCATCGGTGTGCATACTGCGACCGCGACGGCCTATGGCTGGCCCGACTATGGCGAGATGATCGGCGGCTATTTCGACAATCATCCCTGGGGCGTGACCAATGCGAAGATCATTGTCGAGCGCCCGGACTTCCCGGCGATGAAGGCATTCCGTACCGGCATGACGGTGCGCGACGAACATTATCAGATGCGCGCAACGCCCTATTCGCGCGCGAAGGTCGATGTGCTGGCGCGGCTCGACCCGGCCAGCCTCGATATGACCAACCCGAACGTCCACCGCACCGACCGGGACTTTCCGCTCGCCTGGATCAAATCCTATGGCAAGGGTCGCGTCTTCTATTCGGATCTCGGGCACACCGATGCGAGCTGGGACGATCCGCGCATACGCACCTTGTATCTCGAGGGAATCAAATGGGCATTGGGCATGGGCAAGGCCCAGCCACGACCCCATCCAATCCCGGCCCGCTAGAGAGATTGCGGCCATTGAACGCGGGGCGTACAGTAGCGTTATGCAACTCATGCACGGCGTCCGGCCGCGCTGCTGAAAGCCGCCCCCGCCCTTGTCCTTACCTGTTCCCGTGTATCTCAATGCAATCGGAACCGCCGTTCCGGGGCACGACATCCATCATGCTTTTATCGCCTGGGCGCGTGAGCGGCTGATCGACTCGCGCAGCGCGAAACTGTTCGACCGCATGGCGGCGCGCTCGGCGATCGGCCATCGCTGGTCGATCCTGCCACCGACCGGCAGCGGCGGATCGCCGGTCGATCCGCAGGGTTTTTATGCCGATGCCATTCTGCCCGGCACGGCTGCGCGCATGGCCATCTATGCCGAGGCGGCGCCCATGCTGGGTATCGCGGCGATCGAGGCTCTCGGTGACCTTGGCGATATCACCCATTTCGTCGTCGCCAGTTGTACCGGCTTCGTCGCGCCGGGCATCGATCAGATCGTCGCGCGGCGCATTGGCCTGTCGCCATCGGTCGAACGGCTGCTGATCGGCTTCATGGGCTGCTATGCCGCGGTCGCCGCGCTGCGCACCGCACGCCATATCGTCCGCTCCGATCCCGCGGCGCGCGTGCTGGTGCTATGCGTCGAGCTCTCGACGCTGCATCTGCAGGACGTCGCGGAGATCGAGCCGCTGCTGGCGATGCTCCAGTTCGGCGACGGCGCTGCCGCCGCCCTGGTCACCGCCGAACCGGGCGGCTTCGTGCTCGGCGCGCCGTTCGCGACCACTCTGCCCGAGTCCGAAGGCCTGATTCGCTGGGACATCACGGATCGCGGTTTCGCGATGCATTTGTCGGGCGAAGTCCCGGCGCGAATTGCCGCCGGGCTGGCCGATCCCGTTTTTGCCCAGGCGGCGACCGGCGGGCGCGACCCGGCGGAGATCGATGGCTGGGCGGTTCATGCCGGGGGCCGGTCGATCCTCGATGCGGTCGAAGGGGCATTGCATTTGCCGGCAGAGGCGCTGGTGGCGTCGCGTGGCGTGCTGGCCGACAATGGCAACATGTCCTCGGCGACATTGATGTTCGTGCTCGCGCGATTGCTGAGCGGGTCGCCGATCGCGGACGGTGTCGCGCTGGCCTTCGGCCCCGGCCTTGCCGCCGAGGGTTTCGGGTTCAGGAGCGCGGTATGACCCTCGCGGTCCGTGCCCAGGCCGAGGAACTGATGGACGCCGAGGATCTCGACGCCGGCACCTATGCCGATGTCGTCGGCGATCTCGCCAGGGTCAATGTCGTGACGATGGCGGCGCGGCCGACGCTCGATTTCCTGAAGCGCGGCACCCGCGGCATGACGCGCTTCCGCCTGCTCGATGTCGGTTTCGGCGATGGCGATATGCTTCGCCGCATTGCGCGCTGGGCCAAGCAGCGCGGTATTGAAGCCGAGCTGCTCGGTATCGATCTCAATCCGCGCAGCGAACTGGCTGCAACCGCGCATACCCCGGCCGACATGGGCATCACCTATATCACCGGCGATTATGCCGATCATGACGGCACCGACCGGGGCGGCTGGGATTTTGTGATCAGCAGCCTGGTCGCGCACCATATGACGCATGAACAGCTGGTCGCGTTCCTGCGCTTCATGGAGGCGAAGACGGTGCGGGGCTGGCAGGTCAACGATCTGCACCGACACGGGTTTGCGCATTGGGGGTTCCCGATCCTCGCCACCATCGCGCGCTGGCACCCGATCGTGCGGCATGACGGGCAATTGTCGATCGCGCGCTCCTATCGGCCCGGCGAATGGCCGCCGATCCTCGCCGAAGCCGGCATTGCCGATGCGCGGGTCGCGCGCGTCTTCCCCTTCCGGCTATGCGTCGAACGCCTGCGCTGATCGTCGGCGGCGGGCCCGCCGGGGCAAGCGCCGCGATCATCCTCGCGCGCGCCGGGCTGCCGCATCTGCTGATCGAGCGGAATCGCGAGACCGGCGACGCGCTGTGCGGCGGATTCCTCAGCTGGCGCACGCTGGAGACGCTGGCCGGGCTCGGCGTCGATCCGCAGGCGCTCGGTCCCGCACGCATCACGCGGGTGCGCCTGCTCGCCGGCGACAAAGTGGTCGAGGCGCCGTTGCCGCGCCCCGCGCATGCCGTGTCGCGACGTCATCTCGATACGCTGCTCCTCGCCCGGGCCGAGGGCGCAGGAGCGGCGATCGAGCGCGGCGTGACGGTGAAGGCGATTGAGAGTCGCGCCGCGCGACTCGCCGACGGCGGGGAAATTGCTGCCGACACGCTGTTCCTGGCCAGCGGCAAGCATGATGTGCGCGGACTCGGCCGACCCGATTCGGCACGCGGCGCCGATCCTACGCTAGGCCTGCGCGTCCGGCTTGGCCCCGCGGCGGCGCTCGACCGGATGATCGGCGATGCGATCGAGCTGCATCTGTTCGACCGCGGCTATGCCGGGGTGGTGCTGCAGGAGGACGGCACCGCCAATCTGTGCATGGCGGTCCATCGTTCGCGCCTGATCGAAGCAGGTAATCCCGAGCGACTGCTCGAGGCATTGGGGCGGGAACTGCCGGCACTGGGCGAGCGGCTTGCCTGGCGCGCGCCGGGGGCGGTCGATGCGGTCGCCAATGTCCCCTATGGCTGGCGCGCCCGGCAGGGTGAGGCCGGGCTGTTCCGGCTTGGCGATCAGGCTGGCGTCATACCGTCACTGGCCGGCGAAGGGATGGGCATCGCCATCGCCAGCGGCATTCGCGCCGCCACCGCCTATGCGGCAGGCGGCGCCGGTGCCGCCGCGGCGTTCCAGACACGGCTCGCGCGCGACCTCGCCCGGCCGATCGGGCTGGCCGGATTGATCCGGGATGGGGCCGAATCGCCTCGCATCGCGCGTGCAGTCTTGCCGATCGCACGCGTCGCACCAATTATGATCGAGATTGTCGCCCGACTCACCCGGATCGGTCATGCTCGCGCCGATACGCGGTTCATTTCAGCCAAAGGTTGACCCGATGGATCATCTGACCCTGTCCGAAGGCGAGTGGCGCAAGAAGCTGTCGCCCGAACAATATCATGTCCTGCGCGAGGCCGGGACCGAACCGGCCTTTTCCGGCCGCTACAATCACAACAAGGCGGACGGCGTGTATCGCTGCGGCGGCTGCGCGACGCCGCTGTTCGACAGCGCGGACAAATATGATTCGGGGTCGGGCTGGCCGAGTTTCACCCGGCCGCTCGCCGCGGAGCATGTCACTGAGCATCGTGACGTCAGCCACGGCATGACGCGGATCGAGGCGCGCTGTGCGAAATGCGACGGCCATCTCGGCCATGTTTTCCCCGACGGCCCGCCGCCGACCGGATTGCGGTACTGCATCAACTCGCTGAGCCTGGATTTTCGCGCACGCAGCGACGTCTAGAGCGTTCTGGCTAACGCCCCTCCCGGCCGAAGTTGAGCCGCCGCGTCACGTTATAATCGAGCACTGCCATCACGAAATAGGCGGCGGCCTGCTTGACCCGCAGCCAGGGTGTGGTGCGCGCCTTGTACAGCGCAGACGTGATCGCCTCGGATTCGGCGATTTCGCCATCGACATAGGCGCGGGCGTGTGCGGCGAAGGCGGCATCGTCGATCCGCAGCATGATCTCCAGGTTCAGAAACATGCTGCGAATGTCGAAATTGGCCGATCCGACATAGGTCACGTCATCGATCACGAAGAGCTTGGTGTGGAGCTTGGTGGTCAGATATTCGTAGATCTGCACGCGTTTGCGCAACAGTCCGGCATAGGTGAAGCGCGAAGCCCAGATCGAAGCGCCATGGTCGTTCTTCGAAGGCAGCACGATTCGCACCAGCCCCCGCTTGCCGACCCGGTCGAGTCGGGTGAGCATCGCCGGGTTGGGGGCGAAATAGCCGGCGATCAGGTCGAACCGCGATGCGCCCTGCATGTCGCGCCGCACCGTGCGCGCCCAGGGCGACAGCCGCCGCGTCGGCCCGCCGAGCAGCCAGCGCGCCGTGCCGTGCGGTTCGCTCCACACGGTAAGCATGCGACGCAACCGGCGCATCGAGGCCTTGGGCCGCTTCGCCCAGGCCGCCAGGGCGTCGAAATAACCGGCGAGGCGTGTCGCCGCCGGTCCCTCGACCAGCAGTCCCAGGTCGCGCCAGGCCTGTTCGGCCGGGGTGCCGAAATAGCTGTCCTGGATATTGAACCCGCCGATGATGACGCGCGCAGCCTGTGGAATCTCCGCATCGGCGAGGGCGAGCTTCTGATGGTTGCGCAGCAGATAGCGCCGGCCCCAGCGTGGCACGAAACGGCACACCGTGACGCCGGCCGCATCGAGCGGCGCGAAGAAATGGCGTTGCGCGGCATGTTCGCTGCCCAGCCCATCGACGATCAGCGACACCGCCACGCCGCGCGCTGCCGCCGCGATCAGCGCATCACGCACCCGCGCGCCGGCGGCGTCATCGACATAGATATAATACAGCACCCGCAAACTGTGCCGTGCGCCGTCGATCAGGGCGATCAACGCCTCGATCCGCCGCGGCCCGGTATCCAGCATCTTCAGCTGGTTGCCATCGACGGTAAAGCTCGGCTGTTCGGGGGGGCGATCATCGCCGCACGTGATGGCGGCCGATCGCACCAGGGGCAAGCCGGATTCCCCAATGCCGGATTCCCCAATGCCGGATTCCCCAATGCCGGATTCCCCAATGCCGGATTCCTTGACTCTGGGCCGATGGCGCCTTAGATCGCGGCGCTTCACCTCATCGTCGTAAAGCGAAGGAAAGCCGTTCATGGCGCGCGTCACTGTCGAAGATTGCGTCGACAAGATTTCCAATCGGTTCGACCTGGTTCTGTTCGCGGCACAGCGTGCGCGTCAGATCTCGGGCGGTGCCGACCTCACGATCGATCGTGATCGCGACAAGAACCCGGTCGTCGCGCTGCGCGAGATCGCCGAGGAAACCGTCAAGCCACCGCATCTCGAAGAAGCGGTGATTTCGGGTCTGCAGCGCGTGCAGGTCGATGACGAGGACGAGGCGGATGCCGTTGGCAGCATCGCCGCATCGGCCGAGGCACTGCGCCTCACCGCCGCCGCGCCGCCGCGCAACCAGAATCTGGGCGCCGATTACGAGGGCTGAGCCCGACGATCGGTTCGCTGATGGTCAAGGGGCCCGGGATGCTAATCCCGGGCCCTTTTGCGTTTGGCCTGCGCTCTTTCCCGTTTGAGGCGTCCGGCGCAAAGCCGATGACGGGCGCGCACGAAGCCGTTACAGAAGGCGGCATGAACCGTCCTGCCCTTTCCGTCGTCATTCCCTGTTACAATGAAGAGGCCTGCCTCGACCTGCTCCATGCGCGCGTTTCTGCTGCAGCGCAGGCTGCAGTGGGCGAGGATTACGAACTCGTCTTCATCAATGACGGTTCGCGCGACGCCAGCTGGCCGGCGATGCAGCGCCTCGCCGCCGCTGACGCGCATCTCGTCGCGATCAACCTGTCGCGCAACCATGGTCATCAGCTCGCGCTGACCGCCGGGCTCGATTTGTGCGCCGGCGCGCAGATCCTGATCATCGATGCCGATCTGCAGGACCCGCCCGAACTGCTGGTCGAGATGCGCGCGGCGATGATCGCGCAGGATGCCGACGTGGTCTATGCCGTGCGCCGCAAGCGCGAAGGCGAGACGATCTTCAAAAAGCTGACCGCGGCGCTCTTCTATCGCATGCTCGACCGACTGACCGACACGCCGATTCCGCTCGATACCGGCGATTTCCGCCTGATGACCCGCAGGGCGCTCGACGCATTTCTCAGCTTGCCCGAACAGGCGCGCTTCATTCGCGGCATGGTCGCGTGGATCGGTTTCCGCCAGGTGCCGTTCCTCTACGACCGCGCCGAGCGCCATGCCGGCGAGACCAATTATCCATTCGGCAAGATGGTGCGGCTCGCATTCGACGCGGTGACCGGTTTCTCGACCGCGCCGCTGCGCTTCGCCAGCCATGTCGGCCTGGCGCTGACCGGCCTGTCGTTGTTGCTGTTCGTCTATATCGCGATCGGCTTCATCTCGGGCAGCGCGGTGCAGGGCTGGACCTCGACCATGCTGGTCGTGGTGCTGCTGGGTGCGGTGCAGATGTTCGTGCTCGGCATGATCGGCGAATATCTCGGCCGGCTCTATGTCGAATCGAAACGCCGCCCGCTCTATCTCGTGTCGGATATCGCCGGGCCGGTGCAGGGCACCGCCACGCTCGGCTATCGCGCCGAGGCGCGTATGACGGCGTTGCCGCCGGGGCCGGTCGAGGCGCTGGTATCGCCCGTCACTGCAGGTGGTGCAGTACCGGCCAAGCCTCGCGCGCGGAAACCCCGGGCCAAGGTTTGATCCGGCCGCGCTGATGCGTGGAAGCGTGTGACTGGATCGAATTCGAGAGTCAGATGACTTTAGGTGCGCTCCTCACCGTCATCCCCGCGAAAGCGGGGATGACAATGGTTCAATCGAATCTGATCCGCTCTAAGCCTTTGGTGCCGCCAGCGTGATGATCGACACGCCCGGCGTCATCGGTACGCGCCCGACCAGGTGGCGTTCCAGTCGGAAGATCACCTCGAACAATGCATTGACCGGCTTGGGCGGCGGCGAATCATCGCTGTCGTCGCGTCCGGTCAGCCGGCCGAGCAGCCGGGCTGCAGCCGCGAGCGGAAAGAGCAGCGAGTTGAAATAGCCGAGCTTGCGCGGTTCGAGCCCCGCCTTGCGGATCGCCGCGATCAGCGTGCCCTTGGAATAGCGCCGGTGGTGATGGTTCACCACGTCATGCGCACTCCACAGCCATTGGTGCGCGGGCACCGTGATCAGGATCTTGCCACCGGGTTTCAGGCAGGTCGCCATCGCCTGCAGCGCCGCGACGTCGTCCTCGATATGCTCGACCACGTCGAGCACCGCGATCAGGTCGTACGCACCGCGTTCGACTCCGGGCAGGATCGGCAACGGTGCCGCGCTGACCTCGCGCCCGAGCCTGAGGCTGGCGATGTCGCGCGCGGCGGGATCGATCTCGATCGCATCGACGCTGCCGAAACTGGCGAGCATCGGCAGATTGTGCCCCGTGCCGCAGCCGATCTCGAGGATGCGCGCCCGGGCGGGCAGATTGCCCTCGCGAGTCAGATAGTCGGCCAGGATATCGCGTCGCGCCCGGTACCACCAATGCGTCGAATCATGCGCCGCCATGCGGTCGTAGACGATTCTATCCATGCTTCTTGACCATATCAGTCGATGGACCCCCGAAAACCCATTGCCGGTTGAGCGCGAAGGTCGCGAGCGGCGTGATCAGCACGACGGGGATCAACGGCACCCATGCGGCCTGATGCAGCGGCCCGGTGAGCACCCAGGTGAACAAGGCGTTGAGTGCGAGGCCGAAGCCCTGCACGACGAGGAACTTCAGATGCTGGCGCCCGCTCGTGTCGCGCGTGCCATGCCCCTTGAAGCTCCACGCGCTGTGCAGGAAAAACCCCGCCGTCACCGCCACGGCAAAGGCGAAGGGGACGGCGAACACCGCTTCGTCGTGCGGGAACACCCAGGTTGCCAGCGGCAGATAGACCGCCGAATAGATGACGGTCGAAATCCCCCCGGCAATGCCGAAGCGGATCAGCTGACCGAGCATGCCACTCGAACGCCACATCTCGAAACGTTTGATAATCGCTGTCACGCTGCCTTGCCCTTTACGCGCGCCGCAGTAGAGCGCGAGTCAAGGCGAGGGAAGCATTTTGAGCGACATATCCAAATCCAGCATCGAACTGCGCGATGAGATCGACCGCAACTGGATGCGGCTGACCCTGATCGCCTGGATCGTGATCCTTGCCTATTTCGTATTCGACCGCTGGAATTCGATCCAGTGGCTGTCGCTGGGCGACACCGACGACAATATGCGGCTGATGCAGGTGCGTGCGCTGCTTGACGGGCAGGGCTGGTACGATCTGCGCCAGTACCGGCTCAATCCCCCGGGCGGGTTCGATATTCATTGGAGCCGGATCGTCGATTTGCCGATCGCCGGGCTGATCCTGATCCTGCGCCCGTTCGTCGGCGTGCCGGAGGCGGAACGGCTGGCCTGCGGCATCGCGCCGCTGCTGCCGCTTAGCTTCGCGATGATCGGGCTTGCCGCGACCGCGCGACGGCTGGTCAGTCCGGTCGCCTGGCCGCTGGCGATCGTCTTCCTGCTCGGCTGCACCGCGACGATGCTGATGTTCATGCCCGACCGCATCGACCATCATGGCTGGCAGCTCGCCATGCTCAGCCTGACCGTTGCGGGCCTGGCCGACCCCAAAAAGGCGCGCGGCGGCGCGATCGTCGGCGTGACCAGCGCGGTGTCGCTCAACATCGGGCTCGAATTGCTGCCCTATGCGGCGATGGCGGGCGCGATCATCGCGCTGCGCTGGGTGTGGGACCGGACGGAGGCGGCACGGCTCGGCGTCTATGGTCTGACGCTCGCCGGCGGGTGCGGGATCGGCTTCGTGCTGTTCGCGTCGAACGCCAACCAGGTGATGCGCTGCGATGCGCTGACACCGGTGTGGCTGAGCGTGATGGTGGTCGGCGGCGGCCTGTTGTTCCTGCTCGCGCGATTGAGCCCGGAACAGCGCTGGGCGCGGCTTGCGCTCGCCGTGGTGGCGGGTGCGGTGATCGCGACCGGTTTCGCATTGCTGTTTCCGCAATGCCTTGGGCGCCCCGAACAGGTATCGCCCGAACTCGCCCGCACCTGGCTCGACAATGTCCGTGAAGCGCGGCCGATCTACAAGCATCCGTTCCGCATGGCCTTTCCGATCGTCACCTTGCCGGTGATCGGCATCATCGGCGCGGCGTTCGCGACCTGGCGCGCGCGCAACGACATCAGCATCAACGGCTGGGTGCCGGTGCTGATGTTCTCGACCTTTGCCGGCCTGATGCTGCTGTGGCAGGCGCGCGCTGGCCCGGCGGCCCAGCTGCTGGCGGTGCCCGGCGCGGTCGCTTTGGCCTGGATCCTCCTCGGCTGGACCTTGGGACATGACCGGATGCTGGTGCGCGTGTTCGGCACGGTGATCGGTTTCATGGCGGTGTCGGGCATGTTCGCCGGCTTCGCGATCAAATATCTGCCGATCGACCGGCCCAGTCCGCGCACCAATGTGGTCAACCGCTCGACCGGCCTGTGCATGACGATTCCGGCGATGAAGGGGCTCGATCGCTACCCTCCGCAGACCATCTTCACCTTTGTCGATCTCGGGCCGCGACTGATCGCGACGACGCATCACAATGCGGTGGCCGGCCCCTATCATCGCAACGGCGATGCGATCCTCGACGTGCAACATGCCTTTTCGCGCTCGGCGGAGAATTTCCGTGCCACGGCAAAGCGGCACGGCGCGACGTTGTTGCTGGTGTGCCCGAACATGGCCGAATCGACCGTCTATCGCGCGCGCAACCCGGGCGGATTCTACGATCAGCTGGCCAACCGCAAGATGCCGCCATGGCTTGAGCCGCTGCCGCTGCAGGCCAAATCGCCCTTCCGCCTGTATCGGATCAAATAAGCGGCCGGAGCGCTGACTTCGCTCCTTCCGTTCGCCCGGAGCCTGTCGAAGCGGCCGTTTCTCCTCGGGCGATCCACTTCAGATCGAGGCTTCAGGTCAGGCTGATGCGGATGCCGTCGATCACGAATTGAACCGCCAGCGCCGCAAGCAGCACGCCGAGCAGACGGGTGATCACCGCCTCGATCTTCGCGCCGAGCACGCGCATGATCGGTCCGGCGGCGAGCAGGGCGACAAGCGTCAGCAACAGGATCGTTGCCAGCGCGCCGAGCACGACGAGCGTGCGCTCGATGCCCTCATTCTTGCTCATCAGCAGCATCACCGAGGCGATCGATCCCGGTCCGGCGATCATCGGCATCGCCATCGGGAAGATCGAGACATCCTCCACCTCGGGCGTCGCGGCGACCTTGGCGGCGCGGTCCTCGCGGCGTTCGGTGCGCTTCTCGAACACCATTTCCAGCGCGATCAGGAACAGCATGATGCCGCCTGCGATCCGGAAACTGGCCAGGCTGATGCCGAGACCGCGCAGCAGATCCTCGCCGAACAGCGCAAAGACCAGCAGGATGCCAGCGGCGACCAGCACGGCACGAATCGCCATTGCGCGGCGGTGCGCCGGGTCGGCGCCAGCCGACAGCCCGGCATAGATCGGCGCACAGCCTGGTGGATCGATCACCACGAAGAACGTGATCAATGAGGAGACGAAGAGTTCGATCATTGCGGCGATGCCGCGATATGGTCTTCGATCACCGGTACAAAATCATGCCCATTCCAGATCTTCGCGTAAAATCGACGCGACAGATCGGGTTCGACTGCCCAATACCAGACTAATGTCGAATCTCCGGACTGGCCCGTGTCGCTTTTGGGCGCGCCAAGGGTGAGAAGCGGCAGTGCCTTCGTGGTGCAGTCGGGCTTGACGAGCTTCGGTTCGGCCGGTCGATCGCGTGAGGTTGTCAGCCCGTCGCCGCCGTCGACGATCCATTTCCAGCCGCCATCGGGCTGGCGTTGCCACACGGTCGAGAAATAGCCGACCGCGCCGTCCGGCCGCTTCCATCCGCCGGTATTGACCGCGAGTGTCCCGTCGCACGAGATATAGCTTTCGGTCGGCCACCACTCGATCGCCTTGGGCGGGTCCTTGCGGTCCTTCAGGAACGCCTGCGCTTTCACTACGTGCGGCACGAACATCACCGCATCCTTGGTCGCGTAGCGGCGAAACGCAGTCCATTGCCCGTCGGTCTGCGCGGCGGCGGCAAAGGCGCGTTCTGCATCGACGGCGGTCACGGCCGGTGCGGCAGCGGCAAGGAGCAGTGCGAGCAGCATCACAGCGATCCCTTCTCGTAAGGGACGCTGGCCCTGCGATGCGCGGATACCAATGTATTGCGCAGCAGCACGGCGATGGTCATTGGCCCGACTCCGCCGGGCACCGGCGTGATCGCGCCGGCGACGCTCGCCGCGCCGGCGAAATCGACATCGCCGACCAGGCCGTCCTCGGTGCGGTTGATGCCGACATCGATGACTGTCGCGCCGGGCTTGATCCACTCGCCCTTGATCATGCGTGGCCGCCCGACCGCGGCGACGACAATGTCGGCACGGCGCACCACACTCGACAGGTCGCGCGTCTTCGAATGTGCGATCGTCACGGTGCAGCTTTCGCCGAGCAGCAATTGCGCCATCGGCTTGCCGACGATGTTCGACCGCCCGATCACCACTGCGTCGAGCCCGGCAAGATCACCGAGCCGGTCTTTGAGCAGCATCAGGCAACCCAGCGGGGTGCAGGGCACGAAACCCTCCAGCCCGGTCGCGAGCCGTCCGGCATTCACCGGGTGGAAGCCGTCGACATCCTTGTCGGGGTCGATCCGCGTGATCACCACGCGCTCGTCGATATGGCCGGGGAGCGGCAACTGGACGAGGATGCCGTCGACCGCCGGATCGGCATTGAGCCGATCGACCAAAGCGAGCAGTTCGTCCTGCGCCACGGTGGCGGGCAGTCGGTGCTCGAAGCTTTCCATGCCGGCGGCGCGCGTGGCCTTGCCCTTCGACCGGACATAGACGGCGGATGCGGGATCTTCGCCGACCAGCACCACGGCGAGCCCTGGCGCGCGCTTGGCAGCGGCGGCAAAGGCGGCGACCTGGACGGCGAGCCGCCCGCGAAAGGCTTCGGCAAATGCCTTGCCGTCAATGATCTCTGCACTCATGCCCCGGCCTCATAGAATGCGGCGGCAATTCCCGCCAGCGTGGTGACGTCGCCACGGATATGCAGCCGCTTCAATCGCGCGGTATCGCCCGCAATCAGGCTGACCGCGCGTTTCGGCACGTGAAAGGCCTGTGCCACCAACGGCATCAGCGCCGCGTTGGCAGCGCCTTCGACCGGTGCGGCGGTCAGCCGGGCGACGAAATGTTCCGTCGTGCCGGCGGCAAAACTCTCGCGCGACGATCGCGGCGTGACCCGAACGGCGATGGCGATGCCGTCGCTGCGCTCGATCCAGGCGCTCACATTGCGGGCGGTGCGCTCATCTGGATTGCGATCGCCGGAATCAGGATCGTCTGGATGATATAGATGATCAGCAACACGACGAGCGGCGACAGGTCGAGCGTGCCGAAATCGGGCAGGATGCGGCGAATCGGCCGGTACAACGGCTCGGTCATGCGCTTCAGCGCCTCCCACACCGTGCGCACCGTGTCGTTATACGTACTGATGACGTTGAACGCGAGCAGCCAGGACAGAATCGCCTGAACGATGATGATCCACCAGACGACGGTGAGCAGAACCTGGACGATTCTGAGAATGACGAACAATTGCGCTCTCCGCTGGGCGTGGGCGCACACCGATAGCGGAAAGCGGGTGCCCTGAACAAGGGCACCCGTGACCGGTCGTTACGCTATCGTAAGAATACGGCGCTTTTCGTCGTTCTGCTGCGGCAGGCGGACCGGTTCGGCCACCTGCACCACGGCCAGGTGCGTGCGTCGTGCTGCGCCGGCCGGGCCTTGGGGCAGCGGTTCCGCACGGCGCAGCTTGGCGATCGCGCGGCGATCAAGGCTGTCGTCGCCCGATCCCTCGATCACACGGATGTCGGAGATGGCGCCGCTGGCATCGACGCAAAAGGCCAGGGTCGCGGTGCCGCTGCGATAGCGGATACCGGGAGTGATCGGGTCGGCCGCCGTGGCGCGGTCGATCGCGGTGCCGAGAGCCGCGATCCAGCGGGCCTCGTCGAAGCTGTGGGTATGGGTCATCGCCGTTTCCTTCGCTTTTCCGGAGGGCACACATAGGGCAGCGATGTTAAGCGAGCGCGACATTGGCGTGACGGCAGCGACATGAAAGTGTCACACCATTGAAACGAAATGCGTTGGCAATGCCGGCGTGTCGATTCAACTTTGCGCCGAGCCGTGAAAGCATGGCGGTGATGGGAAAATATTCTGCTTTCCTGTCGCGCTCTTTCACATGACTGGAAAAATAAGCCGTTCTGCTTTGCTGGCTGATCCCGACAGGAACAGCCAGCTTGTTCGCTGTTCCTGGCTGATCGGCTGGCTGTTATGCTGGCTGTTCCATGGCTGTTATTCGAGAACAGCCAGCCCGGCGCAACTTACTGAAGTATCGATATATTCTGCCCGGAAAATCCAACTTAACAGCCAGCGAAATTATTTTTTCGAAAATAACAGCCAGCAAGGCGCGATTTGCCTCAGCGTCTGTTTGAAAATGCGCCATCAGCGCATTTTCAACAAACTCTCAGCGATGGACCAGCGTACCCGCGCCCTGACGGGTGAAGATTTCGAGCAGCATCGCATGCGGTACGCGCCCGTCGAGGATGACGGCGGCATCGACGCCGCCTTCGACTGCGGCGACGCAGGTTTCGAGCTTGGGGATCATCCCGCCGGTGATCGTGCCGTCCGCGCGCAGCTCCGCGATCCGCGCCGGGTCGAGATCGGTGAGCAGTTCACCTTGCTTGTCGAGCACGCCCGCGACATCGGTCAGCAGGAACAGCCGTGACGCGCCCATCGCGGCGGCGACCGCGCCGGCCATGGTGTCGGCGTTGATATTATAGGTATGGCCGTCATCGCCGATCGCGATCGGCGCGACCACCGGGATCACGCCGGCATTGCTCAGCGTGTCGAGGATCGAGCGATCGACCGCCACTGGCTCGCCGACAAAGCCGAGATCGACCGCGCGTTCGATATTGCTGTCCGGATCGCGTGTCGTGCGTTCGACCTTTCTCGCGCGTACAAAGCTTGCGTCCTTGCCTGAAATGCCGACTGCGCGACCGCCGGCCTGGCCGATCCAGGCGACCAGTTCCTTGTTGATCGCGCCCGACAGGACCATTTCGGCGACCTGCGCGGTCTGCGCATCGGTCACCCTCAGGCCATCGATGAAGCTCGATTCGACGCCGAGCTTCTTCAGCATCGCGCCGATCTGTGGTCCGCCGCCATGCACCACGACCGGGTTGATCCCGACCGCCTTCATCAGCACGACGTCCTCGGCGAAATCGCGTGCCAGTTCCGGATCGCCCATCGCGTGGCCGCCATATTTCACCACGAAGGTCGCGCCGGCATAGCGCTGCATATAGGGCAGCGCTTCGGTGAGCGTTTCGGCCTTGGCGAGCAAGGCGGGATCAGGTGCGTGATCGGTCATGCGCGCGCACTAGGGTCCAAACCCAGTCACCGCAATGGTCGAGATCGACCGTGGGTTTGGACCCTAAGGCCGTGCGGCCGTGCCATCCAGCCATCGCCCGATCGCGACCACCAGATAGATCAGCGGCGGGACCAGCACGGCGGACAGCGTGACCTTGGCGAGCATCTGGCCGATCAGCAGCTGGCCGATCGGGAAGACACCGAGAAACGCGATCGAGATGAACAGCAGTGTATCGACGATCTGCGACAGCACCCCCGCGATCGCGCCGCGCAGCCAGAGCAGCTTGCCGCCCTCGCCCCGGAGCCAGCTGAACAGGGTCACGTTCAACGTCTGCGAGGCGCCATAGGCGACGATTCCGGCGATCCAGATCCGGATCGTGCCGCCCAGCACGAGCTGGAATCCGTCGCGTATCGCCGGGTTCATGCCGGGAGAAGCGGGCAGATGCAGGACGATCTCGAGCAAGGCGATTGACCCGAGCAACGGCACGAAGCCGAAACGGACCAGCGTGTTGGCGACCGCCGGTCCGTGCAGTTCGGCAACCGCGCTCGACACCACCACCAGCAGCAGAAAGGCGAAAATGCCTGCCTCGACCGCCAATGGCCCCTGCCCGAACAGCGGGCCGATCGCCGAAATCGGTCCGAGCGAAACCTGTTTGGATCCAAGCACGCCGGCGATGCAGACCATGCCGCCATAGAAGATCGAGAAGGCGAAGAGCGAACGCGGGATCGCGGGACTGGGTTGATTCATGGCAGTGACGCTACTGGCTTGCGCCCGCGCGTCAATCCGGCAGGTGACGGCCGGTCAAGCTCGCCAGCGCAATTTTCTTGCACAACTTCCGCTTATGCTGCGAAGCTGGGACAAAATGGGGGCGTGCCAGAACGCCGGCGGGGTTAATCAATGAACAAGTTTCTGATCGGGCTGGCGGGGATCGCCGTCATTCTCGGCATCGCCGTCCTGTTGTCGAACAATCGACGGGCGATCCGCCCGCGTGTGGTCGGCGCGGCATTCGCGCTGCAGGCCGGGATCGCCGTGCTGGTGCTCTATGTGCCCGCCGGCAAGCATATCCTGCAATTCCTGTCGGGCGGCGTCGCCAATTTGCTGGGCTATGCCAAGGCCGGCACCGATTTCCTGTTCGGGTCGCTTGCAAGCAATCCGCTGGGACAGAATTTCGCGATTCAGGCGCTGCCGGTGATCATCTTCTTCGCCAGCCTCGTCTCGATCCTCTACTATCTCGGTATCATGCAGTTCGTCGTGCGCTGGATCGGCGGTGCGATCGAATGGGTGATCGGCGTGTCGAAGGTCGAATCGCTGTGCGCGGCCGCCAATATCTTCGTCGGGCAGAGCGAATCCCCGCTCGTCATCCGCCCCTATCTCGCCGGCCTGACTCCGCCGCAGCTTTTCACCGTGATGACCAGTGGGATGGCCGGGGTCGCAGGTACGATCCTCGCCGCCTATGCCTCGATGGGCATTTCGATCGAATATCTCCTCGCCGCGAGCTTCATGGCCGCACCGGGCGGCATCCTGATGGCCAAGATCATCATGCCCGATGTCCCCGCGACCGTTCAGGGTGAATTGCCGCTCGGCGATCATCCCGAGGACCACATCAAGCTGTCCGAGGCCCGCGTCAGCGGGCAGGGCCCTGCCGCACTCCTGCCCGAGGGCACGCCTGGCGAGCCGATGCCCGAGGCGAGCCATGACGAGGAAAAGCCCGCCAACATCATCATGGCGGCGGCGCAGGGTGCGCAGACCGGCGTCAGGCTGGCGGTTGCGGTCGGCGCGATGGTGCTCGCGTTCGTCGCGCTGGTTGCGCTTGCCAATGGTATCCTTGGCGGCATCGGCACCTGGTTCGGGTTGAAGGATCTGAGCTTCCAGGGCCTGCTCGGCTATGTCTTCGCGCCGGTCATGTTCCTGCTCAACGTGCCCTGGCACGAGGCGGGCGCGGCAGGCGGCCTGTTCGGGCAGAAGATCGTGCTCAACGAATTCGTCGCCTATATCGACCTCGGCAAGCAGGCGGCTTCGCTGAGTCCGCGCACCGTCGCGGTGGTTACTTTCGCGCTGTGCGGCTTCGCCAATTTCTCCTCGATCGCGATCCAGATGGCAGTCACCGGTAGCCTTGCCCCCAACCAGCGGCCGATGATCGCCAAGCTTGGCCTGCGCGCGCTGTGCGCGGGCAGTCTGGCGAATCTGATGTCGGCGGCGCTGGCGGGATTGCTGATTCCCTGAGCCTAGAGATCGAGCTGCGGCGCGCCCTCGGTTTCATCCGCATCGAAAGTCGATAGCGTCACGCCGATCAACCGGATGCCGGCGCGCAGCGGGAACAGCGTTCTCACCAGCGCGAGCGAGACATCGAGCAGCGTTTCCTTGTCGCCGACCGGCGAAGCCCGGGTCCGACTGCGCGTGACCTGGCGGAAATCGGCATAGCGCGCCTTGACCGTCACGGTCCGGCCGCGCCCGCCCGATTTCTCGCACCATGCCCAGACATCATCGGCCATTGCGCGCACTCCCGCCTCGACCGTTTCGGGCGTAATCAGGTCGACCTCATAGGTCGTCTCCGAGCCTGAGGATTTGCGCGGCCGGTCGGGCGTCACCTGACGGTCGTCCTCGCCACGCGCGATGGCGTGATACCAGGCGCCTGCCTTGCCGAAATGCGCCTGGAGGAATTGCAGTTCGCGGTCGCGCAGATCGGCGCCCGTCACGATGCCGAACCGGTTCATCTTCTCGGCGGTCTTCGGTCCGATGCCGTGGAAGCGACCGACCGGCAGCGTGGCGACGAACGCCAGCCCCGCGCCGGGCGGAATGACGCATTGGCCATTGGGCTTGTTCTGATCGGAAGCGAGCTTGGCGAGGAATTTATTGTAGGAAATGCCTGCCGATGCGGTGAGCCCGGTCGTCTCCAGGATTCGCGCCCTGATCTCCCGCGCCGTATCGGTCGCCGATGGGAGGCCACGCAAATTCTCGGTCACGTCGAGATAGGCCTCGTCGAGCGAGAGCGGTTCGACCAGCGGCGTATAGTCATGGAAGATCGCCCGAATTTGGGCCGATACAGCACGATAGACCTCGAAGCGCGGCGGCACGAACACCAGGTCGGGACAGCGCCGCAAAGCGGTGACCGAGGGCATGGCCGACCGTACGCCGAACGACCGCGCCTCATAGCTGGCCGCCGCGACCACGCCGCGCCCGCTCGATCCGCCGACCGCCAGCGGGCGGCCGCGCAGCGACGGATCGTCGCGCTGCTCTACCGACGCGTAGAATGCGTCCATATCCACATGGATGATCTTGCGGGTCACGGCCGCCTTTTATGCGCCACCGGCTATCGCGGAAAGCATGGCTATTCTGCGTGCACCACCACGCCGACCGCGATCTCGTCCAGCCCGAGCCAGCCGGCCATGCGGCGCAGTTCGATGCCGAGCCGTTCGACCGTCTCGGCCGGCGCGCCGGGTTCGACCGTCACGCGGTGCGCCAGCAGCTTACCCGCTTGCCTGTCGGCCTTCACATCGACTCGCGCGACGATCCGGTCGTCGAGCAGGAAGGGCAGGACATAATAACCATGGCGGCGCTTCTCGGCCGGGACATAGATCTCGATCCGGTAATGGAAATCGAACAATCGCTCGGTCCGTGCGCGTTCCCAGATCAGCGGGTCGAACGGGGCGAGCAGCGCGGCACCCGCGATGCGGCGCGGCCGCCGAGCGTCACGGTGGAGGTACGCGGATCTGCCCCAGCCGGCGACCGCTACCGGAATCAGCACGCCGTCTTCGACCAGTGCAGCGACACTGGCCCGCGCCGCCTCCGGCTTCAGCCGGAAATAATCGCGCAGGTCGGTTTCGGTCGCCACGCCAAGCGTCCGGGCGGCGCGCTCGGTCAGCGCCCGAAAGGCATCGGCATCGCTCGGCGTCGGCAGGTCGCGGATCGCGGCGGGGATGACCCGTTCGGTGACGTCATAGACGCGCTCGAAACTGCCGCGCCGGGTCGCGGTGGTGACATGCCCGGCGCGGAACAGCCACTCCAGCGCCTGTTTGGTGTCACCCCATTCCCACCAGCCGCTGCGGCTCTTGCCGTCCTCGAAATCCGACGCGGCCATTGGCCCTTGGCTGCGGATCCGCGCCAATACCGCCTCGGCGGCACCGCGCCGCTCGGTCGCGAAGCGCCTCAGGCTGGTCCAGCCGCCTTCGCCGCGATCGGCCTGCGCCATGCGCCAGCGCAGCAGCGGATATAGCGCCATCGGCAGCAGCGACGCCTCATGCGCCCAATATTCGAACAGCCGGCGCTCCCGCTTCGGGCCCCAGGCGGCGCGATCGATCAGCGCACGATCATAGCTGCCGAGCCGCGAAAAGGCCGGCAGGTAATGCGCCCGCACCGCGACATTGACGCTGTCGATCTGATGCAGCGACAGCATATCGACCGTGCGGCGCAGATGATGCGTGCCGACCGTCTCCGGCAACAGCGCACCGAAGCCCTGCGCGGCCAGCGCGATGCGTCGCGCCTGTGCAATGCTCAGCGTCTCGGTCAGGAGTCGCGTCCCAGTTGATCCGCGGCGCGGGCATAGGTCTCCGCCGCCTGGCGTTCCCGGGCATCCTTGAACGCCGTTGCCGGATCGGGTGCAGCGCCCAGGCTGTGCAGCAACACCCAGAGTGCAAAACGCCGGCTCGACTCACGTTCGGTACCGAAATCGATTCGCAGCCGTTCGAGACCCGAGTCGATCGCAGCTTCGTCCAGCGTCTCAAGCGCCTCGGTCCCGAAATAATGATAGAGCAGCGCGTCGAGATCCAAGGGAGTTTCCTATTGAGGCGTTTTGATAGCTTGGCGTCTAGCCTGTTCCGGCGCGTGGCGGCACGGATTAATTCAGTGCATCAGGCCTCTTCCAGGCCCTGTACCTGCTCGAGAAGCCAGTGGCGAAAGGCCATGACGGACGGGCGGAGATCCGCCGCTGACGGTGTGACGAGATAATAAGCGAGCCCGTCGAGCAGTACCGGATCGGCAAGCCCGACCAGCCGGCCGTCGCGAATATCCGGTTCGGCCAGCGCGGCCGGCAACAGCCCGGCCCCCTGCCCGGACAGGATCGCGGTTCGCAGTAGCCCCACATCGTCGAACGACGCGCCGCGCGCCGTTGCGATCAGCCCGTGATGCCGGAACCATAATGGCCATCCACCGCGATCGGCGCCATGCACCTTCGGCCAGTCGAGCAGATCGACCGCCTCGCCCGGCGATCCGAGCCGGATGACGAGATCGGGGCTGGCGACCGGTACGACCATGGGTGCGATCAGCAGGTCGCTGATCATGTCGCGATAGCTGCCGAGACCATGCCGGATCGCGACATCGGCTTCGCCTGCGGCGAGATTGGCGAGCGCTGTCGTCGCCATCACGCGCAAGTCGATCGCCGGGTGCCGTGCCTGAAAATCGCCCAGTCGCGGCACCAGCCATGTCTCTGCGAAAAATGGCGTGACGCTGACCGTAAGCATGCCGCTATCGGCCCCGTTGCGCACCCGATCCGTCGCTTCGGTCATCAGGCGAAACGCATTTCGGATCGCCGGCAGCAGCGACTGCCCGGCATCGCTCAGATAAAGCGCGCGGTTCGCGCGGCGGAACAGGGATACGCCCAGTTCCTCCTCTAGGCCGCGCAACTGCTGGCTGACCGCGCTTGGCGTCACGCACAATTCCGCCGCGGCGTGTTTCATCGACAGATGTCGCGCCACGGCATCGAAGGTGCGCAATCCATTCAGTGCCGGTAATCGCATTAGAATTACTTACTCGTTGGAATTAGCGATGATCGTTTGTCGACTGAATCATACACTGGCAAAAGCGGTCGAACAATGGCGATAGCGCTTCTCCACAATGAGACTCGATGAAGCAGGACTATCGCGATCAACATCGATAGCCAGGAGCAAGGCCATGATCGGAACACCCGAAATCTCGACCGAGAACGCGGTCTTTCGCAAACACGTCACCATTCAGGGTGTACCGATGGCCTATGTCGATGTCGGCCAGGGCGACCCGATCGTGTTTCTCCACGGCAATCCCACGCCTTCCTATCTGTGGCGCAAGATCATCCCTTATGCGCTGCCGTTTGGCCGTTGCCTCGCACCCGATTATCCGGGGATGGGGAATTCGGGCGCCGAGCCCAACGGGGCCTATCGGCTGGTCGATCAGCAGAATTATGTCGATGGTTGGTTCGATGCGCTGGGGCTCGATCATGACGTCATCCTCGTGGTTCATGACTGGGGCTCGGCGCTTGGCTTTGACTGGGCGCGGCGTCATCCCGGCAAGGTGAAGGCGATCGTGCATATGGAAGGGATCGTGCGGCCTTTCCTGTCGTGGGAGGAGTGGCCGGCCCTCACCCGGGACTTTTTTCAGCGGCAGCGCACGCCGGCCGGCGAGAAGATGATCCTCGAGCAGAATCTATTCATCGAATATCTGCTTCCGCTGCGTGGCCTCTCGGGCGAGGCGATGGAGGTCTATCGCAGCCATTTCCGCGTGCCGGGCGAGGCGCGCCGTCCGATGCTGGACTGGACTCGCGACTTGCCGATCGCCGGCGAGCCCGCTGATGTCGTCGCCATTGTCGAGGCCTATTCGGCCTGGCTGATGGCCAGCCCGATCCCGAAGCTGTTCATCAACGGCGATCCCGCCGGTTTCCTGATCGGCGCCCAGCGCGATTATTGCCGCGGCTTCCCCAATCAGCAGGAAGTCACGGTCGACGGCGCGCATTTTCTGCAGGAAGATTCGCCGCGCGAGGTGGGCGAGGCGATCGCCAAATTCATCGCCGCCGTCCTGGCGGGCCGGTTCGTCGCGGCATGACCGAGCTGCATTACCTGACCATCGCGGAACTGTCGGCAGCGATTGCCCGTCGCGATCTGTCACCGGTCGAGGTGACCCGGGCGCAGCTCGATCGGATCGCGGCGCATGACGGCGCGCTGCACAGCTATGCCTGCCTGATGGCCGACGAAGCATTGGCCGCAGCCCGGCAGGTGGAAGCCGACATGGCGGCCGGAAAGATGCGCGGCCCGCTGCATGGCGTGCCGCTGGGAATCAAGGACCTGTTCTGGACCAGGGGAGTGCCAACTGCAGCCGGCACCGCGATCCACCGCGACTTTCGGCCCGACCAGGACGCGACCGCGGTTCATCGGCTGCATGAGGCGGGCGCGGTTCTGCTCGGCAAGCTCGAAATGACCGAAGGCGCCTATTCGGATTATCACCCTTCGGTCACCGCACCGGTCAATCCGTGGAACGCGGACTACTGGCCCGGCATCTCGTCGAGCGGCCCGGCCGTCGCGGTCGCGGCCGGGCTTTGTTATGGCGCGCTTGCCTCCGATACCGGCGGGTCGATCCGCTGGCCGGCCGCTGCCAACGGCATCACCGGCCTGAAGCCGAGCTGGGGCCGGGTCAGCCGCTTTGGCGTTGTCGAACTGGCTGCCTCGCTCGATCATGTCGGCATGCTGGCGCGCAGTGCGGCAGATGCAGGACTGCTGCTCGATGCGATCGCCGGTGCCGACCTGCTGGATCCGACTGCAGTGCAGACACTGATTCCCAACCGCCACGACGACGCGGACGGTGACTTGCGCGGCCTGCGGGTCGGCATCGATCCGGACTGGAATGGCGAGGGGGTGGATGACCTCGTGCTGCGCGTGCTTGCCGAGGCGAAAGAGGTTCTTGCCGGGCTCGGTGCCGAGATCGTCGAGGTGACGGCGCCCGATGTCGATGACGCCATTGCCGACTGGCCGGCAAACTGCGCGGTCGAGGCGGCGGTTGCGCATCACGCGACCTTCCCGTCGCGCCGCGAGGATTATGGTCCGGTGCTCGCGGCGGTGCTCGATCGCGGCCACACCCTGTCGGGGCACGACTATCAGCGAATCCTGCTGCGCCGCATGGCGCTCCGCGGCGGGTTCGACGCCTTGTTTGCGCAAGTCGATTTATTGCTGACGCCGGTTCACCCCTTTGCGCCGCTCAGCCTGGCGGCGATCAGCACGCTTGGTGAGCAACCTCATCTGATCGCCCGGCTGCAGCGCTATACCTGCCCGTTCAATATGACTGGCTCGCCCACCATAACCCTACCCGGCGGCCATGATGACGCCGGCATGCCGATCGCCTTCCAACTCGTCGCCGGCCATTTGCACGAAACGAGGCTGATCCGTGCTGGCATCGCCTATCAGCGTGAGACATGCTGGCATCGGCGACATCCGTCGGGCTGAGATGGCGGATCAGGGTGTCAGAGTAAGAGCAATCCTGCGCCGGTCGCGATCACGGCCAGGGCGATCAATCCCACCTGACCGCCACGATATGCGCTGGCCCGTCCATAGCGTTCATACAGCATGAGCAGCGCGACCGCCGCCATCACCAGGAGGTGCGGGGCGCCTTCGAAGCAGAAGGGCAGCGCCATCAGTGCCCAGCATGATCCGACACAGGCGCCCGCAACCATGACGCCATGACGTGCGGCGGCCAGTTCATGCGCGAAGCCCGATCGGGGCATCGGCGTCTCGCCGCAGCGGTGCAGGCAGTGGCGCTTGACGGGTGTCGCCTGCCAAGCGGCTGCAATACCGAGAGCGATCAATGGTCCGGCCAGCGCGCTCGATGCGGTGGCCAGCCGCAACAATGACGTCAGCGCGACGAGCGGGACAATCATCGCCATCCAGATGGCGAGATAGGCGATCAGGAAGGCCAGGACGGCACTGTCGCCACGGCGCGTCCCTCCGCCGGCGCGAACCTGCATCAGCGGCACGTGGAGCAACGGCAGCATCATTGCGCACAGCATCACCAGCCAGGACAGGAATAATGGCGGCAGTGGGTTGATGCGCAGCGCGATCTCGAAACTTGCCGGGACACTGGTCCAGAAATGCCCGCCCGGACCGCACAGGTCGGGCAGGATCGGGATGATGCTCCACGACAGCAGAAATACCCAGGCCAGCAGGCTGGGTGCGGCCAGCGGCCAGTAACGGGCGCCCCGTGCGATCACGACGAGGCCTGTGTCCCGATCGGCGGCCAGGGCGGCATCGGACAAGTCCTGGCGACGGGGAGCTTGCTGCGCACTGGCGGGTCGGGATAATATTGCGTCGTGCGCTGGACGTCGCGCGCGACCTTGCCGCCCTTGAGCAATTTGATCAGCATCAACGCTTCGTCGAGCCCGGAGGAGATGCCGCCGCCAGTCAGCCGGTCGCGGTCGAGATGGAAGCGTGGATGTCCCCGGGCGACCTTGATGTGCTTGTACGCCTTGAGGCAGGGGATGAACGCCCAGTGCGTGGTCGCCTTGTAGCCGTCAAGCAGGCCCGCCGCCGCGAGCAGCAAGGCGCCTTCACACACCGATGCGACCATCGGGGTGACAGCAGCCTGCTTTATCAGGAAATCGAGATAGACGCGCTTGGGGTCGTGGATCAGCTCCGACAGCGCATTGGGGTCGCCGCCCGGCACCCAGAGCGCGTCATAGCGGCGCGCCTGCGCGAAGCTTCGCTCGACCTTGAACGGGAAGGCATCGCGAAACTGGATCATGCCGCGCCGTGTGGCGAGCAGGTCGACCTCGATCCCGGCCCAGCGGAACATCTCGTACGGGCCGGTGACGTCAAGCATGTCGACATCGTCATAGACCGGTATGCCAATGATCATGATGTGCCTCCCATCCGCCTCGCGATGTCGACCGGCGCCCTGCTTCGCCAGAATGGCGCTTCCGGCCAGCGCGCAGCCTCGGCATAATGCCCGGCCAGCGCCTGTGCGTACCCCTGGAAACCATGCGTGCTGATCATCGCGTAGCGCCGTCGTATCTCGTCTTCCCGGCCCTTATCGATATCATCGTCGAGCAGGTCGGCGGCGGCATAGGCCGCGATGATGCCCGATCGCAGCGCATGGACGATGCCCCGCGACGATAGCGGATCGGCGGCGAACAGCGTGTCTCCCGCGGCGATCCAGCGTCGCCCGATGGCGGGTTCGACCGTCGTGGTACCGGCGGAGCGTACCAGTGCTTCGCCGATCCGCGCATCGACCGGCACCAGTGCGCGCATATGGCGTGTGGCGTCCAGCGCGCGCCGCCAGCCCTGGTCGGAGCGAAGCGCGAGTGCCTCGCCAAGATCGGGATCGGTCATGCACGCGACGATGCGCCGGTCGCCGGGCAAGTCGGCGCTGTACCACCAGCCCTCCGGCCGTGCCTCGATCACCGTCCGGTTATCCCCGGCCACGCCTTCGATGAAACGGCTATGCGCGACAAGGTCGCCATGCACGCGAACCCGCGCGCTGAACGGCCGCGCCAGTCGCCAGCTTCGCCCGGCCGCCCAGATGACCGCGCGGACGACGACTTCGCTGCGATCGGCAAGCGTCAGGCACCAGCCCTCTCTCTCCGGCATTGCGGACCGCACCGCGCTGCCTGTGGAAAGCGCCACACCTGCCGCCATGGCGGCATCGGTTAGCATGCGGTCGAACCGCGCCCGGTCGAGATGCCAGCCCGGCCCTTGTGCGGAAAAAATGCTGTGGCGCTCGTCAAGCTCGTCATTGGCCCAGGCCGAGGCGAGCGCGCGACCGGCGACAAAGCCCTGCGCTTCGAACGATGTCATGACGCCAAGCTGTTCGAGCAGGCTGCGCGCCACTGCCGGCAGCACTTCGCCCGGGCGCGGCATGCTATAATCGCTTGCCTCGATCAGCCGCACCGCCAGCCTTGGCGCATGGCGGCGCAGGGTCAGCGCCGCTGCTGCTCCGGCGGGGCCACCACCGATGACCGCGATATCAGCCCTGGCGGGTGGCATAGAAAGAAGCGACCACGCCCGCTGGAGAGGTGCCGCCGCCGCTGCTCGAATGCGGGATGGTGCGCGTGACCGATCCGACGAACGCGGTGGTCTGCAATTCGTCGGTGCTGCTTGGCCAGACCGGCACCAGCCAGCCGATATAATCGTAGATCCATTGCTCGCCGCCGACCACGCCCTTGCCCTGGAAACGCACCGCCATCGGCGAACCGAATTCGAAACTGCCGCGCAAGTCCAGCGACCAGCCCGGCCCGCCGATCGTGCCGCCCAGTTCGGCCGGCGCGGTCTCGGTGATCACCAATGTGCCGCGTCCGAATTCGAGATCGTTGAACGCGGTATCCACGTCCGGGTCGTTGAGCAGGCTGCGATAGGTCCAGCTGCCTATGAATGGATTGGTCATGGCTTAGTCTCCCGAGTCTTCGACGCTGATATATTTCTGGTCGGGCGAGGGGCCGGTGGCGGCCTGCGGATTGCGCACGACGAAGCCGAGCTTCGACCATTCGGTGACCATCTTCAGGTCGCCGGCCGATGTCTGCGGGATGCCACGCGCCCAGGCGCGGAACTGCAGCGTCGGTTTGCCGTCGACCACCGCCGGGACATAGACCTGCATCGGCCGGTGCGCGGGCCACCACAACGTCTCCCACACGCGCTGTTCCTGCGTCATCAGGCTGTCACCGACACTGTCCGGGCTGAGTTGGTTCCACTCCTCATAGGTGACGTCGATCATCTGCGTGGAGCATTCGTTGAAGTCCGCCTGCCACGGCAATCCCGACAACTTGGTCATGTCGCCCGGCTGCAGCCCGATAGTGAAATCGCTGCCCTGCGACAGTGGATCGTTGATGTAGGAGACATAGCCCTCCTCACCGACACCGGCGCCCCAGCGATTGGCGTTCTGCTGCGCGGCGGTGAGCTGGAACTGATACCATTCGGGATCGGCCTTGATCCGGTACGGCGCGCGCCAGATCGCCGGGTTGCGGATGATCCAGGTCACTTCGCCGCCGGGGCAGAAAGCGCCGCCAAGGCCGTTCGAGAGTACCCCGCGATCGAGTTCGCGCCCGGTCGTCGCGGTCCAGTCCTTGTACGGCTGCCACGGATCGATCGTGTCGGGTACGAAACCGGCACCGACCTCATCGATGAACAGTCCCTTGGCCCATTGCCGCAGCATGAAGAGCTGCGTGTCGGTCAGGCGCAGGAACTTGCTCACTGTCTTGTTGGTGATCGGGTTATCACCGGCGAGCAGCGGCATCAGCGGCAAATGATAGGTTCGCGTCGCAGGGTTGCTGCCGAGGCGGAAGCTGTTCTCCTCGCCCGGCTTGCGCAGCAGGTCGAACAGATATTGGCGATAGCTGCGGCCGGGATCGGTGGTCGCTTCGGCGCGCGCGGTGCCGAGCGCCTGATCGAGCAGGATTCCCGCACGATAATCGAAGGCGAGGCGGCGCAGCACCGATTCGATCGGTTCGTCAGGATTCTGCGTGCGGTCCGGTGCATCCGGTTCCTGCCGCGACGATCCGCGCGCCAGTTTGAGCAGCGGCTTGAGCTTCGGCGATACCGCTTCCGCGACCACGGCGATTGCCGCATCGACCGCTTCGCCCCATGCCGCGTGCGCGGCGGCATAATCGGGCGAGGGTGCGGCCTCGTTCTCGGCCTGGATCAGACGCCAGCGAGCGGCAAAGGCTTCGGGCGTCTCGCCATCGATCGGCGGACAGACAGCAGCGGCAAACGCCGCCGCCGCTGCCTTGAGCGGACCGGACGCGATGTCGATCGCGTCGGCCGCGCCTGGTGCCTGAGTCGCATCGAGCTGCATCAGGCTCGGCTCGAGCGCCGTTTCGAGCAGCTTGCCCGAGCGATGCGCATCGACCGCCGCGGCCAGTTTCCTGGCCAGCGTGCGCGGTGCCATCTTCGGGGGAATGCATAGCCGATAGGGATCGAACGTGCCGCGGCTCGATTGGTTGTGCGGGAAATTCGACAGCTGCAGGATCGACGCGAAATAGGAGAATTCGTCGGCGCGAAACAGGATCGGCCAGATGTCGCGCCAGAACCATGGGCGATAATCCGGATTCCATTGCACTGGCCCGGCTTTCCAATGGAGCAAGGCGGGCGTGTCTTCCGGATCGATCTTCTGCGGCGCGGCGAATGTGCCGGCGGTGCCGTACATGTCGGTGCGATAGGCGAATTCGCGGATCGACATATCCTCGACCACGTCTTCCAGCGTGATCATGTCGAGCACTTCAGGCGCGTAGCGCGGATAACCGGCAAGCACCCAAGCGGGATATTCGACGTCGATATAGCGCAGCTGCCCGACATTCTCGGCCTGCATCACCAGCCGCGCCATCACTGGCCCGTCCGAAATATCATCGAACCAGCTGTCGCTATTGGCATAGGTATCGATGCGCGGATGGCCGAAGCCGGATGCGAACGAGCCGCTATTGCCGTGTCCCGCCAGCACCAGCAGCCGGCCGTCATCGTCGGTGATAAGGTCGCCGAGCGTATCTATGTCGCGCGGTTGCATGCCGGTCGGCGGGAAATTGGCCGCATAGGCGGGATTGCCGGTGCGGCTGAAGCTCGCCTTGCGCCTTGTCTTGTGATCGACGGTCTGCGGACCGGGGTCGATGATCAGCTTTTGCCGCTCCTGCGGATCAGTGATCGTTGGATTGCGCAACGGCGCGTCGCTCGGATAACCGACCTCGCCGCGCAGACCGTCGAATGTGTACCAGGCGGCCTTTTTATTGGCGAGCTGCACGCGCCACTGGATGTCGACCAATGTCCCCTGGTTGCCACCGCCCTCGATCGCCTCGTTCAGCTTGAGCGGGCGGCCATCGGGATGTTCCTCGTCATAGACATAGATCTGGAAGCGCGCGGCCTGGCGCTTGATCCGGCCCTTGCTGTCCTTGAAAGTCTTGACCGGCTTGTTGCCCTTGGCCGGATTGCCCATCGCATCGCAGTCGATCGGCAGCTGCGCCGGGCCTTCGGGCGTGATGCAGAAACCGTCGGGGCTGTCGCCGAGCCGGGCGATGCCGATCGCGGGGTGGATGCGATATACCGGTGGCGACGCCATAGAATTCCCCTTTGGCCGGCGCCCAGGTCGGCGCCCCCTCCTGCTTCAATCGAGAAAGTTGAGCGATACCCCGTCGAGCCGCAGCAATTCGCGATCCTCCTCATACGAGGCACCGATCACGACCAGGCTGACGGTCAGCGTCTTGACCCCGGTAGCGAGCAGCTTCTTCACGCAGCGCGTCACGTCGATGCGGTGATTGCGCGGCGTGTTCATGCTGCGCTCGCGCCGGTCGAACTTGCGATTCTCCGCCGGGGGCAGCTCGCAATGACCCGGCCCGCCATAGCATTCGCCATGCCCGAACACCGCCGCATAACCGGCATAGCCCTCGCTGGTCAGCGGGGTCGATGCATCGGCGTCGGGCGTGTTGAGGAACACGCGGATGAAGCAGGAGCGCGGCAATTGCGGCACGCGGTGCAGCCGCACCTCGGCCGAGCGGAAGCCCTTGTGCACCGCGTCCGACACCGGCAGCGGCGCCGACACGAAGCGGCCGACCGGATTGGTCAGCCCGACCGGGATCATGCTGCCGCCGCGGACATATTCATAGCCGAAGCGGTGCATGTCGAGCGTATCGCGCGTGGCGTAGCTCCACGGCGTCAAAGGTGAATCGAGATCGGCCGGCAGGCCGTCGGGATGCTCCTGCTGCCAATTGTGCCATAGCCGGTCGATATTGGCGTGCACCGGCCAGAAGATCGGGTCGTAGGATGCGGTCAGGTTGCTGAACATGTCGCCAAATTGCGGCTCGCTGTACAAATCCTCGCGCTGGTGGAACTTGCGGCCCGCGACTTGCACCGCGCGATTGCGGTCGAGCGGCGCCGCAGCGTTGAATGCCGGATTGATGCCGCCGGTCCAGATATGCATCGTATTGTGCGGATTCTGGTCGATAAAGCCAAAGCTGTCGACATACAGGCTGCCCCCGCCGAAATCGCGGAAGGTGCGCAGGGACATGATCTCGTCAATGTCTTCCTGACGCGGATAATGGTAATGAATCCGGGTATTGATCGTCTGGCCGCTGCCGAATTCGCCCGAATAGCGCAGCGGATACCACAGCGAATTCGCCTCGAGCAGCGCATCGATCAGCCGCTCGCGATAGGTGCCCTTGGTATATTTGTCGCCGATCGCCGCGCCGACCGCAGCGAGGATCTTGTTCAACGTCGCATAATGCACGCCGACCAGCGGCTGCAGCTTCTTCACCGGAAAGCCCTGGCCGGCGAGCGTGCGCAGCGATGCCTCGGTCAGGAAGGCCTTGAACGCCTCGGGCAGGATCGCGCCCTTTGACGGATCCTCGGGATTGTAGCGCGGCGCGGGAAAATCCCACCACGGCATCGTCACATCGGGACAATGATCCTGCAGCGCCTGTTCGAATTCGTAGAGATAGACGCGGTGCCAGGGCAGGAAGCGTTCCCAGCCATGCTGGCAATGATTCTGGTGGATCAGCGCGAGGTTGTTGTAGCTGCGCTTGTCGCCGACCCATTTGTTGAGCGTGTAGAGTTCGCGAAAGGCGCAGCGCAGCCGCTCCTTCTGTGGCTCGCTCATTGCATCGACGTCCATGCGCTGACGCAGCTCACCCTTGGCATAGGCGTACACGCCGGGGTCGCTGGTCGGCGCGAACACCGGCCCATTCAGCCCAGTCACCTCGACCCGGGTCTCGCCGGGCACGCTGACTTCGCCGGCAATGGCCAGCGTGTCGAGCAGCGCGCCGGGGCAGCCTTCGTCGATCCACGCTTCGATCCGGTCGATATCGGCAGGGGCTATCGCCGACCCGCCCCAGGGCAGGCGCGGGAATTGCGTGCCGTCGAACGGCGATTGTCCGCGCAAGCCGCGGATCAGCCCGGACTGCGCCCCCCGGCCCGACGTATCGCTCCCCTTGCCGCAGCAGCTGCCGCCGGTCTCGGGCTCGATCAAGGCCACGCCCATCAAGTTCAGGCCGAGGAACTGCGGCAAAGGCAGGTCCCAGAACGCACCCAGCGGCCCGGTCCCCGTCCCGCCTGCGCCCCGCAGGATCGCCTGCACATCGCGATAGCCGAACACCGATGATACCGGGGGCTTGGCCGGTTTCGGCGCCTTGGGCGCCTTAGTGGTTGCCATGGGGATTGACCTGCAATTGTTGCGGCGTACCGGCCGGCGCGCCGACATTGCCGTCGGGCAGGACCACGGCGACATTCTGCATCATGCCCTGATCCTCATGGTCGAGGATGTGGCAATGCAGCACGAACTCGCCGATATAGCGCTCGTACCGGGTGCGCACCTTGACCGTGTAGATGCCGGAAAAACCCTCGGGCAGGCTGTTGCCGTTGATCAGGCTCTTGATCCACAGCGTATCCTTCCACACGCCCTTCAGTCCGGCATATTGCGGATCGACATCGCCGCCCGCATCGTCGATCGAGCCGATCGCGCTGACATCCTTGCCGTTGGGATCGATGATCGAGACGATCTGGAACGGATTGACGTGGATGTGGAACGGATGGCTGACGAAATGCGACTGCAGGGTCCATTCGTCGACCCCGCCCAGCTTCAGCGCACGGTCGATCCGGTTGGGATCATAGGGTTTCGCATCCGCGGTCACCAATGTGTTGCCGACCTCGAACTTGGTGTCGGGGGTGGAGACGTCGATGAAGAAAGTCAGCTCCTGCGTGCCGGTCACTTCGCTCGCTTCGATCGTCGGATGCGGCACGAAGCGGGTCAGTTTCATGCCCGCCTTGAGATCGGCGATCACTGAGGGCTGGACGTCGGCCGGGATCACTTTGGTCGCGTTGGCGACCAGCGCGTCGGTGACATAGGTGCCGACATTGCCGGTCACCTTGGTACCCGGCGCGACATTGACGAAGCCGAGCAATTGCCGGCTCACCGCCAGCGCGTTGACCGTACCTGCCTTGGGCGCCTGCGCATCGATCACGCAGTAACCGGCGGTGTCGGGGAACACGACCAGCGCGTCATAACGATAACCGGGCTGGAAGGTGGTGAGTTTGGTCTGCTGCCCCGCCGCCATGGTCAGCCCATCGGCCGCCACCACCGAATAGGGCAGCGCCTCGGTCCCGCAATTCTCGCGGATCACCTTTTCCTCATCCTCCGCCGATTTGATCAGGCGCAGCTTCTTGGTCAGCTTGCCCGGCTTGGCCTTGAAGAATTGCAGGCTGATCGTGTCGCGAACGCCGGCATGGATCATGCGCCAGCGCTCGACCTGCCCCTGCACTGCGTTGAAATAGGGCAGCACTTCGCCATTGATCGAGGTGTAGCGACCCGATGCAGGCCAGCTGCCGGGGCCGAACTGATCATAATCCTCGATCACCCCGACATCGCCCGGTTCGCACAGATAGCGGCCCTTGATGGTCTGCTTGATCGTACCATGCGGATGGCCCGGCGACGGCGCGGTGCGGCAGGCGTACTGGATCTGCTGCATGACCAGGATGCGCTCGGGCATGCCGGCGACGATCGTGTCGAGATCGCCATTGCTCTTCAGCGTCGGCAGGCGGTCGCCGCGGATGATCAGCGCCCCGGCCATGCCGCTCGATACCTGCAGCGCGGTCGATCCGTGGCGGTGGGTATGGTACCAGAAGGTGCCTGAGGGATGCTCGCCCGGGACGTTATATTCATACTGGAACTTCACGCCCGGATTGATCGACAGCAGGACATTGTCGCCATTGCCCGCCGGGTTCACCCACAGGCCATGGGTGTGGAGGTTGGTGCCGTTGAAGCAATGCGGCTTGTCCGGCATGTGATCGCCCGGCGCGCAACCCGGATCGGCGGGCAGCTGATTGTCGAGATTGACCCGGATCGTCTCGCCCGGCCGGATCTCGATCGTCGGCGAGACGTAGGGCTTGGTCGGATCGACGTCGGTGCCGTTATAGCTGCGCAGCCGCACCTTGTCGTTCAACCCGGTGGCGGGATTGTAGAGCTGGCCGTCGGTCATCACCACGTTCAGATTGAGCACCCGCTCCCGGACCGTCGGGCCAGGTAGCGGGCGGGTCGCGTCCGGAACGGCGCTGAGCAACATCTTCGACGCCGGCTGGTTCGAATCGCCCAGCGTGCGCGGATTTTCCACATTTCGCTCCGCCTCCTGTGCGGCCGCCTGACCGGCGGATCCAATCGCCAGGGAAATCGCCAGGGTGGCCAGGCTGGTACGAGCAAATTTAGTGTTGAGATGCAGCATGATCCCCCCTCAGGTCTTCACGCGTTTCGGTGCGATGCTGAACTTGTCCTCCCAACGCCGGATGATGTCGAGTAGCTGGGCAGGAAAATTGGGACCATTTTGGCTATTGCCCCGCGATCATCTCCATTTCGGCGGCAGATATGACCGTTAACCCCACCTTGACCTTGGCGCGAGCCAATGGCGCGCAAGACTGCGCCGTTTCGGTGCTATGACAGTGTCACGAATTTTTGTAAGAAACGGCGCGATAACTTGGCCGATTGTTGCCAGGAGCTAAAGTTGCTCCTGATGGTCCCGACAGCGAAAGGTCGTGTCGCGGCCGCCGGCAATCGCTTCAGCTTATGGTCGCCCGAAAATATGGTGTGATATTCTCCGTGTCCGGGCGAACCACGGTCCTGACAGCGGGATGAGATGGCGAACCGGATGGCGACGACCGACAAAGATGATGACGGCACCGAATTTACGGTGCTCGTCGATCGCCATGCGGGGATCATCCGCAAGGTTGCGATCACCTATTGCCGCAACGCGGAGGATCGCGCGGATCTGGCGCAGGAGATCATGGCTCAGCTCTGGCAGGCCTGGCCGCGTTATGATGCGAAGCGCTCCTTCTCGACCTGGATGTACCGTGTCGCACTCAATGTCGCGATCTCGCATGTGCGCGGCGTCTATCGCGGTGCGAAGCATTTCATGCCGCTTGACGAGGGGCACGGGCAGATCGCCGGGGAAGCCGTCGATCATGAATCGAACCAGCTGCTCGCCACGCTGGATCGGCTGATCGCCGATCTGGATAACCTCAACCGGGCCGTGCTGCTGCTCTATCTCGACGACCGCAGCCACTGCGAAATCGCGGATATTCTGGGCATCAGCGAAAGCAATGTCGGCACCAAGATCGGGCGGCTGAAGCAACGTCTTCGCGACCAGCTGGTCTGATCCGCTTTCAAGGGACAAGATGAATGGAACTGCACGATCTCAAACTGGCGCTGAACCAGCTCGATGCGCGGCTCGAACGCCAGGCCGCGCTGCAGATGCAGATGGTGCGGCGCGAGGCCCGCAACACGCTGCGCGATACGTTGACGCCGCTGGCGCGAAGTCAGACCTGGCTGATTGTCTCCGGCGCGCTGTTCTGCCTGCTCGGCGTGGCGGCATGGCATGGCGAGCTGCGCCATCCCGGCGGCGCCTTTGCCAGCGGCGTCATTCTCCATGTCTATGGCTTGCTGTCGATCGCTGCCGGGGTCGTCATCAAGGTGCTGGTTGCCCGGATCGACTATGCCGAACCCGTCGTCGCGATCCAGAAACGGCTCGCACAGCTGCGGCGGGCCCAGCTCTGGGCCGGAATCGTCATCGGCATGCCCTGGTGGGTGTTGTGGGTGCCGTTGATGATCGTCGTGCTGCGCCTGCTGACCGGCGTCGATATCGCGTTCTTCGCTTCCGGCTTTCTATGGACGCTGACGATCACGGGCCTCGCTGGCATGGCGGCGACCTGGCTGGTGTATCGCTGGGCGCGATTCACCGGCCGGCAGCACATTGTGCGCGGATTCGAGAATGCCTTTGCCGGCGAGCATCTGAAACGCGCACAGGCACAGCTCGACGAGATCACTCAATTCGAGCGTGATTGACCTGCTCGGGCGAGCCCAATATCCATCGGCGGGTGCGCGGAATGATTGAACCCGCGCTACCTGCTCAGCCCTTGCAGGGCGCTGGCGAGTGCATCCATGTCCGCCATGCTGTTGAACAGGGCAGGCGTCACGCGAACACAGGCACCCTTGGCCGGCCCGACACGGTGCACGGTGAAGATGCGATGCCGCTCAAGCAACCTCGCGGCCAACGCGATATTGTCCGCAGCGCTCGTCTTGCCCGCGATCCGGAATGCGGTGATCCCGCCATGCAGTGCGGGGTCGTCGGGCGTCAGTATCTCGATCCCGGGGATCTGCCGCGCATGCGCGACCCAGCGGTTGCGCAGCGCACTCAGCCGGTCGGCGCGGCGTTTGGCGCCAATCCCCTGCTGAAAGGCGATCGCATCGGGCATGGTCAGCTGCGCGGCGAAATCCACCGTGCCGGTATGGACGCGCGCCTGCACCGTATCGCGATCGGACGCATCATTGGCCGGATCGCGATCGATCGCCGCCAATGCTCCCTTGCGAATATGGATCGCGCCGACGCCAAGCGGTGCGCCGAGCCATTTGTGGCAGTTCAGCCCGATAAAATCGCAATCGAGATCGGCCAGCGCGAAATCGAGCTGACCCCAGCTGTGCGCTGCGTCGACGATCGTATCGATCCCGCGCGCCCGCGCCATCGCCGCGATCTCGCGCACCGGTACGACCAGCCCGGTGCGGTGGCTGAGATGAGTCAGCAGGATCAGCCTGAGCCGCGGATTGGCCGCGATCGCCGCGGCATAGGCGTCGATGATCGACTGGCGCGTGGCCGGCTCGGGCAGCGCGATCCGCACCACAGCGGCGCCCTGCCGTTTGGCCAGGCTGTCCATGCACGCCTGCATGCTGTCATAATCGAGATCGGCATACAGCACCGTCTCGCCCGCCCTGAGCCGGTTATAGCCAAGGATCAATGTGCGCAGCGCCTCGGTCGCGTTGCGGGTGAAGGCGAGCTCGTCGGCGGGCACGCCCAGCGTCGCGGCCAGCCTGTCGCGCGCGGCGATCACGTCGCGCACCATGCCGCGCCTGGCATAGAAGCTGGTGTCGCGATTGACCCGCTCGACCGCCTGTTCATACGCGCGCAGCACGGGCCGGGCCATCATGCCCCAATTGCCGTTCTCGAGCTGGATGACTTCGCGCGTCACGTCATATTGTGCCGCGATGCCACGCCAGAAGGCATCGTCATCGCCTGCAAGCCCGGGGGCCGAAGCACTCGGTAGCGCCGCCGCGGCGCGCGCCGTGACGGGCAGTGCCATTGCACCCGCCAGCAATGCGCGCCGGTCGATCGGAAAACCTTCCGCCATCAAAAGGTCACCCCAAGCCGGACATAATATTGCCCGCCATCGGTATCGTAGGGCGCGTTGCGCGAATAGATCAGGCCACGCACCGCCTGGTTGGTCGCTTCGTCGGGATAGGTGTTGAACAGATTCTCCGCCCCCACCCGCACCGAGACATGCTCGTTCACGGCATAGCGCGCCGACAGGTCGAACAAGGCGATCGAGCCGAAACGCTGGAACAGGTCGCCGGTCGTATTGCCGGTCACGTCGGTCCAGGCGCCATAATAACGTCCGCGTGCGAGCAATGCGACCGGGCCGATATCATAGCCGATCGTCGCCGTGGCATTATGCTTGGGCAGACGCTCCTCGAAGATGCGGCGCTGAGTGTTGTTGGTGGCGAATGCGCCGCGGGTCACCTTGGTCTGATTGTAATTGTACGCCAGACTCAGGCTTGCCCGCCCCGGACCGACCGGATGCGCATAGGACAGCACCGCATCCACGCCGCGCGTCCGGGTGTCGAAATCATTGGTGAAGAAGCTGATCGAGGTGAAACGTTGTGGATTGGGCACGCCCCCTGGCGGCGGCACGCCTGCCGACTGGCTGAAGCGATCATCGACATTGATCTGGTACAGATCGATGCTGCCGCTCAGGCCAAAGCCGCTCTGGAAAGTCAGGCCTGCGGTCAAGGTACGCGACGTTTCCGGTGTCAGCGGCTTCGCGCCAAGCCCGGCCGCCAGCGGATCGGTGGGCGACAGGCGGCCCTGATTGAAGATCTGCAATGTTACCGTGTCGAGGCCCTGTGTGGTCTGTGACGTGTTGAGCTGCGCCGGCGTCGGGGCACGAAAGCCGGTCGAATAGGTCGCGCGCGCTGCGATTCCCTTGACCGGCTCGACCCGCGCCGACAGCTTGTAATTGAACGTATCGCCGAAGGCGGAGAAATTCTCGTACCGGCCGGCCGCGCCGAGCGTCAGCATTTCGACCGGTTTCCATTCGAGATCGAGATAGCCGGCATAGCTGGTCTGGTCGAACGTGCCGGCGGCGAGCGGGCTGAAACCGGGAAAGCCGTTCGAATTGGGGGCAAGGCCGGTCGCGGCACCCGGGCCGACCGCATAGGAAGCGGGATCGCCGGCGGAAACCTGATAGGTCTCGACCCGGCGCTCGGCGCCGAATGCGATATTGACCGGCTCGCTGGTGCCGACCGGCAGGCGATAGACGAAATCGGCATTCAGGTTGAATTCGCGCTGTTCCAGGCGGCCGAGATAGAAGCTGGTCGGGCTGAGTGGCCCGAGCGAGGCATTGAGCGTCTCGCCCAGCGTATACTCGATCCGGCTGCGGCCGGCGGCCGCGCTGACATCATAGGTGAAGCGATCGCCGATCGCGCCGCGCACGCCGCCATTGGTCTGATAATCGCTGAACGTCGTGCCCAGGCGCGGCGTGAAACCGGTCGGATACAGCGTGAGGAAGGAAAAGCCGGGAAAGGCGGTGCTGGGATTGAACACGCTGCCGGTGCCGGCCGGATTGCGCCAGTTGAAATCGGTCACGCCCTCGCCCTGCTGCACGGTGCCGAAGGCATAGAGCGTCGCGGCTTCCGACAGGTCGTAATGCGCGTCGATCGCGCCGCGGATCCGCTCTTCGTCCGGCCGGCCCCAGCGCTGCACCGGGTTCGGGACCTTCAGGTTCGGATTGGCGTTCTGAAATGCGATCGCGTCGGGCCGTTGCCGCGTGCGCGAGGTCGCCTCGCCATGGCTATATTCGCCCGTGAAGACCAGCGCGCCGCGATCGCCGAGCGCGATGCCGCCGCGCGCCCCGGCCTGGTATTTCTTCCCGTCGCCGCGATAATATTGCGAGAACTGGCCGAACGCATCCATGCCTTCGCTGTCGTCAAGGATGATGTTGATCACCCCGGCGATCGCATCGGAACCATATTGCGCCGACGCGCCGTCGCGCAGCACTTCGATCCGCTTGATCGCCAGTGACGGGATACCGGCCAGGTCGGATGCCTGCGCGCCGCGCGTGCCGAGCAGCGCCGAACGATGATAGCGCTTGCCGTTGATCAGCACGAGCGTCTGATCCGGCGAAAGCCCGCGCAGCGTCGCCGGGCGCACAAATGCCTGGCCGTCGGCGGCGGGCAGGCGCTGGACGTTGAATGAGGGCAGCAGCTGCGCCATCGTGTCGGACAGGTCGTCCGAGACGCTCGACCGCACCGCCGCGGCGGACAGCACATCGACCGGCGCCATCGTGTCGAACTGGGTCCGCGACCGGTCGCGCGTGCCCGTCACGACGATATCGCCACCCGGCTCCGGCGCATCGGTCGCCGTTTCCGACAGGGACACTGGCCCGGATTGGGCTTGCGTCTGGGCAAAGGCAGGCGCGCAGGCGAATTGCAGCGCGATGATCGCGCTCCCGGTCGTGAACTTCATGAAACCCTCCCGCCTGGCCGGATGGATGGCCAGGTCGAGGCGGCTGTTAGGGACGCTATTGTTCAGGGCCGTGACGTTTGGGGTGCAGTTTTGTTACATGATGCGAACATTTGCCGATGCCCCAGCCTTGCCGATGCCCCGCCGTTGCCAATGACTTGCCGCCATTGCGATTCCGCAAGCGGATCTTTTCGAACAGGTTCAAACTCTCGCCCGCTTTGGTAAGGCGCCTGTTATGGGGCGGGCGAAACGTGGCGAAGATGAAGCGTAAAAGGGGGAGCGGGGCATGAGCGGATTCGAGTTTATCTTTTCGCTGTTCGGATTGCTGCTGGGCCTTGCGCTTGCGGAAGGGCTGGGCGGACTGTCCCGATCGATCAAGGCAAGCCACAAGGTCCGTATCGGCTATGCCACTGCACTGCTGGGCATATTCGTGTCGTGCGATGTCGTCACCTTCTGGATGTACGGCTGGACACTGCGCGATCTGCTGCCGCTGCGCTGGCCGGTGTTGTTCGGCGGCTTTGTCGTGACCGGGATATATTATGTCTCGGCATCGCTGATCTTTCCGAACGATCCGGAGGAATGGAGCGATCTCGACAGCCATTTCGACATGCACAGCCGCAAGGTGCTGATCGGCGTATTGCTCTGTAACACGGCCTTGATGGCAACGACGATCGCGTTCCTTGGCATGCCCCGCTTCGATTTGCGTACGATCGTGACGACCTGGTCATTCTTCCCGGTCATGCTGATTGCGATCTCGATCGGGAAGCGGCGCATCGTCATGGCGTGCCTGATCTGGCTGATCGCGCTGTACCCGCTCTCGGCGTTGTGGTGAACAGGCCGGAAAAGGATTGCCGAAGACGGTATCGCTACGGTTTTCCGGCCGGCCCTGCCGACATCATTGCCACGATGCGGGGGTTAAAGTCGCGGACCTGGATCGATGTCGCGGTCAGAGCGCCGGCATCGCCTTCCGAAGGTTCTGCAACGCCTGCGTGTCCTGACCATGCTGACGGCCGAGGCGAATATAGGTTGCCAGCATCAGTCGCGTCTGCGCGCCGACCTTTGAGAAATGGTAATGCAGGTAGCGCTCCAGTGGCAGCGGGAGCAGGCGTACGGCCAGCGGCAGGAGCAGCCGCCAGATCCAGGGCCGGAGCAGCGGACGGAACCGGCCGGTTCGCGCCCCGGTCGTCCGCTGCGCCACGGCCAGCGCTTCGCGTGCCGCGGCCAGGCCCATGCGCAGCGCGTCGCTCGCCGGCAGCGTGGCCAGGCGCCACTGGTTGACCTCCAGCGCGGCGATCAGCGGCTGCATGAGCGCGGTTGGACCGGCTGCCACGGTCGCGACGTTCGCTACCGCGCTGGCAGACATACCGCCTGCCTTCAGCGCCTCGACCACATCGGCCACGCGCTGCAGCGATCCGGAAAATGGCGTCCGGGCCAGTGGCGGCAGATAATAGGCGATGCCATCCGGGCCATCCATGCCCGGCAGCGGCGACTGATAGCTGATCAGGGTGATGAGGCCCTGGACCACCTGTTCCGGCGCACCGACGCGCCCACGCACATAATCGGCATCCTCCAGGTCCGGCTGGAGGCACACCAATGTGGCCGTACCGACCGCCGCGAGCAATTGTGCGGCGAGCTCACCGCGCAGTGCATCGGAAGACATGGTGAGCCACACCTGATCCCAGCGCTCGCGTGCCACCGCAGCGGTATCGGTGACGACCCGCACCCCGTTCCAGTCCTGGCGCTGCGTGGCGCGGTGGCCGAGCCAGTGCAAGGTGAAGCCTGCGGATACTGTATCGGCGAATTTCGCTTTGACGAAGAAATGCACCTCGTGCCCCGCACGGTGCAGATGCCAACCGTAAACCGCCCCGACCGCGCCAGCGCCGACCACAAGTATCTTCATGTTGATCTCCTCGGGAACCGGGGTGCGGTAGACGCTGTATCGAGATCGGGCGCCTGCTTCGACCGCATTTGGCCTTGGATCGATCGCCGCCGCCTAATGGGCCGAAAAAGCATTGAGATTGTTCGCCTGCTGAGCAGATGCGATGTAAATTGATCGCGCTGGAATCGACGCGCCGATCCAGGGCTTGCGAAGCGAACCTGTCCTATGCGGGGTATCAAGATGACTCGGCTCGTCCTATGCCGAGCCTTCGTGAATTGATCGCCCGAAGGCAAAATTACGCGAAGTCATTGAAAAATGGTGCTGCCGGTGAGGATTGAACTCACGACCTCAGCCTTACCAAGGATGCGCTCTACCACTGAGCTACGGCAGCATTCCGCTCTTGCGAGCGGAGCGCGCCTAAGAGACGAGGGCGGCAGGATTGTCAAGGCGAAGGCGTCGATATGAGTGATAAGGACGAAAAGGCCGCCCGATTGGCGGCGGCGCTGCGCGAGAATCTGAAGCGGCGCAAGGCTCAGGCGCGGGGTGTGGAGGCGCCGGCGCCGCGTGAGGAAAAGAGCGACCCCGACGCCTGATTCAACACGCCTGTGGTTCATGACAGGGTAGGGCCGGACGGAATGCCTGCGGGTTTTTCGCTCGCGCTCTTTCTCATCTTGAAAAAAATCAGCGTCCCGACCGCTGTTCCGGGCGGCGCGACCCCTGTTCCGCGCTGTTCCCACCCCTGTTCTTCATAACAGGGGTGGGAAGGCGTAAGTTACTGGCGAAGCAGCAAAGATTTCCGCCGAAAATCCAACTTAACAGGGGTAGCTTTTTTTATTCGGAAAATAACAGCGGTCGATAGGTGCGACTCGGGGGCGCGGGCCTGGCGACCTAGCCGATCGGCGCACATTTCTCCTCAAGCCACTCCAGCTCATCGCCGCTCATCTGGGGCCCGAGAATTTCGAGCACCTTGGCATGATAGGCATTGAGCCAGCCGCGCTCGGCCGAGGTGAGCATTTCAGGCACGATCAGCGAGCGTTCGATCGGGCAGAAGGTCAATGTCTCGAACCCGAGCATCGGCGCATCGCCGCCGGCGATCTCGCGTTCCTCGACCAGGATCAGATTCTCGATCCGGATGCCGTATTCGCCGGCCTTGTAATAGCCGGGCTCGTTCGAGATGATCATTCCGGCACGCAAGGGCTCGCTCGGGCCGCCGCCGGGATAATTGGGCTGGGCGATGCGCTGCGGGCCTTCATGGACCGACAGATAGGCGCCGACGCCATGGCCGGTGCCATGCGCATAATCGAGCCCCGCTTCCCACAATGGCCGCCGCGCGAACCCGTCGAGCTGGCCGCCATTGGTGCCGGGCGGGAAGATCGCGGTGGCAAGGCCGATATGGCCCTTGAGCACGCGAGTGAAGCGGTCGCGCATCTCGTCTGTCGGCTGGCCGATCGGCAGCACGCGCGTCACATCGGTGGTGCCGTCGGCATATTGCCCGCCCGAATCGACCAGATAGAGCTGGCCCGGTTCAAGCGGTACGTTCGACTCGGGCGTCGAATGATAATGCGGGCTCGCGCCGTGCTCGCCGGTGGCGGAGATGGTGTCGAACGATGTGTCCTTGAGCACGCCGGTCGCTTCGCGGAATTCCTGCAGCTTGGCGACGCAGCTCAGCTCGGTCTGCCCGCCTTTGGGCGCTTCGGCTTCGACCCAGCGCAGGAACCGCGCCAGCGCCGCGCCGTCGCGCGCCGATGCGGCGCGGTGACCGGCAATCTCGACCGGATTCTTCATCGCCTTGGCCAGCACCACTGGATCGCGCAATGCCAGCACCTTGGCGCCGCCCAGTTCGAGCCGGTCGAAGATTGCCGCGACCGCGCGTTCCGGATCGGCGGCGATGCGCTTGCCGGCATAGCTGCCGAGCGCTGCCGGAAAGGCTGCACGATCCTGTACGCGAATCGCATTGCCGAGATGCTGGCGCACCGTCTCGTCGATCTTGTCCGACGCGACGAACAGGTCGGCGGTGCCGTCGGCATCGACGATCGCATAGGCGAGCGCGACCGGGGTATGCGCAACGTCCTGGCCCCGCACATTGAGCGTCCAGGCGATCGAATCGAGCGCGGTCAGCACCACGGCATCGGCCTTGCGCTCGGCCAGCCAGTCGGCGATCTCCGCGCGCTTGGCCGCGGACGACGCGCCGGCCTGGGCGTCGTTCTGCACCACCAGCCGCGCGTCCGATGGCGCGGGCCGGTCGGGCCATACCGCGTCGATCGGGTTGGTATCGACCGCGACCAGCTCCGCGCCACGCGCAGCCAGCGCTTTCTTCGCCTCGGCCACCCAGGCGCTGGTGTGCAGCCACGGATCGTAACCGATCCGCCCGCCCTTGGCGGCATGCTCGCCGAGCCAGCCGGCGACGCTGGTCGCCGGCACCGACACGAACTGCCAATGATCGCCATCGACCTGCTGGCGCACCTGCAGCGTATAGCGCCCGTCGGTGAAGATCGCCGCCTGTTCGGGCAGGACGACGGCGCTGCCCGCCGACCCCTGGAACCCCGTCAGCCAGGCAAGCCGCTGCGCATAGGCGCCGACATATTCGGACATATGCTCATCGGTCAGCGGCACGACGAAGCCGTCGAGACGGTCGCGCTTCAATTGTTCGCGAAGGGCGGAAAGGCGATCGGCATAGCTGGACATGGGGGAGATCCGGGCGAGATGTTGTTGATGGAACACCCTTAAACCGCCCGATGCGGCTTGGCGACTGGTCCCGGTTCAGCCGCCGCCGCAGCCGCCGCACCCACCGCCGCCACAGCCGCTCCCGCCACCGCCATCACCGCCACCGCCGCTCGACCCGCCATCACTGCCCGGCTGGCTGCGCATGGTGTGAAAGCCCGACCAGCTCGACCCGACCAGCACCGTCGTCCCGAACAGCGCGACCGCAAGATCGGTTTCCTGCGGCAGCGGCGCGCGGCGCAGACGATCGGCCTGGTCGCGCGCGCGCCTGAGCACGGCGCGACCGCCCCGGGTCAGCCGGTCGATGCGGACCCAGCGGACCACCGCGAGCACCGCGGTGATCACCAGCAGGATCGTCAGGAAACCGACCGGCTTGTCGCGCAATGTGCCCACTTCCCATTTGGTCGCGCCAAAGACGAGCAGCATCAGATAGGGCAGGGTCTGCCAGAAACGCATCTGGAGCATTGTCGCCTGGTCCATCAGCAGCCCGCGATCGATCAACGCGCGTTCGACCGGTGCGGCATTCCCGGCGATGGTTGTGGCAAGCGTCGGCCAGTGGAGCGGTGAGGGGAGTGCGAGCACCGCGCGTTCGAGCGCATTCTGTCCGCTGGGCAGACCGCCGATCGCGAAGCCGTGCTTGTCGGGGACCGCGAGGAGCCCCTTCTGCAGCATTCGGGCGACGACCGTATCGGCGAGGCGCATCTTGCCGCCGCCGAGCAGTGCGAGCTGATCCGGATCGTGGATCATGCCGTCGCGCCCTTCGGGCTTCAGCCAGCGCGGGATGATCCGCCCGGCGGCGATCACCAGGAACAGCAGGGTCACATAGAGAAGCAGGAATTCGGGTCCGGGCAAGTCGAAAGGTCCGAGCGACATCACGTCTTCTCCTTCACGTCAGGGACAGCCACAAGATCGAAAGTGCAAGGATGGCGAGCGCGCCGAGCACAACCAGCGTGGTGCGGCGTGGCAGGATGAAGGCGGTGGCGGGATCCACACGGCGCGCAAGCGGGTCACGAAAGAAGCGGCGGCGCGCATCGGGCCAGATGTCCGCCGGCGGTGTCTGGCCGAACCAGTGTTCATAGGCTGCAAGCGTCGCCGCATATTGGTCGAAGAAGCGGTGCTGCTCGTCCGCGCCGCCGGCGGTCGGGCCGTGATGCAGCGGCCGCCCGATGACGGTCGGGCAGAAGCGCTCCCAATAGTCGCGCGTGTACGTGAGGTGCAGGTGCCACGCCTGATCGACCGCATCGGACGGCGTCACCTCATGGCCCGCTACGGTCGCGAGAAAGACGAAGCGGTGATATTCTTCGATCACGCGGCGCGTGAAATCGGCGCGCCAGCCGTTCTCGCGCGCCAGGCGCTGTTCGAAGGATAGCGCGGCGTTTTCAGGACCGATGGTGTAATGGAAGAGCTTCGACCAGACTGGGTGGTCAAGCACCGCAGAGGGCAGACGCGGGGTCTCGCTCATCTATATTCCTACTAACTCAATATGAGTTATTTGTCAAGTGATCCGCAGCGATCGCACCCCCGCTTCGCATGCGCGCGTGTCAGGCGCGAGGCGGCGGATTGGTGTCGAAGGCCGCGATCCTGTCCGGAAGGATGAGCCAGGGATGGCTTTCCTTCATCCACACCGCTTGCTCCGGCGGCGGAAAGCCCGGATCGGCAAACGCGCCGGCGGCAACCCCGATCAGATGCGGCATCCGCGCCGGCTCCCAGAACAGGTTCGAGCCGCACTGGGGACAGAAATGGAATGCAACCGGAAACCCACTGGCGGACTGGCGTTCGAAGCTGTGCGTCGTTCCGGTATCGATCGTCACCTGGTCGCGGGCATAGAAGACGGCGACGCTGAACAGGCTGCCGGTCCGGCGTTGGCATTGCACGCAGTGACACATGGAAATCTTTCGCGGGTCGCCCGCGCATGTCAGGTCGAGTTGTCCGCAATGGCAGCTGGCGGTGCGGGAGATCATGCGGCCGGTCCACTTATCGTGAAAATCAGGATGGACTTCTATGCCTTTGGCCGTGCCGGGCAACTCGGGCCGGTGCGATTCAACCGCGACAGGCGATCGCCCAATCCGCATCGCAGGCTTCGACAAGCCCGGCCATCACGCTAAGAGGCGGGAATGACAGTCTCAACGCCTCCCATCGCCGAACGGCGCCAGCACAGCTTCACCACCCACGGCGTCACGATCGAAGATCCTTACGCCTGGCTCAAGGATCCGGGGTACCCGGAGGTCACCGACAAGGATGTGCTCGCCTATCTCGAGGCCGAGAACGCCTATTTCGAGAACGTGATGGCGCCGCACAAGGCGCTGACCGACCGGCTCTATGAAGAGATGAAGGGGCGCATCAAGGAGGATGATGCGTCGGTCCCGCAAAAGGATGGCGACTGGCTTTACTGGACCGCGTTCGAAACCGGCGGCCAGTATCGCAAATGGTGGCGCAAGCCCGTGACGGGCGGTGAGGATGTGTTGATCCTCGACGAACCGGCTTTGGCCGAGGGCAAGGAATATTTCCGGCTCGGCGCTTTCTCGGTCAGCGAGGATGGGCGTTATCTCGCTTATGCGATCGACGATAATGGCTCGGAGCGGTTCGAGGTGCGGGTCAAGGACCTGACCAGCGGCGATCATCTGCCCGATGTCATTCCCGGCATGTTGTCGGAAATCGTCTGGACCTCGGATTCGACCGGCTTCCTCTACGGTCTCGCCAATGACCAATGGCGCACCGACAATGTGCGGTATCACAAGCTCGGCACGCCGATCGCCGACGATGTGGAGCTGTTCAAGGAAGCCGATGAAGGCTTCCGCGTCGGTGTGTCGGAGACCAGCTCGCGTAAATGGATCGTCCTCGCCAGCGGTGACCATGTGACGAGCGAAGTCTATCTGCTGCCCGCCAACGAACCGCTCGCCACGCCCTTGCTGGTGTCGGCGCGGAAAGTGGGGCGCGAATATGATGTCGATGAGCATGACGGCACGCTCTTCATCCACACCAACGATACCGACCCGAACTTCCGCCTGTGCACCGCAAGCATCGAAGCGCCCGGCGAATGGACTGAACTGATCGGTCCGTCGCGGCATTTCTACATGACCGGGGTGGAATGCTTCCGCGACTTCTTCATCGTCGACGGGCGTGAAGACGGCCTCGATCAGATCGAGATCCATTCCTATGAGGGCGGCCTGCCGAAGCGGATCGCCTTTCCCGAGGCGAGCTATGACGCGGGGCTCGGCAACAATCCCGAATATGACATGCAGGTGCTGCGCGTCGGCTATGAATCGATGGTCACGCCGGGCACCGAATATGATTATGACGTCGCGACCGGCACCCTGACCACGCTCAAGGTGCAGGAAATCCCGAGCGGTTACGACGCGAGCAAATACGCGACCGAGCGGCTCAGGATCACCGCGCGCGACGGCACCGAGGTGCCGGTGTCGATCGTCTATCCCAAGGACTTTCCGCGCGACGGCTCGGCGCCGCTCTTCCTCTATGCCTATGGCGCGTACGGCTATGCCATCCCGCCGGGCTTCTCGACCGGTCGATTGTCATTGCTCGATCGCGGCTTCGCTTATGCCATCGCGCATATCCGCGGCGGTGACGATCTCGGCCAGCAATGGTATCTCGACGGCAAGTTGGAGAAGCGCGCCAACACCTTCAACGATTTCGTCGATGTCGCGAAGGGCCTGATCGCGGACGGCTGGACCAGCGCTGGGAAGATCGCCATCGCTGGTCGCTCGGCCGGCGGCGAACTGATGGGCGCGGTGGTCAATTCCGACCCTGAGCTATGGGGTGCGGTGATCGCCGATGTGCCGTTCGTCGATGTGCTCAACACCATGCTCGATGCGGATCTGCCGCTGACCCCGGGCGAATGGCCCGAATGGGGTAACCCGATCGAGGACAAGGCAGCGTTCGAGCTGATCCAGGGCTATTCGCCCTATGATCAGGTCACGGCCCAGGCCTATCCGCCGATGTTCATCTCGGGCGGCCTGAACGACCCGCGCGTGACCTATTGGGAACCGGCGAAATGGGCAGCGAAGCTGCGCGCGACCAAGACGGACGACAATCTGCTACTGCTCAAGACCAATATGGGGGCGGGGCATGGCGGCAAGTCGGGCCGGTTCGAAAGCCTGCGCGAAGCGGCGGAGGAGCATGCGTTCGTGCTGTGGCAATTGGGGGTCGAAGCCTGAACAATGCCCTTCACCCTCACCATCACCGCGTCCCCCGACGACATCGATGAACTCGGTCACGTCAACAATGCGGTGTGGGTGAAGTGGATCCAGGACATCGCCGTCACGCACTGGACGACGATTGCTTCGGCCGAACAGCAGGCGGCCTATATCTGGGTCGTGACCCGGCATGAGATCGACTATCGCGGCAATGTCGGCGCCGGGGAAACGGTGACCGGCGAAACCTGGGTGCCGGAGCCGCCACGTGGCGCGCGTTTCGACCGCCATGTTCGCTTCACCGGGCCTGACGGCAAGGTGAAGGTCGAGGCGGTGTCGACCTGGGCGCTGCTCGACCGCGCGACGGGGCGGCTGCAGCGCGTCCGCCCGGAGCTGGCCGCGCCGTTCCTCACTTGATCCTCCCCGTTCCGGGGAGGATCAAGTCAGCCCGAGTTCCTCAGCGCCGTCGCGATCGCATTGATCGACAGCAAGATGCCTTCGCCGATCCGTTCGTCGGTCTCGCCCGCGCGGCGGCGCTTGATCAGTTCGATCTGCAACAGGTTGAGCGGTTCGATATAGGGCAGGCGCAGTCGGATCGATTCGTCCAGCGCGGGATGCTTGGCGAGCAGCCGCGACTGGCCGGTGATCTCCAGCAGCCCGTCATGCGCCTTGTCCCATCCCGATCGGATCGCGCCGAACACGCCATCGCGCAACGCCTCATCCTCGACCAGTGTGGCATAGCGTTCGGCGATGCGCATATCGGACTTGGCCAGCACCATTTCCATATTGGCAAGGCTTGCGGCGAAGAACGGCCAGCCCTCGGCCATGTCGGCCAGCAGCGCCTTGTCGGGAAAGGCGGCGATGGCATGGCCGACACCGTACCAACCGGGCAGCATGACGCGCGCCTGCGCCCAGCTGAACACCCAGGGAATCGCGCGCAGATCCTCGATCGCATCGGACTGTTTGCGGCTTGCCGGGCGGCTGCCGATCTTCAGGCCGGAGATCTCGACGATCGGCGTCATCTGGCGGAAGAAGGTGCGGAAGCCCTCGGTGCCATAGACCAGGTCGCGATACGCCTTGAACGCGGTGCCGGAGATGGTGTCCATCGCTGCGCCGAAGCGCGCCGTATCGGCGGACGAAAGCTGGTCCGGTTCGAGGCTGGCGAGCAGGGTCGCCGACGCCATCGCCTCGAGATTGGTCGCCGCGCTTTCGCGCGTGCCGTATTTGCCGGCGATCACTTCGCCCTGTTCGGTGATGCGGATACGGCCCTGCACCGTGCCCGGCGGTTGCGCGCGGATCGCGGCGAAGGACGAACCGCCGCCACGCCCGACCGCGCCGCCGCGGCCATGGAACAACTGCATCGCCACGCCCGCCTGTTCGAACACCGGCTTCAATGCGGTCGACGCCTTGCTCAGGCTCCAGGTTGAGGTGAGATAGCCGCCATCCTTGTTCGAATCCGAATAGCCGATCATCACTTCCTGATGTCCGCGCGCGCGCGCGATCGCGGCAATCTCGGGCAGGCCGAGCCAGTCGGTCATGATCCTGGGCGCCGCCTCCAGATCGCCGATCGTCTCGAACAGCGGCACCGCCATGATAGCGGCGGTCGGTGACGGGCCGGGGCGGTAGAGGCCGAATTCCTTCAGCATCAGGTTGATCTCGAGCAGGTCGGACACCGACTGCGCCATCGAGACGATATAGTTGGTGATACAGCCCGCGCCGTATCTCGCATGCGCCTCGGCGGCGGCGCGGACGATGGCAAGCTCGCCGGTCGTTTCCTCCGAATAATCAGCGAAGCTGCTGGTCAGCGGCCGCGCATTGGACAATTCGGCGCGCAGCAACGAGACCCGCGCCGCTTCGTCGAGCGCGAGATAGTCCGCCTCGACCCCCGCAACCTTGAGCAGTTCGGCAACCACGCGCTCATGCACCGCGCTGTTCTGGCGCAGGTCGAGCGTGGCGAGGTGGAAGCCGAAGGTCTCGACTGCGCGGATCAGACGGCCGAGCGCACCACCCGACGAGAGCGCGCCACCGCCGTCCGCCGCCAGGCCATGCGCGATCGCGACGAGATCGGCGCGGAACGCCTTTGGATCGGGATAGGCCTCACCCTTGAGCGGCGACGGACGCGGTGCGGGTTTGCCGGTCAATGCCTGATGCGTTGCGGTCAGGCGCGCGTAAATGCCCGACAGCGCACGGCGATACGGCTCGTCGGCGCGACTCTGCGCGCTGTCGCCGCTCGCATCGGCCAGGCGGCGCACCTCGGCATCGGTATCGGCGATATCGGTCGAGATCGATAATTCGGCACCGAGCGCGTTCACCGCCTCGAGATAATGGCCAAGCACCGCTTCGCTCGCCTTGGCCAAAGCGGCGCGCAGGCTGTCGGCGGTGACGAAGGGATTACCGTCGCGGTCCCCGCCGATCCAGCTGCCGGGGCGCAGGAAGCTGGGCGTACGCTCACCCAGCGCCCGGTCCCATTTCTGGTAGAGCGCGGGCAGGGTCGGCAGGAATACATCGCGCAGATAGCTCAGTGCGGTCTCCACCTCATCGGTGACGTAAAGCCGCTCGCGGCGCAGCACGCGGGTCTGCCACAGCAGCGCGATCTGGCGCAGGATCGCCTCATCGACCTGATCGCCCTCGATCGTCGCGTCGAGGCCGCGATCCTTCAGCGCCATCAGTTCGGCAATGCGGTTGCGATGATCGATCATGCTCTTGCGCCGCACCTCGGTCGGATGCGCAGTGAGCACCGGGACGACCAGCGCGCGATCGAGCAGTGCCATCACCGCTTGATGATCGATTCCCTCATCGGCGAGCCGCTTGAGCGCGGATTCCAGATCGGCGCCCGCTTCGGCGGCGACTCCCTGGCGATCCTCGGCGAGATTGGCGAGCATCGAGAAGAGCATGAAACCACGCACGAAATCGAGCGTCTCGTCCAGGCTGAGCCGGTCGAGCCCGAGATCGGTTTCCCCGGCGCCCTCGACCCCGCGATGCCGGTCGACCGAAGCGGCACGGATATATTCGGTGCGCAGGAACAGCTTCTCGCCGCCATAGGCGCGGATCACATCGCCAAGCAGTTTGCCGAGGAAGCGGATATCGGGATTGTTGGTGATCGGGGGCAGTTCGGTCATGAGTTATTGCTGCGCTGCGGCAAGGCTCAGGTCAACCGTTTCGGCACCAAAATAACGCAGATTTCAGCGGTTGAGCAATTTTGCTGCGTCGCGCTCGGGCGTGGTCAGCGTTCCGTCGTGATTGGCGTCGGTCCGATCGAAATGGGCAAGCTGGGCAGACTTATACTCGTCGCGCGTGATCTTCCCGTCATTATCGGTATCGAGCCGCCTCGTCCGGGCAAGCCGTTCCGGGGTGACCTCGCTCAGTTCGACCGTGCCGTTCCTGTTGCGGTCGAGCCGGTCGAATCGTCTGTCGAATCCGGCGATCAGATCTGTGCGCAATATATTGATCGGTGGTTTGAATCCTGCGGCGTTCGTGTCGTCATCCCTGGAACAGGCGCCCAGCAGCATCGGCACCAGTGCGGAAAGGACGATCATATGGCGCATAGGGACAAGCTCCTGAGGCCCGCGAAACGGCGGAGCCGGTCAATCAGTTCCGGCTACCGTCGAAGCGCAACATGTTGCCGAACGGGTCGGTCAGGGTCGCCTCGTCGCTCATGCCTCCAGCTCGACATCCCAATAGAGCCAGTCATGCCAGGTATCGTGGAGATAATTGGGCGGGAAACGCCGGCCATGTTCCTGCATCTGCCAGCTGGTCGGGCGGATCGCGGCGATATGCAGTGGCATATTGGCCTGTTTGGGCGTGCGCCCGCCCTTCTTCAGATTGCACGGTGCGCAGGCGGTCGCGACATTCTCCCAGGTCGTCCGCCCGCCCTGTGCGCGGGGAATGATATGGTCGAAGGTCAGGTCATGGCCGCTGCCGCAATATTGACAGGCGAATTTGTCGCGCAGGAACACGTTGAACCGCGTGAAGGCGGGAAAGGCGCTTGGCCGGACATAGGATTTGAGCGCGATGACCGAGGGCAGCTTGAGCCGCGCCGTCGGGCTGCGCACCTCGCGCTCATATTGCGCAACGATATCGACCCGGTCGAGAAACACCGCCTTGATCGCCGTCTGCCATGGCCAGACCGAAAGCGGGTAATAGCTGAGTGGAGTGTAATCGGCGTTCAGCACCAGCGCCGGGCAACTGTCGGGGTGCCGGATCAGATCGGGATGATACATACGCAACCCCCTTGCTTCCTGAGGGCGCAATCGCCGATCAGGATGACGCCATGATGACACTTTGCAATGCAGCACGGGGCACGACTCGTGGTCAAGAGCCGGTTTGATGCCAGTGGTGATGGTCACGCGTTTCGCGCCGAGCCCGACCGGAGCGTTGCATCTGGGTCACGCTTTCTCCGCGATCCAGGCGCATGACCGTGCGCGGCGGGAGGGCGGCACCTTTTTGCTCAGGATCGAGGATATCGACGGCACCCGCTCGCGGCCCGAGCATGTGCAGGGTATTTTCGACGATCTCGCCAGGCTTGGCCTGACCTGGGATGGCCCGGTCATATTTCAGTCGGCGCGGCTTGCTGCCTATGAGCTGGCTTTGTCGCAGCTGCGTGAAAGGGGCCTGCTCTATCCCTGTTTCTGCACCCGCGCCGACATCGCGGCCAGCAGCACCGCGCCGCACGGCCCTGCCGGTACGGTCTATCCCGGCACGTGCCGGTTGCTCGACCCGGCGATACGACAGGCAAGGCTGGCGACCGAGCCGCACGCCTGGCGGATCGACATGGTGAGGGCGGTCGCGGCGATCGGAGGAGTCGAAGGACTGGTGTGGCGCGACGAACTGGCCGGGGTCGTGCCGGCCGACCCGCTGGCGCATGGCGATGTCGTGCTTGGGCGCAAGGATGCGCCGGCAAGCTATCACCTCGCGGTGACGGTTGACGATGCGGCGCAGGGCGTGACGCATATCGTGCGCGGCGTGGATCTGTTCGAGGCGACGCATGTGCATCGCGTGCTGCAGGCGCTGCTCGACCTGCCGGTGCCAGTCTATCGCCATCATGCGCTGCTGACCGATGCGGCGGGCAACCGGCTCGCCAAGCGCCATGGCGCACCGTCCCTGGCGAGTCTGTATGCGGCCGGACAGGACGGCTCCGTGCTCGCCGCCATGCTGCGCCGCGGGCAGGCACCGCCCGGCTTTGCGCTGCCGCCGGCTTAGCTCCGGTCGCCCTTGATCCACTGTGGCTGCAGCACTTCCACTTGCGGCGGCCCTTCGAGCAGGGGGGCTGCTTCCCGTTCATAATCGAGATAAGCCCGGGTCATCAGGAAGGCGCTCGCTTCCTCGGCATTGCTATAAACCTGGAAGGCGCAGATCCGGTCGGGATCGCCGCCGAACGAATAGACATAGATTTCATGGGCCGCGTTCGCGTCGATCGCCGGCTGCATATGTTTCTGCCAGATCTTCTGAACTTCCGCGCGCATGCCGGGTTTGGTGCGGTGCTGAAGGAAGAGTGCGTATCTGTTCATGTCGTATCTCCATTTTCAAGAACCGGGATTCAGCACTCTCGGGTACATGACGATCTTGAAGCCGGAGATGTGACATCGGGGCGAAAAAAACCAAGGGATCGAAGCCGATGCGCCGTTGCCGACCTGCCTGCCTGATCGTGTTGCCGATCTTCGCCGCGATCGCCGCGCCGGCGACCGCCGCGCCATGGTGGTATGTCGGGCATGGCACCGATCGCGTCGTGTTCGTCGATGCCCGCTCGATCCAGCGGGATGGGAAGAATGTCACCTATTGGGCGAAGACCCTGATCCGCCAACCGGGCGACCCGGTGGCGATGACGCTCAATTTCATGCAGGCCGATTGCGCCGCGCGGAAGCTCGGTTGGTCCGGCCTGCAGCGCTATGGCCGTGACGAGGCAGTGATCGACGCCTCGACGCGCAGGGCAAAGCTGGAGGATGTGCCGGCGGACACGTTGGAAAATGTCGAGCTGGGCTTTGTCTGCATGGGCGCAAAAGACCGTGAGGCGAGCGGCTTTTTCCCGCTCGCCATCGATGATTCGAGCTTCACCGACGCACTGCTGGGCCAGGCCGACCAAAGCCAGTCGCCACGGGAGCTGCACGACCGGATGGCGGCTGATCCTGCTGTGACGGTGATCCGTTCCACCGCAGCGGATCCGTCGACCTTCGGCCAAGTCCAGACCGTGAAGCTCGGCCAGCCACTGGTGCCGCCGCGCGATTATTCCAAGGGCGCTGTGATTCCCGACCCGGCCGATTATCCATCGATCGAAGTCGGCAGAATCTACGATATCGCCTTTGGCGGTATCAGGAACGGCGAGATCCGGTTCGACGTGCGTGGCTATTCGATCGACGATCTGGTCCATCCCGGTTCGGGGCAAGTCGAAACCGCCGATCTCAGGCAGAAAACGGCCCATATTCGGGACCTTGTCATCACCATCAAGCAAGTGTTGCCCGATCGGATCAGCTATAGCGTGGCGATTGAAAAAGCGGCACCGGCGACACCCGATTGCCCGGTCGGCAATTGCAGCGAAACAGAAGTCACGACCGAAGCCGTCACAGCCGAAGCCGCAGACACGCCGCGGTGATGCGTGCCATTGGCTTTGCGCTGTCAAAGGCCTAAATAGGATTCATGAGCACTTTCCTCGCAATCCTCCTCATCGCCGCGATGATCGCGGTGGTGGTCGTCTTTATCCGCGGCCTGGTCATCTTCATGATGAACGCCAGTGCAGAGGCGAAGGGCGGCACGAGCGGGCCGAGCGCGGCAGCGCTGAAGTCGAACAAGATGATGCAGTACCGCATCTTCTTCCAGGCGGTGGCGATTGTCATCGTCGTGCTGATCCTGATGCTCGCGGGGCGCGGCTGAGCTGCCGGACCCGCGCCGGTGGTCAAGCTCAACAAAATCTATACGCGCACTGGCGACAACGGGACGACCGGTCTGGTCGACGGGTCGCGCGTCGCCAAGACCGATCCGCGCATGTCCGCGATCGGCGATGTCGATGAGGCGAACAGTGCGATCGGGGTAGCGATCGCCGCACTTGGGACTGGCGATACTGCCGCCGCGCTGACCCGGATTCAGAACGACCTGTTCGATCTCGGCGCCGATCTCGCCACGCCGGGCGAGGATTTCGCGCCGTCCGACATGACTCTGCGCATCGTCGCGACCCAGGTTGCCCGACTCGAGAATGAAATCGACGCAATGAACAGCGGCATGCCGTCGCTGACCAGCTTCATCTTGCCGGGCGGAACTGCGGCGGCCGCTGCGATCCATGTCGCGCGCGCCACCGTGCGCCGGGCCGAGCGGACGGCGGTTGCCGCCGCGCAAGCGGTGCCGCTCAACCCCTTAACGCTCTCATATCTCAACCGTTTGTCGGATTATCTGTTCGTTGCCGCGCGCTTTGTGAACCAAAATGCCGGTGGCGACGTTCTGTGGGTTCCCGGCGCTTCTCGGTAAACCCTGCTCCAGATCAATTGATTCGCAAATGCATTCTGGATATGGAGAACAGAATGCGAACGAAAACTCTTCTTGCTCCTTCGCTGTCGGCGCTGGCCGAACGGTTTGCGCGAGTCCGTGCGCTGACCGAGGCGCTGGTCGCACCGCTCTCCGATGCCGATGCAACGGTTCAGTCGATGGCGGATGCGTCGCCCGCCAAATGGCATCTCGCGCACACGACCTGGTTCCTCGAAACCTTCATCCTGCGCGATTTCGTTGCCGGCTACGCGCTGCACGACGAGCGCTTCCCGTTTCTGTTCAACAGCTATTACGAAGCCGAAGGGCGCCGTCATGCGCGCGCGCGGCGTGGTATGGTGACGCGGCCGACGCTCGATGAGGTATTGGCCTATCGCCATTATGTCGATGCCGCACTGCTGGCGGTGCTGGCCGATCTGCCGGCGGTTGCGATCGAACTTGTGATCCTGGGCTGCCATCATGAGGAACAGCATCAGGAACTGCTCGTCACCGACATGTTGCACCTGATGTCGGAAAACCCGCTCGAACCGGCAATCTGGCCGGCGATGCGCAAGGTGCCGGTAGCGATGCCCGGCCCGATTGGCTGGATCGAGGGCCAGGCCGGCATCGTCGAGATTGGTCATGATGGCGAAGACTTTGCGTTCGACTGCGAGGCGCCGCGTCACCAGGCTCTGCTGTCCCCGCATGCGATCGCGGATCGTACCGTCACCAATGGCGAATGGGCTGCGTTCATCGCCGATGGCGGTTATGCCGATCCGCGTCACTGGCTGTCCGACGGTTGGGCTTGGGTAAAGGCGGAAGCGATCGTCGCGCCGCTCTATTGGGAACAGGGCGAGGGCGGCTGGACGCGCTTCGGACTCGACGGAAGGCGGGCGATCGATCCGGCGGCACCGGTCACGCATATCAGCTTCTACGAGGCAGACGCTTATGCGAGCTGGGCCGGCGCCCGTCTGCCGACCGAGACCGAATGGGAAGCGGCGGCGAGCACGCATGATCCGGCCGGCGGCAATCAGCTTGACGGGCCTGGCCCGGTCGAGCCGCGTCCATCTTCTGGCGGTGCGGCATTCTTCGGTGATGTCTGGCAATGGACCGGCAGCGCCTATCGCCCCTATCCCGGCTTTGTGCCCGCCAAGGGTGCGGTCGGCGAGTATAATGGCAAGTTCATGTCCGGGCAGTGCGTGCTGCGCGGCGGATCCTGCGCCACGCCGCGCGGTCATGCGCGTGCGAGCTATCGCAACTTCTTCTACCCGCACCAGCGTTGGCAATTCACCGGCGTCCGCCTGGCCAAGGATATCTGACATGCTCAAGCGTGAGATCGAGGACGGCGACGTCACCCTGGCGGATCCGGCGTTCCGCGCCGATGTGCTGCGCGGCTTGGCAACGCGGCCGCGTGCGATCCCGGCGCGCTGGTTCTATGACCGGCGCGGGTCGGAATTGTTCGAGGCAATCACCGACCTGCCGGAATATTATCCGACCCGGACCGAAACCGCGATCCTGCGCGAGGTAACGCCGCAGGTTGCCGCACTGGCCGGGGAAGGCCGCGCGGTGGTGGAATTCGGCTCGGGCTCGTCAACCAAGACGCCGATCCTGCTCAGCGCAGTGGCGCCTGCCGCCTATGTGCCGATCGATATCTCGGGCGATTTCCTGCGCGAATCCTCCGCCGGACTCGCTTCCGCCTTTCCCGGCCTGCCGGTGCTGCCGGTCGAAGCGGATTTCCTGCATCCGATTGCACTTCCGGCGCAGGTTGCCGGCTTGCCCAAGCTTGGTTTCTTTCCCGGTTCGACCATCGGCAACATGATCCCGCATGCCTCGGTCGATCTGTTGCGCGCGATGAAGCAGTCGCTTGGCGAGGGGGCGATGCTGTTGATCGGCATGGACCGGGTGAAGGATGAGGACACGCTGGTCGCGGCCTATGACGACGCGGCCGGCGTGACGGCGGGATTCAATCTGAACCTGCTCGAGCGTATCAATCGCGAGCTTGGCGCGACGATCCCGATCGACCGTTTCCGGCATCGTGCGCTGTGGAACGACGATCGCGCGCGGATCGAAATGCACCTCGAGGCACAGGATGATCTCGACTTCACGGTCGAAGGGCGGCCTTTCGCGATTCGCGCGGGCGAGACGATCCACACCGAGAACAGCCATAAATACGGCCCGCGCGATGCACGCATCCTGCTGCGCAGCGGCGGCTGGACGCCGATCGCCGAATGGACCGATCCTGCCGGGCTGTTCGCGGTGATCCTGGCCGAGGCACAGCCGATGCGGCTCGCGCCGTAAACCAATCGGACTCAGGGACGCGTCACTCGCGCCCGCCAGGTGGTAATGAAATTCGGGTTGCCGCGGCATTCTTCCATTTCGGATTGCGCGCTCAGGCGAAATTTCGTGCCGTCCCACACAAAAGTTTGCGCTTTTCCGCAATCGGCCAGGCCGCGCGCCTTGGCATAGCTGGTCAGCGTCCCTGCCTTGTACTTGGCATTGATCACCAGCGGCACGATCGACGCCTCGCCGGAACCCGACGGTGCGTCGAAGCGCGCGGGGCGGGGCTTGCCATTGTCGATGACGAATACCGCCGAGGAGACATTATAGACAGCTGCGACGCACTGAACCAGCACCAGCGCCGTTCCCGCGCCGAGCGCGAAGGCATCGGCCTTGCCCGGTATGGTCGGATCGACATTGCATCTGGCCGAGCGGGCGAGCGCGGTGATCTGCGGTGCGGTCGGGCGCGCCGCCTGACCGGTGGTGCGCATGGCGATGATCATTGGCAGGATCGGCGCGGCGGGCACTGCGCTTGCCGGCTTCGCACCCCTGGCAAAGAGCGCGGTGACGCCGCCGTCGCGGCCCTGCACAGTGTCGATATGGCGTAGCGCGGCGGCAAGGCCGTTTGGCGACAGCGTCGCGATGCGCTTGCCGCCCGCGTCGATCACCACCAGCGTCTTGCTGTTGCCGAGCAGCGCCGCGACCGCCGTTGCCCCCGTCCCATCAAGCGTCGCGCCGCGAGTCGCCGGCCGGAACGCGCCACCGACCGGATTGCCGTCGATCAACAGGCCCGCCGGCGCCGCGCCATCATTGATCGCGGTGAGGACGATGCGCAGCCCGCCCTCCGGTCCGGCATCGCGGATCAGGTTCAGCGTCGCATCGGGCGTCGTGCCGCCGACCGGTGTGAGCGACGCGATGGTGCAGCTATTGCCATTGTCGCAGGCGGCCGCCCAATCCCTGAAACTCTTGAGTTCGCCCGGGCGGGGCGGGGCCGGGAGCGGGGCAGTGGCCAGCGCGAGCACGGCGAAACTCAGCATTGAACCTCTCCCATCATATGGCGGCTATGGGATAGGCCGGAGAAATTGAACAATGCCAAAACGACCGGCCCGGCAAAAAGGCGACATGACGGGTGTTCCGTGCGGTGGGGTACTGCAGGCGGTACTCAGAGGATCTTCAGGGCCTGACCGGCGTCGCCCGCCACACCGCGAGCCAGTTGCTCGACCCCTGGCATTCATCCATCCGCCGCGCCTCGACGAGGCGGAACATGCTGCCGTCCCAGGCATAATCCTCGCTCGCCCCGCAATCGCCGATGCCGCGCTGCTTGGCATAGCTTTGCAGCCGGGCGGTCTTTGCGTCCCATGCGGCGTTGATCAGGGTCGATGTGCCCATCGCCTCGACCCCGCCGGGTTGGAAGTCGAATCGGGCAAGCCCCGGCTTGCCGCCCGAGACGATCACCGCGACGGTCGAGAAATTATACGCGCCGCTGCCGCATGGCATCAGCACCAGCGTCTTGCCCTCCGCCAGTGCATCGCCCTTGATCGGGTCGCTGACCTGGCTGTCCTCCGTGTCGCAGCCCGACAGATCGACCATCTGCTTGAGCAAGGTCGGCGTGATTGCCGCCGCTTTTCCCGAGGCCGGGAGCGAGCGGACCCGCGGCAAGGGCAGGGCGGCCGGGACCGCGTTGGCCGGCTTGCCGCCCTTGGCCACCGCCGCGGTGACGCCGCCGGCGCGGCCCTGATCGGCGTCGATGAAGCGCAAGGCAGCGGAGGATCCGGCGAGCGACGCATGCGCGAACTCGGTGCCGGCGGCATTGGTCAGGCTGAGCCTTTTGCCATTGGCCAGCGCCGCGACGATCGCCGTCGCCCTGGCGCCGGTCAGGCTCAATGAATCCTTGGTGATCGTCCCACTGGCGATGGCCTTGCCGTCGATGCGGATCGCCGTCTCTTCGTCGTGATGGCCGTTGCTCGAAATCTCGACCACGAACCCGCTGTCCGGGCCCGCCGCGCGCGCGATCGAGAAATAGCCGCCGCTATCGGTGCCATCGACCATTTCCTGAGTCGGGATGAGCGAGGTCATCTCGCAGGCATGAACATTGTCGCACGCGACCGCCCAGTCGCCAAAGGTCTTGATCGGACCGGGCCTGGGTGCGGCGGGGTCGGCCCCCGCGGCAAACAAAAGCAGCGAAAGGATCATGCCCGCATCCTAGCTCAACGCCGCCCAAGTCGATAGGAGCGATGCGACATGAGGCAGGACGGAGCGAAGCGATGCAAGCGGTAGGCGTGATCGGGGCGGGGCAGATGGGCGCAGGCATTGCGCAGGTATCGGCACAGGCGGGCTATCATGTGCTGTTGACCGATGTGTCGAAGGACCGCGCCGAGGCGGGCAAGCTCGGCATAGCCAAGGCACTTGAGCGGCTGGTGTCGAAGGAGAAGATCGACGGCGCCGCGCGTGACCAGGCGCTGGCGCGGATCGAGGCCGTAGAGGGCGTACAGGGCATGTCATCCTGCGGCTTGGTGATCGAAGCCGCGACCGAGCGCGAAGAGATCAAGCGCACGATCTTCGCCGAAGTCGGCAAGGTACTGGGGCATCAGGCGGTGCTCGCGTCGAACACCTCGTCGATCCCGATCACCCGCCTCGCGCAATCCTCGCCTGACCCGAAGCGCTTCATCGGCGTGCATTTTTTCAACCCGGTGCCGGTGATGGGCCTGATCGAAATCATTCGCGGGCTCGCCACGTCGGATGACACGGTCAAGCTGATCGAGACCTATGCCAAGGCGCTGGGCAAGCAGGTGGTGCGCGCCAATGACGCGCCGGGCTTCATCGTCAACCGCGTACTGATGCCGATGCTCAACGAAGCGTGCTTCGCGCTCGGCGAGGGCGTCGCGACGATCCGCGATATCGACCTCGCCTGCCAGCTTGGCCTCAACCATCCGATGGGCCCGCTGACTTTGGCCGATTTCATTGGCCTCGACACCTGCCTGGAAATCACCCGCGTGCTGTTCGAAGGCACCGGCGATCCCAAGTTCCGCCCCGCCCCGGTGCTGGTCAAATATGTCGAAGCCGGCTGGTATGGCCGCAAGACCGGGCGCGGTTTCTACGACTATTCCGGCGACGAGCCCGTGCCGACGCGCTGAGACTTCACCCGGTCGGAAAGGAATAGCCGGTGGCTCATCCCATGATTCTCGCGCTCGCCTTGCTTGGCGCGCCCGCACCGTCCGAGGCACCGATCGATGCAAGCGACTCCGGGATATTCGAACAGCAATTGCGTGACATGGGCTATGCGCCCGGCAAGTTCGAGATCAACGGCGAAACCGCGACGACCAGGATTCAGCTCGATCGTGGCGACACGCTCAGCATCATCCTCGGCGGATGCACCGCGGGATCGAGGTGTTCGTATGTCGTGCTGGTCGGGGCGTTCGACGATGTGGAGAAGCCGCCGGCCGACTGGGTGGCCCGGATGAATGTCGATCATGATCTGATCAAGGTCTGGGTCAACGACATGGGGTTGCTGACCTATTCGGCCGGAGGCGTCATGACTGGCGCATCCAGGGCCACGCTGCGCAACTGGATCGACCTGGTCGAGCAATCGAGCCGCCATCTCGCCTGGCAGGCGAAGACCGATAGACTCACCACGACCGTAAAACCGCCGCTCAAGCGCTGAGCGCTTCGAGCCATTTCTGGTGCCAATGTTCCATTCGGCGGGGGAAGAGCAGGCGGCCGGCGCGGGCGATGAGGCCGTGCTGGGTTTCCTCGGTCAGGACGGTGCAGCCGCCGCCGTCGGACGGGGTGATCAGCCAGGCATGATAGGCGCGGACGCCGGTCGATTCGGCGATCCAGGCGATGCGTGTCTCGGGTTCGAACTCGGTCACCCGCGTCTTGAGCGCGACGCCGAACGTGTTCCAGGTAAAATGCGCGCCCGCGAACAGGTCGGCGCCGCCGCCCTCGATCTTCACCTTGCTGGCATTGGCATAGATGAGCGGCCAGTCGGCGGCGCGGATCAGGCGCCGCCAGACGATCTGCGGGTCAGTCGGGGTCTCGATGCGGTTGACGATATGGACCGGGCTGTCGGCCGGTGCGAAACCGTCCGGCCAGCGAATCGTCATTTGTCGGCGACTCTGGCGGGCTGCTGGAAGGAGACCAGGGCCGCGACCAGTGCCGGATCGTCGCCGGGCGCGATCGGCGCCTTGTAGACCGCGCGCATCTTCTCGACCGTCGCTTGCCATTTCTCCGGCGCCAGATGCGGCTGGGTGGTGATCATCTCGACCGAATGGCACGCGGTGCAATGCTGCGTGACCAGTTCGCCCGCCGGACCGTCAGGCAGGGTTGCCGTCGCATCGGGGAGGGCGATCGCCGCCGAGGTGAGCGCGACGCCGCCGGCCGAGACCGACGGCCCTTTGGCCACCGCTGCCGGCGCAGCAGTCGGATCGACCCGGGCGATCAGGAAATTCCATGCCACGGCGAGCACTGCGAAGGCGAACAGTGAAGCCATTGCGACCTTGAAGCCGACCGATCGCATCAGGCGACCCTGACCGCAATCGATTCGATCGCGCTGCGCATGAAGCCGCTCGGGTTCCAGATCGGATCGGCGACCTGCGTCTCGCCCTTGCTGTTGGTGCAGCGCACCGCCAGCCGATAGCCGCCGGGCTTCAGCGCCGGGATCGTCGCGTTCCACAGCCGGAAACTGTACTTGCCTTCGTCGGTGCCGAGTGGCGCCGCATGCCAGCTCGCCCCGCCGTCCATCGACAGATCGACTCGTGCGACACCGGAGGCGCCGCCCATCGCCAGGCCGCGTACGAAGAAGGGCGAATGCGCCATCACGCTCGCCCCATCCGCCATGTTGGTGACGAAGGCGCGCGGGACCATGCGGTTGATCGGCACGGTCGGAAAATCCTTCGCGCCGGGCGCGACATTGGCGCGCGGTGCAGTCGGAATGCGGTAGGCCTTGTCCATCCAATACCCGGTGTCGGGCGTGGCCAGCACCTCGATCCGGTCGAGCGCCTTGATCCAATAGGTCGAATACCAGCCGGGTACGACGAGGCGCAGCGGGAAGCCATTGAGCATCGGCAATTGTTCGCCGTTCATCAGAAAGGCGATCATCACCTCGCCATCGCGTGCATGGTCGAGCCCCAGCGACTTCTCGAAGGCCGGCGCGCCGGGCGGCGGCCTGTCGAGCCCGCCAAGCCGCACTGCAACCGCACCCGGTGCGACACCCGCGCGGTCAAGCACGTCCTTCAATCGCACACCGGTCCATCTGGCATTGCCGATCGCGCCATTGCTCCACTGCGCACCGGGCACGCGGGGCATGAAATGGCCACGTGAATTGCCCGAACATTGGTTGATCGCGGCAAGCTCGACCCGGGGCATGCTGAGCAGGTCGGTGAGCGACAGGGCGATGGGTTGGCGCACTGCCCCGCCAATCTTCAGGCGAAAGCGCGTGACATCGACCGAGGTCGGAATATCGTCATAATGCCAGCGCACGAAGAACCGGTCATTGGGTGTGAAGACATTGCCGTCGAACGCATCCATCGGCGTTTCGAGCAAGGGCGCGCGGCTGCGCTGCAGGATCATGTTCCCCTTGCCGGGAAAGGCAGTGGTCAGCAGGCGGCCGCCATTGCCGCCGGGCATGCCGAGATCGGCGAGCGCTTGCGCCCAGACCGGCGCGGTCGCCAGGCCGGCGCCGCCGAGCCCGATCAATCCGAGCGCGCGGCGGCGATCCCAAATTCTTTCAAGGGGGTCAGCCATTGGTCCGCAGCGACATCTGCTTCGCCAGGGGTGCGAAGCGAGCGACCTGCCGGCCGACCATGCACAATTGCTCGACCACGGCGGGCTCGCTCGCGCCGCCTTCCTCGTCGAACTTGGTCAGCTGGCTGTTGATCGCGGCGGCAAAGGGTGTCGGCCAGCCGCGCAGCGCATGGACGATCGAGCGCAGCGCCGCGATCGTGCTGCCGGTCGCTTGCCAGCCATAGGCGGTGGCGATCAGCCCGACCGGCATGTCGGCGAGATAGGGTCGGTCCACGTCGCGCGCGGTCTCCTCGAGCAAGTCGAGCGCGTTCTTGACCACGCCCGAAATGCTGCCGTGATAGCCCGGGCTGGCGATGATCAATGCCGATGCCTGGCGGATCGTCTCGACGAACTCGATCTCGTCCGGGGTCCGGGTCGTGGCGCGCGGGTCGTAAAGCGGCAGCCGCGCCATGTCGGCGCCGCCGAACATGCGGGTGCGGAATCCTCCCTCGCGTCCGGCCGCATCGAGCGCGATGCGCAGCGCGCGTTCGGTCGAGGAGACACCGCCGATCGTCCCGCCGATTCCGACGACGAGAGGAGCATCGGCCCGAACGTCAATGGCGGCGGCATCGGCCATGGGTAAACCTTCTACAGAGGGGCGTGATCGATCCGCGGCAGGACATGCCGGGCGAACAGGTCCGCCTCGGCAGCATGGGGATAGCCCGACAGGATGAATGCCTCAATGCCCATGTCGCGATAGGCGTTGAGCTTGGCCAGCACCTGGTCGGGATCGCCGACGATCGCGGCGCCGCAGCCGGAGCGGGCGCGGCCGACGCCGGTCCACAAATTGGGCTCGGCATAGCCGTCATCCGCGGCATTCTCGCGCAAAGCGGCCTGAGCGGCGACACCGGTCGAAGTCGAATCGAGCGACTTGGCGCGGATCGCCGCCCCTTCCGCCGCATCGAGTTTCGACAACAGCCGCTCGGCGGCAATGCGCGCCTCGGCCTCGGTTTCGCGCACGATGACATGCGCGCGGTAGCCGAAGCGCAGGGTGCGGCCATGTTTCGCCGCGCGCGCCTTCATGTCGGCGATGATCGCGGCGACATTTTCCTGCTTGTCGGGCCACATCAGGAATACATCGCAGCCCTTCGCCGCTGCTTCGCGCGCATCCTCGGACAGGCCGCCGAAATAGAGCAGGGGCGCCTTGCCCGATACGGTGCCGATGCTCGGCGGCGCGAGCTTCAGTTTCCAGAATTCGCCGTCATGGTCGAGCGGGTCGCCATTGAGCAGGGTCTTCAGGATCTGCATCGCCTCGACCGTGCGGGCATAGCGCGGTGCCGAGGGCATTGTCTCGCCGGGCATGTCGGAGGAGATGATATTCACCTTCAACCTGCCGCCCGACATGCGGTCGATCGTGGCGATCTGGCGCGCCAGCTGCGGCGGCCAGGTCTCGCCGATACGCACCGCCATCAGCAAATTGATCCGACTGGTCGCGGTGGCGATCGCGGCGGCGAAGGCCGTGGTGTCGATGCCGAGCGCATAGCCCGATGGCAGCAGGATATTGTCGAACCCGCCGGTCTCGGCCTGCGCCACGATGTCACGACAATGTTCCCAGCTCGATCTGAGCTTCGCATCGGGCACGCCGAGAAATTCATAATCATCGTCGCACAGGGCCGAGAACCAGCTGATCTCGCACGCGCCCCTGCGCGTCGTATCGGTCGTCATGGCAGTCTTTCTCCCCGTGACGCGATCAGCACGTCGTACCAGGCCTTGCGCGTCCAGCGCGGCTTGAAAGCGTCCCCGATCATCGCGATACGATCGGCATTCTGCGTGCCGACGATCGGGATCGCGCGCGCCGGATGCGTCATCACCCAGCTATAGGCAGCGGCCGCACGGTCGACCCCCGCCTCGGCCGCGACGATATCGAGCGCGGCGGCGACTGCGCGACTGCGCTCGTCCTGCGGATCGCCGATCCGGCCGCCGCCAAGCGGCGACCAGGCGAGGATCGCCATGTCGCGCTCCATCGCCAGATCGAGCAGGCCGCCGGTGATCGGCTCCAGTTCGAGCGGTGAAAATTCCGGCTGATGGCTGGCCAGCGGGATGGTCAGCAAGCTCGCCAGTGCCGTGGTCTGCGCGACGGTATAATTGGACACGCCGACCGCGCGGACCTTGCCCGAAGTGACCATGTCCTCCAGCGCGCGCGCCACTTCCTGCGGGTGCGCGAGAGTATCGGGGCGGTGGATCTGGTAAAGATCGACCTGTTCGACCCGCAGCCGCTTCAGCGACGCGTCGAGCGCCTCGGCGAGGTAGGCGGCGCTCGAATTATACGGCACCGGCGGGGTGATGCCGCCCTTGGTCGCCAGCACCATGCGCTCGCGCAAGCCGGGCGAGTCAGCGAAGATCTGTCCCAGCAGCGATTCGGCATCTCCGAATCCGCCGGCACCGTTGAAGCCATAGATATCGGCGGTGTCGAACAGCGTGACCCCGGCCGAAAATGCCGCGTCGATCAGCGCGCGCCCCTCCTGTGCGGTGGAGTGGCCGAAGCGCCACATCCCCCAGGCAATCGGGCTGACCATCAATCCGCTCTTGCCGAGCGGGCGGGAATCGGGTGTAAGCATGATTTCAGACATCGTTGTCATATAGGATCGATCCTCGTGGTAGAGCAAGTGCGTTATGGTCTGGTGGGCGCGGGTATGATGGGCGTCGAGCACATCAACAACCTCGCGATCACGCCCGGCGCGGTCGTGACGGCGCTGGCCGATCCGACTGGAAGCTCGCTCGGCTGGGCGAAGACCGCGCTCAAGGAGCGCGCCGATGACGTCGCGGTATTCGATGACGCGGCGGGGCTTGCGGCGAGCGGCCTGTGCGACGCGGTGATCGTCGCCAGCCCCAATCATACGCACCGCGATGTGCTGGTCCCGCTGTTCGATGCCGGCCTGCATATCCTCTGCGAAAAGCCCGTCGCGACTCGAATCGAGGATGCGCGCTGGATCGTCGATCGCGCGGCACAGAGCGACAAGGTGTTCTGGACGGCGATGGAATATCGCTTCATGCCGCCGGCCGCAGAGTTCATCGCCGAGGTGAAGGCCGGGCGCATCGGCCGCTTGCAGATGCTGTCGATCCGCGAGCATCGCTTTCCCTTCCTGCCCAAGGTTGGCGACTGGAACCGTTTCAGCCGCAACACTGGCGGCACGATGGTCGAGAAATGCTGCCATTTCTTCGATCTGATGCGGTTGATCACCGGCGCAGAAGCGGTGCGCGTCTATTGCTCGGGTGCGATGGACGTGAACCATCTCGATGAGGATTATGCCGGGGAGCGTCCCGACATCATCGACAACAGTTACACGACGGTCGATTTCGACAATGGCGTGCGTGCGATGCTCGATTTGTCGATGTTCGCCGATGGCGCGGAAAATCAGGAGGAGATCGCGGCGGTTGGCGACCAGGCGCGGCTCGAGGTGCTGATTCCCGAAGGCGCGATCGTCTATTCGCCGCGCGTCGGTTTCATGAATCCCAAGGCGGTCGAACGTCGTCTGGTCGATGTCGACGCGGCCGCGTTGAACGCCGGCAGTCATCACGGATCGACCTTTTACGAACATCAGAAATTCAACGCCGCGGTGCGCGGCGCCGGCCCGGTCGAAGTCACCGCGCATGACGGGATGATGGCGGTCGCGATCGGCGCGGCGGCGGAAATCAGCGCGCGCGAGCACCGCGTGGTGGAAATGGCCGAATTGGGAGTCTGACCAAAGCCGAACTTTACGACCGCCTAGTCTGATTACGCTGTCAGATCGGGGCCAATAAATATAATATCCATCAATTGAATGGGAATTTGAGGGAGGATTTATGAAACGAGCTTTCCATCTGTCCGGCGCGGCGTTGTTCGCGCTGATCGCCGCGACGCCCGCGTTCGCGCAGGATGCCGCACCCGCCACCCCGGAAGAGGCTGTGGCGACCGACATCGCCGATCCGGGCGATATCATCGTCACCGCGCAGAAGCGTTCGGAGAATCTGCAAAAGGTCCCCGCCGCGATCAGCGTGGTCAGTGGCGAGCAGTTCGAGGCACGCGGCGGCGTCAACGTCCAGTCGCTGCAACAGCTCGTCCCCAGCCTCAATTTCAAGGAAAGCGCGACGACGATCGATTCGTCGCTGTTCCTGCGCGGCGTCGGCACGATCAACTTCTCGATCGCGGCCGAACCGAGTGTCGGCTTCGTCGTCGATGGCGTCACCTATGCGCGCTCCGGCGAAGCGTTCGGCGATTTGTACGATGTAGAGCGGATCGAAGTGCTGCGCGGGCCGCAGGGCACATTGTTCGGCAAGAATTCATCGGCCGGCGTGGTCAACATCGTCACGCGCAAGCCGGGCGATAAATTCGGTGGCTATGTCGAGGGTCAGGCGACCACGGACAGCGAATACAAACTCAAGGCGGCGATCGACATTCCGCTCGGGAACGGGATCAGCAGCCGGTTCACCGGAACCTATGCCAATTTCGACGGCACGGTGCGCAACGTCACGCTGAACCGCACCGTCAATGGTTATGAGCGCTACGGCGTGCGCGGCATGATCGTTGCCGAGGCGACCGACGCATTGACCTTCACGCTGATCGGGGACTGGCGCCGGACCAATGCCGATTGCTGCGCCGAGGTCATCGGTACGGTGCCGGTCAATAACGGCCTGGCCGGATCGCTGAGTGGCATCAAGTTGGCCGGCGACGAAACGCGCGAAATCCGTCAGAACACGTTGACTAAGACGCGCGAGACAAGCTGGGGTGGTTCGCTCCAGGCCGATCTCGATGTGGGATCGGCTGGCACGCTGACCTCAATCACCGCGTACCGCGATTACAAGAATTTCGGTATTCGAGACGGCGACTTTATCGATCGGGTCTACACGGCCACCGGCGGCAACCAGCTCGACGATTTCGGGCCGCAACCATCGACCACCTTCACTCAGGAAGTCCGCCTCGCGTCGCCCGGCAATCAGACCGTCGAATATGTTCTGGGCGGATTCTACTACAAAGCGAAGCAGGAGCGGACCTTCGAGCGTGACGATATCGTCTGCTCGGCGACCACCCTGCCGCCGGTTTCAGGACTCTTTCCTTGCGCGGTCGGCTCCTCGACGCTGACCTTTCCGAGCGCGGTCGGCAATTTCGGGTCGACGATCGAGAATGTCGCGGCGTATGGCAATATCACCTTCCGCGCGACCGACTGGTTGCGGCTGATCGCGGGCGGGCGCTTCACCCATGACAATATCAGTGCCTTCAATGTCCGCGCGGCTGCGACCGGCGCCGGTCCCGGCTTGGTCGGGGCGGCGGCAAATTATCATCTGAAGACCAGTCAGAGCGATTTCTCTGGCAAGCTCGGCGTTCAGGCCGATGTGACCGACGGGCTGATGGCGTATGCGACATTCAGCCAGGGTTATAAGGGCCCGGCGTTCAACGTCTTCTTCAACCAGAACGACAACCAGCTCGCGCCGATCGCGGCGGAGACATCGAACGCTTATGAATTCGGCACCAAGTTCAAGACAGCCGATGGCAGCTTCACACTCAACACCGCGGTCTTCTACGCCAAATACGACCATTTCCAGGCCAACAGCTTCGTCAATCTGAACGGATCGGTCGTCACTCAGTTGACCGACGCGGGCTCGGTGTCGACCAAGGGTGTGGAGATCGAATCGGTGATCCGGCCGGTACGCAACTTCACCATCAACGCCGGCATCGCCTATACCGACGCGCAGATCGACAAGTTCAACATCCCGGCCGGCTCACCTGCGACCGCGACCGACCGGCGTGGCGAACAGCTGCCGCTCGCGCCGACCTGGAAGGGCAATATCGGCGCGACCTGGAAGATCGAGACCGGCGGTTTCGCCAATGTCGAAATCGGCAGCAACATCTCGCTGACCAGCGACCAGGTGTCGTCGCTGCAGGCGGGCGTAACTCCGGGCGATCTTGCGGTGCGCCGCGCGATCACCATCGACGGCTATGCCCTGGTCGACGCCAATATCGCGCTGGTCGATCCGAACGGCGTGTGGCGGGTCAACTTCATCGGCCGCAACCTGACCGACAAGAGCTATGCGTCGCTGATCACCACTGGCGGTCCCGGCGGCAGCTATCGCTATCTCCTGCCGCGCGATGTCGATCGCTATTTCGGGGTCGCGGTGCGGTTCAATTACTGATCGGAGGCCTGGAATGAAATATCAGCAGCAGGCGCGGCAGTTCGTCGAACAGGGCTATGCCGTGTTCGAAGGCGCGCTGGCCGGTGACGCGCTGACTCTGTTGCGCGGCGAATGCGATGCATTCGTCGCGCGCGAGGATGCGCGGATGGACGCAGCAGGCGTCGACACGATCGGCATCAGCCATCGCGGCAAGCGCTATTTCGCCAATGAATGCCAGCGCGTCGCGCCGCAGATCAGGCACATGCTGTTCAGCGACACGATGGCGGAAGTCTGCCGCGCGACGATCGGGGACACGGCCTATTTCTTCTTCGACCAGTTCGTCGTGAAGGGGCCGGAGGGCGGCCTGCCATTTTCCTGGCATCAGGATTCGGGTTATGTCGTCGGTAATGGCGGCCCGGCCGATCATGCCCCCTATGTCACCTGCTGGTGCCCGCTCGACGATGCCACGATCGAGAACGGCACGGTGCGGCTGATGCCGGGGAGTCACCGGAACGGTATCGTTCCGCATGAGCGCCAGACCGGCAGCAATGATCTGGTCGGCGCACCGGCCGAAACGGAGGGGCTCATCGTCGAGGCCAAAGCGGGCGACATCGTCGCTTTCTCCAGCCTGTTGCTGCATGCGACCGGCGCCAATCGCACCGATCGCGCACGACGCGTGTTCCTGGCGCAATATACGCCCGAGGCGATGCTCAATCCCGGCACGAAGCAATTGCGCCGCAACGCCATCGCGCTGCTGCAGGATGGTGAGCAGGTGACCTTTGCTTAGTAAGAGGTACCTGTCCTCTTATGGCAAAAAACTTTTGCCCCCGCGAAGGCGGGGACCCAGTCTGGGCTCCCGCCTTCGCGGGAGCACAAGAAAGGGGCGCGTGCTTTTGTTTTATGTCGATCATCCGGCCGAGAGAGATTGGCATGATCCGCAGGATGCCGCCGGCATCCCGCGCCCGATGATCGAAACGCGCTGGCACCGCCTTGCTGCAAACGCTTCCGATCTCCTGGTCCAACCGCGATGACCCTGTCCCTGGCGCGGCGGAATCTCATCTTCGCGCTGGCGATCACCGCGACGCTGCTCAACCTTGTCGACCGGCAGATCATCGCCGTGCTCAAGCCCGATATCGCGGCGGATATGGGGTGGAGCGACAATGATTACGGCACGCTTGCCGCCTGGTTCCAGGGATCGGCGGCGGTGGCGTTCCTGTTCACCGGCTTTGCGGTCGACAAGCTCGGGGTGAAATGGGCCAATCCGATCGGCGTCGCGCTGTGGAGCCTCGCGGCGATGGCGCATGCCTTTGCGCGCGGCTTCAACAGCTTCGTCTTCTGCCGCATCGCGCTTGGCGCGACCGAGGCGATGGGCACGCCCGCCGCGATCAAGACCATTGCCGTGATCTTCCCGCCGACGATGCGCTCGTTCGGTTACGGGTTGGTCAATACCGTCGGCAGCCTGGGCGCAATCGCCACGCCATTGCTCATTCCGACAGTCGCCCTTTTGTGGGGCTGGCGTGCGGCGTTCCTGATCGGCGGCGGCCTCGGCCTGGTCTGGGCCGGCGCCTGGCTGCTCGCGGTGAAGGGCGTGCATTTCGCCGGTGACGGCGCATCGACCCGCAGCGAAGCGAGCGCGGCCGGCACGATCGGACGAAGCATCTTTGTCGAACGGCGCACCTGGGCGATCGCGATCGCCAAATTCCTGTCGGATGCGACCTGGTGGCTGATGCTGTTCTGGATGCCGGATTTCTTCCATCGCAGCTTCGGCCTGACCGGCATCGCGCTCGGCACGCCGCTGGCGATCGCCTATACCTGCAGCGCGATCGGATCATTGATCGCCGGGACGGTCGCGTCGCGGCTCATCCGTCAGGGCTATAGCGTGGAGAAAGTTCGCAAGGGTTCGCTGCTCGCCGCCGCCTTGCTCGCCTTGCCTTTACCGTTCGCCGACACGGTGCACAGCTATGCTCTGGCGGTCGCGCTGATCGGCCTGGTGATGGCTGCGCACCAGGCCTTTTCGGTCAATCTGTTCGCGCTGATCGCCGATGTTTCGCGGCCGGAAAAGATCGGGCGGGTAACCAGCTTCGGCGCATTCAGCGGCAATATCGGCGGCATGGTGATTGCCAAGGTCGCCGGGCTGACGCTCGCCGCCGGGCTGGGTTATCTGCCGCTGTTCCTGTTCGCCGGCGGATCCTATCTGCTGGCGGTGATCGCGATCCAGATCCTGTTGCCACGGCTGCCGCTCGATGGGATGGGGACGGCAATGCCGGTCGCGCCGCACTGAAGGGTATATTCCGGGATGGGTATATTCCGGGGACGGCTGTATTTCGGGGCGGCTCTGGCCTAGCCTCATCACAAGCGGGCGGAACAGCCCGATCGAAATTGGGGCGACCATGGCGACGAGACAACCAAGACCCCTGCCGATGGCGGCGGATCTCTATGGCGATATCGAGCCGTCGCCCAAGTCGAGTTGGCAGGGCTATCTGCCCGGCCTGGCGATCGTTGCGGCGGGAACGCTCGCGGCAGCCTTCCTGTCGGATCATTATGGCGCGCCGCTGACCCTGATGGCGCTGCTCATCGGGCTCGCGCTCAATTTCCTCAGCGCCGATACGCGCCTCACCCCCGGGCTCGCCTTCGCCTCGCGCTCGCTGCTGCGCTGGGGCATCGTGCTGGTCGGCGTGCGCATCACCTTCGGGCAGATCGTCGCGCTCGGGCCGGTCGCCCTGCTGTGCGTGCTGGCGATCGTCGCGCTGACCATCGGTGCCGGCATCCTCGCGGCGCGGCGCTTCGGCTTCGACACCGCTTTCGGTACGCTTGCCGGGGGTGCGGTGGCGATTTGCGGTGCATCGGCGGCGATGGCTTTGGCCACCACGCTGGGCGAGAAGCGCACCAGCCAGGCGCAGCTGACCATGGTGCTGGTCGGCATCTCGGCGCTCAGCGCGCTGGCGATGGTGCTCTACCCGATCGCCGCGCACGCGCTGGCGATGAGCGACCTCAAGGCCGGCTTCATGCTTGGTGCGGCGATCCATGACGTCGCCCAGGCGCTGGGTGCGGGCTATTCCTATTCCAAGGATGCGGGCGATATCGCCGCGATCGTGAAGCTGACTCGCGTCGCGCTGCTCGCGCCGGTGCTGGCGATCGTTGCCCTGTTCCTGCGCGGCGATGCGTCGCGGGCGAAGGGGCCGGGAATACCCTGGTTCGTTGTCGGCTTTTTCGTGCTGGCCGGGATCAATTCATTCGGGGTGATCCCGGCGGTGACGGCGAAAGGCGCGGAACAGATCGCCGCCGGCCTGCTTGCCGCGGCGGTGACGGCGACCGCGATCCGCTCGCCTCTGTCGCAATTGCTTGAGGCTGGGCCGAAGCCGTTGTTCGTGATCCTCGCGGCGACTTTGGTGGCATTCCTGCTTGCGCTGGGTGCAGCGCTGATGTTCGTCGGGTGACAGGCTTGAGAATTGAGGACTGAGCGGATCCGGTGGCGGATGGCGATTCAATGACGTGGCGGGATGCCGCATGGTGAGAGTCGGACGAGACGCCGGTGAGGCGTTCTCTTCCTGCTCTTTCAAATGGCCACGAAGCGTCGCGCGATCATCGCCCCTGTTTCGATCGAAACGGCCCCTGTTATTGCCCCTGTTCCACCCCTGTTTCCATACCAGGGGCAGGGTCAGCCATGCTCCTGAAAACAAACGCGTAATCCAGATATAGATCCAACAATAACAGGGGCGCGAAAATACAATGCCGATAACAGGGGATAACAGGGGCGAACCCCGGGCAATCAGCGGGCGTGAAAGGGCCTATTTCTCGGCCGGCCCGGTCGAATCGCGCACCACCAGCTCGAACCCGATCTCGCGCCGTTCGACCGGCGCATCCTCGCCCGCAAGCAGCAGGTCCGCCGCCTGATAGGCCATTTGCCGGGTCGGCTGGCGGATCGTGGTCAAAGGCGGCCAGACGAAACCCGCCAGCGCGGTATCGTCGAACCCGGCGACCGACAGCTGGCCGGGGACGCTGATTCCACGGCGGTGTGCGACGGTCAGCGCGCCGGCCGCCATATCGTCGCTCGACGCGAAGATCGCGCTTGGCGGCACATCCAGCGACAGCAGCATCTCGGCGGCAGCAGCGCCGGAGGCGAAGTCGTAGCTGCCCTCGACCGTCAGCGCCGGGTCGGCTGCGATACCTGCGGTCTGCAGGGCCTCAAGATAACCGTTCCGCCGCTGCGCGCTGGTCGCATAGCTAGGATGGCCGGCGATGAAACCGATGCGGCGATGGCCGAGCCCGATCAGATGCTCGGTCATCATCCGTGCCGCACCCTCATTGTCGATAAAGGTCGACGAGGTCAGGTCGACATCGCCGCCGGGTGAAATGCGCACGAAACGCACCCCGCGCCGCGCAAGCAGGTCGAGCACCGCCGGATAGTCGGTCACCGGCGGCGTCAGGATCAATCCATCCACATTGGTTGCATCGACCAGGCTCTCGACATCGTCGAGCAAGGTAACGGAGTTGCGGTCATAGGGCTGGGCGATCATCCGCACGCCGTCCGCCTCGCAGCGGTCACGGATTCCCGACTGCATTTCATAGACATAATAGGGGCTGGGATTGTCGCAGATCAGCGCGATCTGGAAGCTGCGGCGCCCGGCGAGCGAGCGCGCGGCGGTGCTGGGGCGGAAATTGAGCAGCGTGACCGCTTCCTGTACGCGCGCGCGCGTCGCCGCGCCGACATAGCGCTCATTATTGAGGACGCGCGATACCGTCTTGATCGAGACCCCCGCTTCGCGGGATACGTCCTTGATGGTCGCACGCACTTTGTCGCTCCGCGGTTTCGCTTCGCCATCGGGTGTGCCCGACCGGGCTGTCGGCGTCTATCCCCGTGCGTATCTCCGTGCGTATCTCCGTGCGTATCCTCCGGGGCCAATCGCTTGCGGCCACTGTTTTATCGATGTAATACAGTTCTCCGCCATGGTGGCGGACTGACTCGGAAACGATCGAACCAGATGCGCCCCTATCCCTTCGATCCGGCCACCGCGCCGTCCGGCAATCGCACCGCCGGCACGCCCGTGCGCGGGAACCGGTCGCCGCTCGAACTGTCCGACGGCCTGCCGCCGCCGGACGGCTATGGTGGCCAGGATCCGGGTGGCGAGGGCTATAGTTCGAACCTGCCGGTACCGTATCGGCGCTCGCGCTGGCGCTGGCCGGTGCGCATCCTGGGCGGCGGGATCATCCTGTTCGTGCTGGCGGTGATCTGGCTCGCCATCACCGCGCCCTTGTCCAAATCGCTTGAGCCGCTGACTCCGCCGAGCATCACGCTGCTGGCGGAGGACGGCACGCCGATCGCGCGGCGCGGGGCAATCATCGGCACGCCGGTCGATGCGTCGAAACTGCCTGCCAATGTCACCAACGCGTTCCTGGCGATCGAGGACCGGCGCTTCAAATCGCATTGGGGCGTCGATCCGCGCGGCATTGCGCGCGCCTTCTGGCACAACATGACGAGCGACGGCCGCAGCCAGGGCGGCAGCACCATCACGCAGCAGCTCGCCAAGAACGCGTTTCTCGATTCGGACCGCACCGCGGCGCGCAAGATCCGCGAAGTGATGATCGCCTTCTGGCTCGAGGCGTGGCTGTCGAAGAACGAGATCCTCTCGCGCTATCTGTCGAACGTCTATTTCGGCGACAATGTGTACGGCCTGCGCGCTGCCGCGAAACATTATTTCAGCCGCGCGCCGGAGGATCTGTCGATCGGCCAGGCGGCAATGCTTGCCGGGCTGGTCAAGGCGCCGTCGCGCCTCGCTCCGACAGTCAATCTCAAGGGCGCGCGCGACCGGCAGAAGCTGGTCGTCGGGGCGATGGTCGATGGCGGTTTTCTCGACAAGGCGATTGCCGCCGATGTGTCGCCGGCACGACTGTCGATGAGCACGACCAAGCAGCTGCCCGACGGCACCTATTTCGCCGACTGGGTGCTGCCCGAGGCACGCGACCGCGCCGGCGAGATCGCCACCGAAACCACGGTCAAGACGACGCTCGACCGGCGGCTGCAAAAGGCGGCCGAACGCGCGGTGCGCAGCGCCGGCCTGAAGCAGGCGCAGGTCGCGCTGGTCGCGATGCGGCCCGATGGCCGGGTGGTCGCGATGGTCGGCGGCAAATCCTATGCCGACAGCCCGTTCAACCGCGCGGTGCAGGCGCGGCGTCAACCCGGGTCCGCGTTCAAATTGTTCGTCTATCTCGCCGCGTTGCGCAGCGGCCTGACCCCGGATTCGAAGATCGAGGATGAGCCGGTGACGATCGCCGACTGGTCGCCCAAGAACAGCGATGGCCGGTACGAGGGCGAGATCACGCTGCGCCGCGCCTTTGCGAAATCGAGCAACGTCGCCGCTGCCCGGCTGATCCAGCAGGTCGGCGTGAAGAATGTCATTCGCGCCGCGCGCGACCTGGGCATCTCGACCCCGATCGCCAATGAGGCGACGATCGCGCTTGGCACCTCGACCGTGTCGCTGCTCGAACTGACCTCGGCCTATGCCGCGGTCGCGGCGCAGAATTATCCGGTTCGCGCCAGCGGGCTCGAACCGAATGGCGATCGCAGCTGGCTGGAGAGCCTGACTCAGGGCGGTCATCCGCTGACCGGCGACCTGCGCGAACAGATGCTCGATCTGCTTTCCGCCTCGGCCGAAACGGGTACCGGGCGGCAGGCGGCGCTGTCGGTCAAGACCTATGGCAAGACCGGCACGACGCAGGACAATCGCGACGCGCTGTTCGTCGGGTTCGCCGGCGACCTGGTGGTCGGTGTGTGGGTCGGAAACGACGACAACAAGCCCAATGCCGGCCTGTCGGGCGGTGGCATCCCGGCACGGATCTGGCGCGACTTCATGATGCGCGCAATCGGCGTCGGTCCGGCCGTTGCGCCGGTGACGGAAGCGGCGGACAATGAGCTCGACCCCGATGCGGAGAATTCGATCGGCCTGGAAGGGATCGATGTCCCGCTGGAAGGCGAGATCGAAGGGCTTGGTCTCAACCTGCGCGTCGGTCCCGACGGCAGCATCGAGATCAACCGCTCGAACCGCGATCGCGGCGATCGCCCGCGCCGCGAGGACCGCGCGCCGCGTGGCGACGATCCGCCACCCGACGAACCGCCGCTCGATCCGCGCTAGGATAGTTACTCGGGTTGAACCGACCCTCCATCCCCGTTCGTTTCGAGCGAAGTCGAGAAACTAGCCACAATCGCTGCGCATGGTTTCCCGACTTCGCTCCAAACGAACGGAAGGATGATAACCGCTCAATCGACACGGTTGACGAGACCCGGGCGGCGCAGCAAGGCTCTGCCCATGCGCTTCTTCTCCGACAATGCCGCCCCGGTTCATCCCGCCGTCTTCGCGGCGCTCGAACAGGCCAATACGCTCGACACCGCCTATGACGGCGATGGCTGGAGCCGCCAGCTCGACGCGCGCTTCTCCGACCTGTTCGAAGCCGACGTGCGCGCCTTATGGGTACCGACCGGCACCTCCGCCAATTGCCTCGCGCTCGCCGCGCTGTGCCCGCCCCACGGCGCTGTGGTGTGCCATCATGATGCGCATATCCAGAATGACGAAGGCGGCGCCCCTGGCTTCTACACCCATGGCGCGAAGCTGCTGCTTGGCGAGGGCGAAGGCGCGAAGCTGACGCCGGCCAGCATCGCCGCGGTGCTCGATCCGATCCGCAACGACGTCCATCAGCTCCAGGCGCATGCGATCTCGATCACCAACGCGACCGAATATGGCTGCGTCTATACCCCGAATGAAGTGGCGGCGATCGGCCATCTGGCGCGCGAACGCCGGCTCGGGTTGCATATGGACGGCGCGCGCTTCGCCAATGCCGTGGCGCATCTCGGCTGCACTCCGGCCGACCTGACCTGGCGCGCCGGGGTCGATGCGCTGAGCTTCGGCTTCGTCAAGAATGGCGGGATGAGCGCCGAGGCACTGGTCTTCTTCAAGCCCGAACTGGCCGCCGCGACGCTCTATCGCCGCAAGCGTGCCGGGCTGTTGTTGTCCAAGGGCCGCTACCTCGCCGCGCAGATCCACGCATTGCTGGACCATGATCTGTGGCTCGACAATGCCCGTGCATCGAATGCCGGGGCGACGATGCTGGCCAAGGCGGCGGGCGAGCGGCTGGTCTATCCGGTCGAGGCGAACGAAGTGTTCCTGCGCGTCACCGCCGCGGAGGCGGAAAAGCTCCGCGCCAAGGGGTTTGATTTCTACGACTGGGGCCCGGGCGAAGCGCGGCTGGTGACCTCCTGGGATCACCAGCCCGACGCCATCCGCCCGCTCGCCGAAGCGATCGCCGCGCTTTAGGTTCTCTTGGGATAAGGCCAAACCCGCTCGGGCTGAACCTGTCGAACCCTATGCGCTGCGCATGCCGTTCGACAGACTCAGGGCGAACGGATGAGGTTCGCCCTGAGCGCGAAATCTCCTACAGGCTGAAGCGCAACGTCGCCCGGATATCGCGCCCGGCGAGCGGGGCGAAATCCTTCAGGAAGCTCGCATGGCGGCGCGCATCGACATCGAAGATGTTGTTGGCGCTGATGTCGAGCGTGGTCTTGTTGTCGGCGCCGAATGGCTTGAACGACAGGGCCGCGTTGACCATCGTATAGCCCTTGGTCGGCGTCTCGAATGCGGTCACGCGGTTCTGGTCGAACACATGCTCGGCCTCGAGCCGGCCAGTGATGCGGTCCGATTGCGCCTCGATCCCGCCCAGCACGCGCGGTGCCGGGATGCGCGGAATCGGACCCTGGTCGACGATATTGGCATGGACATAATCGCCCAGCGCATCGACGTTGATCTTATAGTCGCCGATCCGCGTCAGCAGCACCGACCCCTGCGCCTCGAAGCCATAATAGCGCGCATTGGCCTGGCTGAACTGGAAGCAGGGGAATTCGACCTCGCGCCCGCTCGGCGCAGCGGCGGCTTCGCACACCGCCTGATCGACCTGGTTCTCCGAGATATAGTTGGTGAATTTATTGTAATAGGCCGACGCGTCGAAGCTGTAGCCCTCGCCATGCGCGTGCAGCGTGGCTTCCAGGCCCCAGCTCTTCTCGAGCCGGAAATCGGCGTTGCCCAGTTCATAGGCCTGGGTCCCGGCATGCCCGCCATTGGCGAACAATTCCTCCGCTGAGGGCGCGCGTTCGGTGTGCGACAGGTTGAGCCCGAAGCGGATCCCGTCGGTCAGGCCATAAGACGCGCCGATCGAGCCCGACAGCGCTTCGAAATGGCGGCTGCCGCGAAAGAAGCGCAGATCGTCCACCGGCGTGCGTGACGCGACATCGGTCAGCTCATAGCGGAGGCCACCCTCGGCCTTGAACGCGCCGAGATCGAGCTGCTGCAGCGTGAAGAAGCCGGTCTGGTTGGTTTCGTTCTTGGGCAGAAAGGCTTCTTCGCCCTTCACGTCGAAAATGCGGTTGAAGAATTGCACGCCCGATGCGCCCTTCCAGCCGCCATGATCGGCCTGGATCACTTCAAGCCGGCCTTCCAGGCCCTTGTTGTAAAAGGCAGTGCCGACCGAGCCATCCTCTTCCAGTTCGAAATGGCGATAGCTTGCCTGGCCGGCGCGGATCTTGATCTTGTCGAGGAAACCGCCGCCGGTCTCGACTTCGCCGCGCAGGTCGACGCGGTTCTGCACCACCGACAGGCGCGGCGCTTCCTGCCCCTCGCCGGGTAGCGTCGCATAGCGGATCGGCACACCGTACAGGCTGTCATAATGGCTGTAGGAAATGCCGAGATTGCCGGTGTCGGTGATGATCGTCGCGCCGGCGCCGGCGGTCCAGGTCTCGCTCGACGAATTGGGCAGCTTGCCCTTGATCGCGGCATTGGCGGCATAATCGATCGGCTCGGGATCGGCCGGGTCGACCGGCAACAGGCTGGTCGCCAGCGCTTCGCGGCGCCGCTCGGGGGTCAGGGCATATCCGCCGATGCGCAGGTCGCCGCTCTTCGAATAGGAGCCGTCGGCATGAAGTACGAGGTGCTGGCCGACCGCGACATCGCCCGCGCCGCCGATCGTGCGCTCATCGGCGGCCGAGCCATAGGTGGCGGTGCCGCTGAACCGATAGCCTTTTTCCGGCACGCTGCGTGGAATGCGCGTGTCGATGACGTTGACCACGCCGCCGACCGCCGAGGAACCGAACAGCAGCGCCGAGGGGCCGCGCAGCACTTCGATGCGTTCGGCCAGCAGCGGATCGATGATCACGGCATGGTCGACCGAGGTATTGGACACGTCGATCGATCCGATCCCGTCGGTCAGCACGCGGATGCGCTCGCCCTGGAAACCGCGCAGGATCGGGCGCGACGCGCTCGGACCGAACGAGGTCGCCGAGACACCGGGCAGCTTGGCCAGCGTTTCGCCGATCGTCGGCTTCAGGCTGCGCGTCAGTGCGTCGCCGGACAGGACCGATGTGCCCGATAGGACATCGCCTTCGCTCTGTTCGAACGGCGCGGTGATGATGATGTCGCGGCTGTCGTCATTCGTCGCTTTTGCGGGTGCGGCGGCGGTGTCGGCGGGCGTGTCCTGGGCAAGCGCCGGTTGAGCGAAGGCAAAAACGAGCGCGGGGACGGAAGCGGTGCTGGCGAGCAAAAGACGACGAATCATGAAGGCCCTTTCTTATTTGAGCGGCGCCTTAAATGTAATGGTATAAAGTCACAAGACGCTTCGTCGTTGCCTTGGCACGCTCTGGCTATGATAGGGGGCGGATCGCCGTTTCAGGAGAATCCGATGCCCCGCCTGCGCTCGTTGCTGTTCGTTCCCGGCGACCGTCCCGACCGGATGGAAAAGGCACTGGGGCTCGGTGCCGATGTGCTGATCCTCGACCTGGAGGATTCGGTCAGCCTGGCGGCCAAGCCCGGCGCGCGCACGGCGGTGGCCGAATTCCTGCGCCGGCCACGCACGGCGACGCTCTATGTCCGGGTCAATCCGCTCGACTCCGGGCTGATCGACGATGACCTGGCGGCGGTGCTGACTGCCGGTCCCGATGGGCTGTTGCTGCCCAAGGCCGAAGGCGCGGCGTCGCTTGCCGCGCTCGATGCGCGGCTGTCGGGCGAGATCGCGATCCTGCCGATTGCAACCGAGACGCCGGCGGCGATTTTTTCACTGGGCAGCTATGGCGGCGTCACATCGCGCCTCGCCGGCCTGACCTGGGGGGCGGAGGATCTGCCCGCCGCGATTGGTGCTGCGACCTCGCGTGAGGCCGATGGCAGCTATACTGCGCCATATCAGCTCGCCCGCTCGCTCACCTTGTTCGGCGCGCATGCGGCGGGCGTGCCGGCGATTGAGACGGTCTATCCCGATTTCCGCGATCTCGACGGGCTGGCTGCCTACGCCGCGCGGGCGCGGCGCGACGGTTTCACCGGCATGATGGCGATTCATCCGTCACAGGTGCCGGTGATCAATGCCGCCTTCACGCCAAGCGAGGCGGAGATTGATCACGCCCGCAGCGTCGTTGCCCTGTTCGAAGCGAATCCCGGCGCGGGGGCGCTGGCGCTCGACGGCAAGATGGTCGATGCACCGCACCTCAAATCGGCGCAGCGGCTACTCGCCGGGGTGTAATACCGACACGCCGGCGCGCCTGAGCCTGGCCCAGGCGCCGATCGCCCACCAGCCGATCGCCCATAATGTTCCGAACGCCCAGCCGCCAAGCACGTCGCTTGGCCAGTGCACGCCGAGATAGACCCGGCTCATGCCGATCGCGGTGACCAGCAGCGCCGCGACGATCAGGATATAGCGGCGCGATCCGCCCCCCGGCGCGATCTGCATGATCAGCGTGGCGATGGTCAGATAGATGATTGCGCTGTTGGCGGCATGGCCGCTCGGGAAACTCTCTGACGATACCTGGACGAGATGGTCGGTCAGGTCGGGGCGCGGGCGGCCGACCAGCGATTTGACGATCGCGACTGCGATCGACCCGCTGATCGTGCCGCCCAGCACCAGCGCGAGGGTCAGCCAGAGCCGCCGGACCGCAAGGAACCCGGCGGTGATCAATACGACCAGCACCAGCACGGTCTCGCCGCCCAGTGCGGTGACATCGATCGCTGCCTGCTTCATCCAATAGGGGCCGACCGGCACGCCATGCGCTTCGCCGTGCCGCGCAGCGAGCAGGATCGCCGAATCGAAGGCGAAGCGATGGCCGCGATCGACGAACAGGCCGATCAGCGTGACGATCAGCGCCGCCAGCGCGACCGCGCCGCCTGCCGCGAGCAGCCAGGGCGGATGCCGTACGCCACCGGGGATCTCGCCCGCGGCATCCGCGCCCTCGGCATGGAGTGGGTCTTCAGCGATCATGGAGGGGATCATGGCTGGTCTTGCGGCGATGGTCGAGGGAGGCCCGGCGACCATGATGCGGCATCGCCCGAACAATTTGGGATCGTGCGGGTATGAGCGGAATAATTCTTTTCAAATCGATTCGGTTCAAATGCAACAGGCCAAATCCCACGCGCCGATTCAGGAAATGAAAACGAGATAACGCTGCTCATCGGAATATTTTTCCGGCGCTTCCAGAAGAGCTTTTCCTTGCGTCGGGACATGAATACGCTTCCCACCCACGCCGCGACAGGTTTCGCCAGCGCTGGTCGCTATGCATCCAAACTCCTTCTTGTCGAGGGCGACATAATGGCCTGATCCGGACGCCTCCTCACATCGCAGATGGCTGTCATCGATACGATTATCCAAGATGCAGGCGCGTGCGCGATTCGCCCTGGCAAAGAGTGTGACAGGCTCCTCTCCCAGGTTAACTCTGCGACCACCCGGCTGAAGGCAGATGAAGCCGTATTTCAGCGATAAATCCAGTGAACATCCATAGGAAACAGGATCAGTCCGCCGATAGGCTCCCGTTCCTCTCGACTTTTCGCACAAAAACCCGGGGGCGCCGCTTAGCGTGCTGGAAATGCACCGTGTGCTCACCTCGGTAAAATAGCTCGCGTCGGACACTGCAGAGGAAAGTGCCGGCGCCGATCCTTTCGTTGTGGTCGGCGTCGCTGCCTTTGGTTCTGGAGAATTCTCGCCATCGTTGCCGGGAATCTTCTGCTGAGTCGGCATGTCAGCGGAATTCGGCATCTTGTTCGACCCTGTCGACAAAGCCGGCACCACGTTCTGACGTGCGATAACCAGTTGCTCGTAGGTGAACCATGTTGCGGCAATCGCCACGATCAGGGCCAGAATAGTCCAAAACCGCGTTTCTTGCGTCAACGGGCAGCCTCCGGGAACGGATACCCGCAAAAACATATACGGCGCGATCGCGGGTTGCCAGATCTTCGAGGTTGGAGAAGCAAAGACGCTGGTGACAATGCGTCGATGAGGATGGATACGATCCAGCGAATGCTAAGCGGCGATGGTGGGCCCGTCGGGATTCGAACCCGAGACCTACAGATTAAAAGTCCGTTGCTCTACCAACTGAGCTACGGGCCCCCACACATGCCGGGCAAGTGACGCGCGTTAGGGGCGCGACGCGCGCTGGTCAACCGCGCGCAAACGGTAAGCGAGCTGCCGGACGCTCAGCCCGGTGACCGGATCACGCCAATCGGCGGCGATGCGGGCGAGTGGATCGAGCACGAAGCCGCGCGCGCGAAAGCCGATATGCGGGACGGTCAGGCCGGCCTCGCCCCAGCTGCCGCCCGACCACAGGATGATGTCGAGGTCGATCACCCGCGCGCCCCAGCGCCGCCCGCGCCGCCGCCCGAAATCGCGCTCGATCGCTTTCAGCCGCGCGAGCAGGGCGGGCGGATCGTCTTTCGTCTCGACCAGTATGGCGGTGTTGGCGAAGCGCCGAATCGACGGGCCGATCGGTGCGCTGGCGATGATCGGCGCCACGGCCACCACGCCTGTCAGCGCGCCGATCGCGGCACTCACTTCCGCTTCGGGACGTCCGTGACGGCCCGGGCGGTTCGACCCGATGGAAATGGCATAAGTTGAGATCGGCACGGCAACCTGCGTATCGCGTTTCGATGAACTTCGCACCCAGTCCGATTCCGCATACCGAAGCGCCGCATGATTGCCCGCGCTGCCCGCGCCTCGTCGCCTTTCGCGACGATCTCCGCATCGAGCATCCCGACTGGTGGAATGGACCGGTCAATGCGTTCGGCGATCCCGATGCCTGGCTGGCGATCGTCGGGCTCGCACCCGGCAAGCATGGCGCCAACCGTACCGGGCGGCCCTTTACCGGCGATCAATCGGGGCCGTTGCTGTACAACACGCTGGCGAAGTTCGGGCTGGCCAGCGGCACGTACGAGGCCAGGCCCGACGATTCACTGCGGCTCGACGGCGCGATCATCATCAATGCGGTCAAATGCCTGCCGCCGCAGAACAAGCCGACGCCGGAGGAAATCCGCGCCTGCCGCCCGTTTCTCGCCGGCCAGGCCGCGGCATTGCCCAAAGCGCGCGTGTACATTGCGCTCGGCCAGATCGCGCATCAGTCGGCGGTGAAGATTCTCGGCGGCAAGCTGCCCAAATGCCGCTTCGCGCATCTCGCCGAACACCGCGTGCCCGATGGCCGCATCCTGATCGATAGCTATCATTGCTCGCGCTACAATCAGAATACCGGACGGCTGACGGCCGAGATGTTCGAGGCGGTGTTCGCGCGGGCGCTGGAATTGCGGCCGGCATGAAGAAGATCCTCTTCGTGTGCAGCCAGAACCGGCTGCGCAGCCCGACCGCGGAACAGATTTTCGCGTCGCGGCCCGACATGGAGGTCGAATCAGCCGGCACCAATCACGACGCCGACAACCCGCTCACGGCCGAGCTGGTCGAATGGGCGGACGTGATTTTCGTCATGGAGAAGACGCATCGCAACAAGCTGCAGAAGCGGTTTCGCCCGGCCCTGAAACAGGCCCGCATCATCTGCCTCGATATTCCGGACGATTATGCATTCATGCAACCGGAACTGGTGCGGCTGCTGGAGGTGAAGCTGGCGCGCTATTTTCCGGATGTGCCGACGAGCCGTTAGAGTGATTTACAGCTGAGTTGATCCACCCTCCTTCCGTTCGCCCTGAGCCTGTCGAAGGGCACGCGCAGCGCATGGACTTCGATAGCCCCGGATCCAGTCCGGAGCCGAACGGGAGGCGATACTACCCAAGTCGATATTGCTTCAGGCCGGATTGATGCCACCGCCTCGATTCAACCGGGCGGCGGCTGATGGCAGCGTTGAACCAGGCGATGCGTCACTCGCGCCCCGCCCCGCTCTTTCTCATGGTTGGTACATGAAGCTGGCTGTTACGGCACGTAACAGCGTGTGTCGTTGGCTGTTCGCTGGCTGTTATGCTGGCTGATACCTGGCTGTTATTCGATAACAGCCAGCATGTCACAAGCCTTTGATAAAAAGTGGAAATTCGGAAGAAAAATCCAACTTAACAGCCAGCAAAAAACATTTTCGGCAAGAACAGCCAGCAGAACCGGTCTGCCTAGATGTCCTGCACCAGCCGTCCGTAAAGCTCGGGCCGGCGGTCGCGGAAGAAGCCGAACGCGGCGCGGTGGCGCTTGACCCTGTCGAGGTCGATCGTCGCGGTGATCACGCCGGTTTCCTCCCGGCCCAGCTCGGCGAGAATGTCGCCGCGCTCGTCGGCAATGAAGCTGGTGCCATAGAATGTCTGGCCGTGCTCGACGCCGATGCGGTTGGCGGCGACGATCGGCACCACGTTCGACACCGCATGGCCGACCATCGCGCGACGCCACAGCCTTGCGGTATCGAGCGAGGTGTCATGCGGCTCGCTGCCGATCGCGGTCGGGTAGAACAGGATCTCTGCACCCATCAGCATCATCGCGCGGGCGGTTTCCGGGTACCATTGGTCCCAGCAGATCCCGACGCCCAGGGTGGTCGCTCTCGATTCTGCCGGCCCCGGCCAGACCTTGAAGCCGGTATTGCCGGGGCGGAAATAGAATTTCTCCTCGTAACCGGGGCCGTCGGGAATATGGCTCTTGCGATACACGCCCATGACCCGGCCGTCGGGGCCGATCATCGCCAGGCTGTTGTAATGGTGCGGGCCGTCGGCTTCGAAGAAGCTGGTCGGGATATAGACGCCGAGCTCGGCTGCGAGTTTCTGCATCGCCAGCACCGCCTTATGCTCGGCGGTAGGCTTCGCATTGGCGAACAGCCCCTCATCCTCGACGCGGCAGAAATATTCGCCCTCGAACAATTCCGGTGGCAGAATCACCTGTGCGCCTTTCGCCGCAGCCTCGCGCACGAGAGCGGAGACATGGGCGATGTTCGCGTCCATATCGTCGGTAAAGGCGGCCTGGAGCGCGGCGACGGTGATTTCGGTCATGCGCGCTACTTAGCGGTTCGGCGTTGGGTTTCAAATCGAGGGACGGAAATATGGATCGGTTTTTCGAAGCGGTGGCGCAGAAAGTGGCAAGCTGGGCGGGGCGCCCGCCCGCGTTCATGCTGGCGTTCCTGGTCGTTGCCGTGTGGGGCATCACCGGGCCGGTGTTCGCCTATTCCGACACCTGGCAGCTGGTGATCAACACCGGCACCACGATCGTCACCTTCCTGATGGTGTTCCTGATCCAGAATGCGCAGAATCGCGATGCCAGCGCGATCCAGGCCAAGCTCGATGAACTGATTCGCGCCAATACCGAGGCACGCACCGACTTTATCGGCATCGAGCATCTGACCGAAAAGGAACTGGAGAAGATCAAGGCGATGCTCGAACGCGAGTGCGGCGATAACGAGACGCATCACGAATCGATCGAACGCATGCTGGCGCGGCTATGACCGGCGGGAGCTGTCATTGCGGGACCGTCCGGTTCACCGTGCCCGCGCCGCCGGTCGAGGTGACCGAGTGCCATTGCTCGATCTGTACGAAGCTCGGCTCGCTGTGCTGCTATTATCCGCCCGACCAGTTCGCGATCACCCAGGGCGAAGCGGAATTGTCGATCTATCAATGGGGCGACCGGCTGCTCGACTTCCGCTTCTGCTCGCGGTGCAGCGCGATGATCGGCTGGCGCATCCATCCCGGCCTGGAAGAGGAATGCTACCCCGGCCGCGTCGGGGCGAAGGTCGGGGTCAATGCGCGGTTGATCGACGGCATCGACGCGCGGACCTTGCCGCGCCGGGTGATTGACGGCCCCCCGGATTAATCGGCCGGGCTGATCAGGCCGGGATCTGCTGGCTGATGCAGTGGAAGCTGCCGCCGCCGGTCAGGATATGGTCGGCATGCAGGCCGACCGTCTCGCGGTCCGGGAACAGCGCGCCGACCGCCACCACCGCCGCCGCATCGTTCGGCGCGCCATATTGCGGCACGACCACTGCCGCATTGCCGATATAGAAGTTCATGTAACTGGCCGGCACGATCTCCTCGTCGCGCAGCACCCGGCCGGGCGATGGGATCGGGACGATTTCGACCTCATGCCGCGCCGCGGCGCGCGCGGCATGCTGATAGACCAGCCAGTTGGGGTCATTGTCGGCCGCGACCGGAATGGCGAGCTTGCCCGGCGCGACGAAGCGCGCGAGATTGTCGACATGCCCGTCGGTATGGTCGTGCATCAACCCCTCGCCGAGCCAGATCACTTCCGAAAAGCCCAGATCCTCGAGCAGGCGCGCCTCGATCTCGGTTCGCGACAGGCCGGGATTGCGGTTATGGTTGAGCAGGCATTGCTCGGTCGTCACGACCATGCCGGTGCCGTCGCTGTCGATCGCGCCGCCCTCCAGGATCCAGTCGCAGCGCTCGGTACGGATGTTGCGCCGTGCCGCCAGCCGGGCGCCGATATCGTCATCGCCGGGCAGGTCGTACTTGCCGCCCCAGCCGTTGAAGCCGAAATCGCGCGCGCTGTGATCGCTGAGCACGATCGCCGCCGTGTCACGCAGCCAGATGTCGCCGAACGGCTCGACCACCACTTCGGCCACGTCCTTCGCCATGCTCCGGGCAGCGGCGGCCGCTTCCTCATCGGCTGCCACCAGGATGACGCGCTCGCCCCGGCCCTCGGCATGGACCGCGCGGGCAAAGGCGGTGACTTCCGCGCGCGCCGGTTCCAGGTCTTCGAGCCACAGCTCGGGATGGCTTGGAAAGCCGATCCATACTGCCTTGTGACGGGCCCATTCGGCGGGCTGGGTAATGCGTTTCGGCATCGGCTATCCCTTATTTCGTCGCCGCGCGGCTCTGGTCGCGAATGCTGCGGAATTCGGCGCTGGGATACCAGTTGGGCCAGCGATCGCTGTCGGCCAGGCTGTGACCGAGCCCGTAATAGATTCGCAGGTCGGACAGGGCCCCGTTCCAGTCCCATTTGGCGTCATATTCGTCCTGCGGCTTGTGGTAGCGGTTGATGATATAATCCTCGGTCGCCGCCTTGCCCGCCGCGGTGCCGCCGACCACCAGATCCTCGCCGCTCTCTCCATAGAGCATCGGCACGCCGAGCTTGGCGAAGCTGAAATGGTCGGAACGATAATAAGAGCCGCGTTCCGGATTGGCCTCGAGCGTGATGACCCGGCCCTCGGCGGCGACCATCGGCTTGACCAGATCCTCAAGTTCCGACTTGCCTGCACCGACCAGCACGAAGTCCTTCGCCTTACCGATCACGTTGAGCCCGTCCATATTGACCCCGCCGACCGTCTGGGCGAGCGGGAAGACCGGGTTCTCGGCGTAGAATTTGGATCCGAGCAGCCCCGATTCCTCGCCGGTCACGGCCAGGAACACCTGGCTGCGCCGGGCCGGGCCGGCCTTCACTGCGGCCTCGGCGAGCGCGACGAGGCCGGCGGTGCCGGAGGCATTGTCGACTGCGCCGTTGCAGATATCGTCGCCCTTGACCGCGTCGCAGCGGCCGAGATGGTCCCAATGCGCGGAGTAGAGCACGACCTCATCGGGCTTGGCAGTGCCGGGCAGAATGCCGATGACATTCTTCGATGCCTGGCGCCGGATCGTATTGGTGAAGCTGACCGATGCCTTCAAGCCAAGTGGTACCGCCTTGAAGCCCTTGATTGCGGCTGCCTTGGACAAGGTGGCGAGATCCTGGCCCGCGCTCGTGAACAAAGCCTCGGCGACCGGCTTCTGGATCCAGCCGATCGCTTCGCTCTGGTCGAGATGGTCGCCTGGCGTATCCTGTTCGAGCTGCGGCCCGGTCCAGCTCGACTGCACCACACCAAAGCCATAGGCGGCCGGTTCGGTGTCATGGACGATGATCGCCGCGGCGGCGCCCTGCCGTGCGGCTTCCTCGAACTTGTAGGTCCAGCGGCCATAATAGGTCATCGCCCGGCCACCGAAATCGCCGTCGAGCGTCATGGTCCGCCAGTCTGGATCATTGACCAGGATGACCACGGTCTTCCCCTTCACGTCCACACCGGCATAGTCGTTCCAGCCGCGCTCGGGCGCGTTGATGCCGTAACCGACAAACACCATGTCGCTGTCCTTGATCGCGACCTTCGGCACCACGCGATAGGTCCCGATCACCAGGTCGGTGCGATAGGCCGCCGATACCGGGGTCTTGCCGCCGGTGATGGTCAATGGGCTCACGTCGCTCGCGGTGATCTCGACCAGCGGCACGTCCTGATACCAGCTGCCCTTGTTGGCGGGCTTGAGCCCCGCTTTCTTGAAGCGCTCGACGATATAGGCAGTGGTCTTGTCCTCGGCCGGGGTCGCGGGCGCGCGGCCCTCGAAGGCGTCGGAGGCCAGGGTCTGCGTCACGTCCTTCAGCGTTTCGACCGATATCGCCGGCGCCGGCGTCGGCGCGTTCTTGGCGAGTGCGGGCGCGGCGACCAGCATGGCTGACACGGCCAGCGAGGAAACGAGCAGGGGCGACAGGCAGACGGAAACGCGCATGGTCATGCTCTCCGGGATATCTGGGGTTGGTCGGGCGCGTTCTGGCAGTCCGGGCGGTGCCACGCAAGACGATCGGGTCTGGCCATGATCGTTATCGCGATCGTTATTGCTCGCCCCTCGCGTACTGCTAAGCTGGGCGAATAACGCGGGGAAGCAGGGGCTTTACAACATGGTTCGCTATCTAATGGCCACGGCGGCAGCGCTTGCGCTGGCGCCTTCGGCACATGCTGCAAATGAGGCCGCGGCAAAATTCGGCGCGCGTGAGGGCGTGCTGCAGATGAGCCTCTCGCCGGACGGCACGCATGTTGCGATCATTGCGCCGGCAAAGGGGCGGGGGCGATCTTGTCGATCGCGGATCTGGTCAAGGGCGGCATGCCCAAGGCGATCCTGAATTCGAGCGGCGACCCCGATCGGTTGACGGATTGTCATTGGGCAAGCGACACGAGGCTGATCTGCCGGGTGCACATCGTCATCCCCGGCAGCCAGTCCGCCAAGGCGCTCAATTTCACTCGCCTGGTCTCGATCAACAGCGACGGCAGCGGTGTGCGGCAATTGACCGTGGATACCAATTCCCGGTCACTCGATATCATCCAGGACGGCGGCGGCGTGATCGACTGGCTTGCAGATGGCGCCAGCGGCAAGGTTCTCATGACCCGAACCTTCGTGCCGGAGGAATCCACCGGGACCCGGCTCAGCCAGGACAAGGAGGGGCTTGGGGTCGATCAGGTCGATCCGGTGTCGGGGTCCCGCCGCACCATCGTCCAGCCGAACCGGGAAGCAGTCGAATTCATCACCGATGGCCATGGCGCGGTACGGCTGATGGGCGTGCAGCCCAGGAACGATTCCGGATATGTCAGCGACCATATCGATTATGTCTACCGCCTGCCCGACAACAATAATTGGAAGCCTTTGAGCACGCTCAAGCTGAACGAGGGATCGAGCGGCGGTTTCAATCCTTACGCTGTCGATCAAGATCTCAACGTCGTGTACGGCTTCGATGGCAAGGATGGCCGGCGTGCGCTGTATAGCATCACGCTGGACGGCATGCTGAAGCGTAGCCTTGTCCTTGCGCGGCCGGACGTCGATGTCGACGGCCTGATCCGGATCGGCCGCCAGAACCGGGTGGTCGGCGCGACCTTCGTCACCGATCGCCGCGAGAGCGAGTTCTTCGATGCGGAACTGAACAAGCTGCGCCAGTCGCTCGGCAAGGCGCTGCCGGGAAAGCCGCTTGTGACGTTCATCGATGCCAGTGCCGATGAGCGCACGCTGTTGCTGTTTGCCGGCGGAGATACGGATGCCGGGCATTATTATATCTACCACAAGGATAAACGGACGCTCGAGGACGTGATGCTGGCCCGGCCGCAGCTGGAGAATGTGAAGCTCGCATCAGTCAAGTCGATCACATTCCCCGCTGCTGATGGCACGCCGATCCCGGGCTACCTCACCTTGCCGCCGGGCAGCGACGGGAAGAATATTCCGGCGATCGTCATGCCGCATGGCGGCCCCGGCGCGCGCGACGAATGGGGTTTCGACTGGCTGGCGCAATATTTCGCGGCGCGTGGGTTTGCCGTGCTCCAGCCCAATTTCCGGGGCTCGACCGGCTATGGCGATGCCTGGTTCCAGAAAAACGGCTTTCAATCGTGGCGCACCGCGATCGGGGACGTAAACGATGCCGGGCGCTGGCTGAACGCTCAGGGGATCGCGGCTTCAGGCAAGCTGGCGATCGTCGGCTGGTCCTATGGTGGTTACGCCGCGCTGCAATCGGCGGTACTCGACCCCGAATTGTTCAAGGCAATCGTCGCGATCGCGCCGGTGACCGATCTCGAGGCGTTGCGGGCGGAGGCACGCGATTTCACCAATTTCAGGCTCGTCGATGCCTTTATCGGCAAAGGTCCGCACGTGACCCAGGGGTCGCCCGCGAGCAATGCCGCGCGCATCAAGGCGCCCGTGCTGCTGTTTCATGGCGATCGCGACACCAATGTCGGTATCCGCCAGTCGAAACTGATGGTCGGTAAACTCAAGGATGCCGGCGGCAAGGTTGAACTGGTCGAATTCCGGGGACTGGATCATCAGCTTGACGACGATACGGCACGCACCGCGATGCTCGACAAGGCCGATACCTTCCTGCGCCAGTCGCTGGGGTTGTAAACGAAAAAGGGCGGCCCTGGCAGGACCGCCCTTTTTGAGTTCGTCTGGACCAAGCCTCAGCGCGAGTAGAACTCGACGACCAGGTTCGGCTCCATCTTCACCGGATAGGGCACTTCGTCGAGCGTCGGCACGCGGGTGAAGGTCACCTTGGCATTGCCGTCGGGGGCGACGTAGTCGGGAATGTCGCGCTCGGCGAGGCCCTGTGCTTCCATCACCAGCGCCATTTCCTGCGCCTTCGACCCGAGCGTGATTTCCATGCCCGGGAAGCAGCGGCGCGATGCGATGTTGCACTTCACGCCGTTGACGCGGATGTGGCCGTGCGAGACGAGCTGGCGCGCGGCGAACACGGTCGGCGCGAATTTGGCGCGATAGACGATCATGTCGAGACGCTGCTCAAGCAGGCCGATCAGGTTCTGGCCGGTATCGCCCTTCATCCGGGCCGCTTCATGATAGCAGGCGCGGAACTGCTTCTCGGTCACATCGCCATAATAGCCCTTGAGCTTCTGCTTGGCGCGCAGCTGGATGCCGAAATCGGACACCTTGCCCTTGCGGCGCTGACCGTGCTGGCCGGGGCCATATTCGCGCTTGTTGACAGGCGACTTGGGACGGCCCCAGATATTCTCGCCCATCCGGCGATCGAGCTTGTACTTTGCGCTTGAACGCTTCGACATGTGGTATTCCTTGCAAGTGCCAACAACAAGACCGGCGTCGCTGTGAAGCTAAGCTGATCGATACCCGGTCATCGCTCTGGCCGATCATGGATCGGGTCAGGGCCACCGCTTCACCGGGGTGCGGGGCCTTTTGCGAAGGCGGGCGGTTAGCGGGGGTGCGCATGAGAGTCAAGTTAAGGAGTCTCACGCTGGACAGCCGTGCGCATGCTCGCCAAGAGCATGCGCATGAACGATACCATCCTTGCCGGTGCCGACTGCACGACGATGTTTGAGGTGCGCCGTGGCGTCGATCAGGTCGATCGCGAGCTGATCGCCCTGCTCGTCCGCCGCTTCGCCTATATGGATGCCGCGGCGCGGATCAAGCCCGAGCGCAGTGCGGTACGCGACGAGCCACGCAAGGCGCAGGTGATCGCCAATGCCCGGGCGCAGGCCGAGGCGGCAGGACTTCCCGGACCGGCGATCGCCCTGCTGTGGGACAAGCTGGTTGAGACGTCGATCGCCTATGAGATGGAGGCGTTCGATCGGCGCTGATGCGCGCGACCGAACGCTTGGCCGCCCGTCAGTTGTTGGGACGAACGCCGAGTATGTCGCGACTGCGCATGATGTCGTCGGCGTTGCCGGACTGTCCATCCGACTCGCGCCATTGTGCGGCGGTCTTGCAAGTCTTCCTGGAAAGGCGCGTCGAGGTGCGGGCGTCGCTGCGGCAGATCTTGCGCTCGCTTTCCGCCTTGGCCGACTGACCGACGGTGGCTGCGGTCGGTTCGCCGTTCGTCGCGGTCTGGGCCATGGCGGGCGAAGCAAGGACAAGCGCCGAGGCGATAAGCAGTTTCATCAAACTCTCCACTTCAGAAATCGGACCGCGCCATAATGCCAATGGCCCGATCGCGAAAGGACATATCTACACCCCTGCAACAATGCCGGTTCTCGTCGGGACTCGCCGTTATGATTGAGGCGGCGGCTTCGCCTTCTTTGCGCCGGCCAAAGCGCTCAGCACGCCGCGAAAGGTTCTGACCTCCTGGCTCGACCAGCCGGGCTTGGTCAAAAGTGTTCGCAGTGTCCGCTTGGTCACGGGAGTGCGGTCGGGCGGGTAGAAGAAATGCGCCGCTTCCAGCATCGCATCGAGCTGCAGGATCATGCCTTCCAGTTCTTCGTGCGGCGCGGGGTCGGGCAGTTCGGTTTCCGGGGGCGAAGCAAGCACGGTTCCCTTCGACCATTCATACGCCACCAGGATCACCGCCTGGGCGAGGTTGAGCGAGCCGAACTCGGCGTTGATCGGCACGGTGATGATCGTGCGGGCGAGCGCGACGTCGTCGGTTTCGAGGCCTGATCGCTCCGGCCCGAACAGGATCGCCGAGCGTCCCCGTGCGGCATGGATATCGGTGGCTGCGCGTTCGGGCGTGACGACGGGCTTGGTCACGCCGCGCTTGCGCACCGTGGTCGCATAGACCTGGGCGCAATCCGCCACCGCGTCGGCGACGCTATCGAACACCTGGGCCTGTTCGAGCACGATATCGGCGCCACTCGCGGCAGGACCGGCCGACGGATTGGGCCAGCCGTCGCGCGGGGTGACGAGGCGCATCTCGGTCAGCCCGAAATTGAGCATTGCACGTGCCGCCTTGCCGATATTCTCGCCAAGCTGCGGGCGGACCAGGACGATGACGGGGGGTGGGGCCGGATCGGCGCTCACCCTTTGCCCACTTCGCTCACATTGCCGGCGAATTCCTCGAAATCGCGCGCTTCGCGGAAATCCTTATAGACACTGGCAAAGCGGATATAGGCGACCGAATCCAGGCCCTTCAGCCCTTCCATCACCATCTCGCCGATACGCTGCGAATGGACTTCATTCTCGCCCTGGGTTTCCAGCTGCCGTTGAATTCCGGAGACGAGCTTCTCGATCCGCAGTGCGTCGATCGGCCGCTTGCGTGCTGCGATCGAGACCGAGCGCAGCAGCTTTTCGCGGTCGAACGGTTCGCGCTTGTCCTCGCTTTTCAGCACATAGAGTTCGCGCAGCTGGATGCGTTCGAAGGTGGTGAAGCGCGCCGCGCACCCCTCGCACTGGCGCCGACGACGGATCGCCGCACCATCTTCGGTCGGACGGCTGTCCTTTACCTGGCTGTCTTCATGTCCACAGAATGGGCAACGCAAAAAATCAGTCCTTCGTCAGTTTCTGGAACGCGGCGACACCGGCGCCGACCATTGCCCCGGCCAGCGGGCCGATCAGCGGCACGGGCAGGGCGACGACCGCACCGATCGCCGCACCCCTGGCCATGCTGGCGCCGAGCGTGCCCGGCTGCGCATGGCGAGCCCGTGCATCGGCGGCAAAGGCGCGCGCGGCACGGATATCGTCATCGGCCGCGCCGTCCGAGACATGCGGCAGGTCCGGTCTGGCCGACGGCGCACTTTCCGCGACGGTCACGCCGCATTGTGCACAGAAGCGTGCGGTTCTGGCGATGGTCGCGTTGCACGCCCTGCACTTCATAAACTCACATTCCTTCGGGATAGATCGGGAAGCGCGCACACAATGTCAGCACGCGCTCGCGGACATTGGCCTCGACTTGCGCATCGCCGGCTTCGCCATTCTTGCGCAGGCCATCGAGTACGTCGGCGACCATATGGCCGATCTCGCGAAACTCGGCCGGGCCGAAGCCGCGCGTGGTGCCGGCGGGCGATCCGACGCGGATGCCGCTGGTCTTGGTCGGCGGCAGCGGGTCGTTCGGGATACCGTTCTTGTTGCAGGTGATGCCGGCACGCTCGAGCGCTTCGTCGGCATCCTTGCCGGTCACGCCAAGCGGCGACAGGTCGATCAGCGCAAGATGCGTATCGGTCCCGCCCGAGACGACCTCCGCGCCGCGTTCTTTCAGCGTCGCGGCGAGGATCTTGGCATTCTCGATGATCGCGGCGGCATAGAGCTTGAAGTCGGGCTGCAGCGCTTCGCCAAAGGCGACCGCCTTGGCAGCGATGACATGCATCAGCGGGCCGCCCTGCAGGCCGGGGAACACCGCCGAATTGATCTTCTTGGCGATAGCTTCGTCGTTGGTCAGTACCATGCCGCCGCGCGGCCCCGCAGCGTCTTGTGCGTGGTGGTAGTGACGACATGAGCATGCGGCAGCGGCGAGGGATGGACGCCGCCGGCAACCAGACCGGCGAAATGCGCCATATCGACCATGAAGATCGCGCCGACTTCATCGGCGATCGCGCGGAAGGTCGCAAAGTCGATTTCGCGCGGATAGGCCGACCCGCCGGCGATGATCAGCTTCGGCTTATGCTCCTGCGCGAGCGCGCGGACCTGGTCGAAATCGATCAGATGCGTGACCGGATCGACGCCGTATGCCACGGCGTTGAACCATTTGCCCGACATCGCCGCCTTGGCGCCGTGAGTCAGATGGCCGCCGGCATCGAGGCTCAGGCCCATGATCGTTTCACCGGGCTTGACCAAAGCGAGCATCACCGCGCCATTGGCCTGTGCGCCGGAATGCGGCTGGACATTGGCAAAGGCGCAGCCGAACAATTGCTTGGCGCGCTCGATCGCCAGCGTCTCGACTTCGTCCGACGGATGGCAGCCCTGATAATAGCGCTTGCCGGGATAGCCCTCGGCATATTTGTTGGTGAAGACCGAGCCCTGCGCCTGCAGCACTGCCTTGGAGACGATATTCTCCGACGCGATCAGCTCGATCTGAGTCTGTTCGCGGGTCAGCTCATGCTCGATCCCGGCAAACACCGCCGGGTCGGCATCGGCCAGGCCGCGGGTGAAGAAGCCATCGGGCTGGACATCGCTAAGAGTGCGCGGATTGGTGCTCATGCGGAATGCTCCTCGGGCTGGGGATGGCCGAGTTTTGCGACCCGGTCGGTGTGGCGGCCACCGGCGAAGCCAGTAGTCAGGAAAGCGGTGATGCAGGCCTTGGCCATGTCCTCGCCGGTCAGGCGCGCGCCGAGCGCGATGACATTGGCGTCGTTATGTTCGCGCGCGAGCGCGGCGGAGAGCGGTTCGCCGACCAGCGCGCAGCGTACCGCCGGATTGCGGTTGACTGCGATCGAGATGCCGATGCCCGACCCGCACAGCGCCACGCCGCGCTCGGCATCGCCGTTGGCGACCGCCGCGGCGAGCTTGTAGCCGAAATCAGGGTAATCGACCCGCGCATCGCTGTCGGGACCAAGGTCGATCACGTCATGCCCTTCGTCGCGCAGCCAGGCGGCAAGCATGCCCTTCAGCGCGAACGCGGCATGATCGGAAGCGATGGCAATGCGCATGAACGGTGCGCGCTCCTCTAGCGGGTGAAGCGGATGCGGCGGCTCTTACGCAAAGCGTCGCTGGAACGCCACAGCGGAAAAGCCAACCTGCCATAAACAATCGCTTATACTTCACGATCGCCGATAGAGCGGATACGCAGACCGCGCCAAGATACAGGCCTAACGCGTGCGGCGGGCGCGCATCCGGAAGAAGGGATAGCAGTGACCGAAAAGCGCGTCTGTTTCGATTTCGAGATCGATTTCTCGAATGGCGGCGGCATTCAGGGCCAGGGGTTCCGGCTCGACATCGCCGGGGACGAGATCGATGACGCCGACCTGTCGGCCTATATCATTCGCGACCTGCGGCTGCTGATGGTCGCTGAGACCCGTATCCTCAACAAGCGGATCATCGATGAATCGCACAAGCGCGGCGCCGCCGCTGCCATCGACCAGCCGCCGGGCACGCTGCGGATCGATCTCAGCCATGTCATCGAAGCGGGGATGATCACTTACAAGGGGCTTCCGGCACCGCTGATCTGCGACCATCTGTCGCGTGAGGCGTCGCGATCCAGCTATGATGCCGGCACCGAATTCCAGATCGGCCGGATCGAGATGGTCGGCAATACCGGCACCTATATGGACACGCCGTTTCATCGCTATGCCGATGGTTATGACCTGGCCGATCTTTCGCTTGATCGCATTGCCGCCTGCCCTGGGCTGATGATCGACGTGTCGGGGGCCGCCGGGCGTGCGATCGACTGGATGGCGCTTGCCGCGGATGACATTGCGGGCAAGGCAGTGCTGATCCGCACGGGCTGGGACCGGCATTGGCGTACCGATCAATATTTCGAGGGGCATCCCCATCTGACCGAGACCGCGGCGATCCATTTACGGGACCGCGGCGCCGCCATGGTCGGGATCGATTCGTTCAATATCGACGACACATCCGGAGGCACGCGTCCGGTGCACACGGTCTTGCTTGGTGCCGGCATTCCGATCATCGAGCATATGACCGGGCTCGATCGACTGCCGGCGAGCGGCTTCACCTTTTCGGCGGTGCCGCCCAAGATTCGCGCAATGGGGACTTTCCCGGTCCGCGCCTATGCGTTGGTGTAGCTGCCTGCATGTGACGGCGATTGCCCCACACCCCCGAGCCGCGCTAAGCAACTGATCTGTGACGGATTCGCCTTCAGCCGCGATCGAGCAAAAATCGGAACCTTTGCCGGCGGATCCCGCACGTGCGCGACTGATCGAGGTGCTGGTACGCACCGGCGATGAGGATCGGGCGGCGTTTCGCGATCTCTACACGCTGACATCGGCGAAACTATTTGGCGTCTGCCTCCGTATCTGCGGCGAACGGCAAGCGGCGGAAGATGTTTTGCACGACGTGTATCTGACGGTGTGGAAGCGGGCGGGCGCCTATGAGCCGAGCCGTGCAAGCCCGATCACCTGGCTGTCGACGATCGCGCGCAACCGCGCGATCGACTGGCGCCGCGCGCAGGCAGTCCGCCATTCTACCCCGATCGACGAAGCACCGCCGGTTGTCGATACGGCACCATTGGCAAGCGAGATTGTGGTCGCCGACCAGGAGGCGCATCGATTGCATCATTGCCTCGATACGCTCGAGGAGCGGCAGCGTGGTGCGATCCGCACGGCGTTCTTCGACGGCGTGACCTATGCCGACCTGGCCGAGCGCGAGCATGTGCCGCTCGGCACGATGAAGAGCTGGGTGCGGCGCGGGCTGATGAAGCTCAGGGAGTGCCTGGAACAGTGAGCGAGGATGCGATCCCGATCGGCGATGACCCCGATGTCGCAGCCGCCGAGCTGGCGCTGGGGCTGCTTGAGGGCGAGGAGCGTGCGGTCGCGCTGCGTCGCGTATTGGCCGAGCCAGGCTTCGCACAGGAGGTTGAGCGCTGGCGCCAGCATCTCGGGCAATTGTTCGATATCTGGCCGGAAGTCACCGCGCCGCCGGGCGTGATGGCGCGTCTCGACCAGACGCTGGATGGACCTGCCGCACCGCGCCTGACGGCGCTGCAGCGTACTGGCCGGTTGTGGCCGGGGATCGCGGTGGCATCGAGCCTGATCGCCGCTGGCCTGTTGCTGGTCGTGCTGATCCGGCCCGCGCCGCCAGTGCCGACCGCCGTGCCGCCCAAGCAACAGCCAGTCGCCACGGCACCGGCGCGGATGCTGGTCGCCTCGATCGATCCATCGGCCGAAGGGAAACCGGTGACTGCGGTCTATGATCCGGTCTCGGGGGGCTTGCGCCTGACCGAGTCCATGCTCGCCGACGCCAATCGCAGTGCCGAGCTATGGGTGATCGCGGGAGACGGCGTGCCGCACTCGCTTGGATTACTGCATGTCAGTGGCGGTTCGACCTTCACGGTCACCGGCGACAATCGCGTGCGGCTCGTGGCGGGCGCGACACTGGCGGTCTCGCTCGAACCGGTGGGCGGCTCGCCGAGCGGCTCGCCGACCGGACCAGTGGTTGCAAAGGGCGTCCTGTCACAGGTTTGACGGCCGCAGATTTAAAGCATCGAACGCACGATCAAACGTCCGCATGGCGGCGGATGTCATGCGGGGCTTTGCGCTGATAGCCCGGCAGCGATGGCGTTCTTCGACACCAAGAAAGAGCGCGCCGGTATAGTCCGACAAGCGGTGACCTAGCTGAGCTTGTGATATGGTTGAATCGCCTGCGGTACCCTAGCTGTGAGAGATATGGGACACCAGTAATGTCGCATATCTTTTCTCGCCGTCGCCTGAGCGATGGCTCATATATATTATATATCATATACTTAAGTTAAAAACAGGTGACCTTGACCCGCTCCAGGCGGGACAGTCAATGATTTTTGGAGCATCGGTCGTACCGATAGGCAATGGGGGCTCCGCACCAATATCGTTCTTGCGATCTCTCGATATGACTTCGCCCAGGCGATGCCCATTCGGCATGGGCGGGTCGGATCAAACGCGCAGTGCTTAAACGGTTCCGCGTTCACGTGCCGCTGCATCTAAAGGCTAGGGCGCCTCGTACCTCCAACAATGTCCGGATTCGGACTCAGCAGGAGAGTAGCTCATGACCCCCATATTCCGCGCGTCGATCATTGCCGTGGCCCTGGTCGCCGGCGGTGCCGCGCTCGCCAGTCCGAAGAACCCGATGGTCGGCGGTGCCGCAATGTATCCGACCAAAAACATCGTAGAGAATGCCGTCAATTCGAAAGATCACACGACGCTGGTTGCCGCGGTCAAGGCCGCCGGCCTGGTGGAAACCTTGTCAGGGCCTGGACCCTTCACCGTCTTCGCGCCGACCAATGCCGCATTCGCGAAGCTGCCGGCGGGCACGGTCGAAACGTTGATCAAGCCCGAGAGCAAGGGGACGCTGACCAATATCCTGACCTACCATGTCGTGCCCGGCAAGATCAGCGCAGCAATGATTGCCGCCAACGCCAAGGCACATAACGGCGTTGCGACCTATGCCACGGTGCAGGGCGGCACGCTCAGCTTCATGAAATCCGGTCACGGATGGGCCATCAAGGATGCCAAGGGCGGCATGGCGAAAATCACCATTGCCGACGTCAATCAGTCGAATGGCGTGATCCACGTCATCGACACGGTGTTGATGCCGTAAGAAGCTCGCAAGAAAATTTGCAAAAAATCGAGAAAAATTACGTGCGGCATGCATCCGATTACGGTGTGGTGCGTATGTACCTCGGTCTTTCCCCCAAGCGGAAGACGTGTACGGGCGCCGGTCCCCCCCTCCAAAACGGCGCCTTGGCGTAGAAAAGGCCTGCCGGCGTCCCCAATGCCGGCAGGCCTTTTTATTTTACGCGCTCCAAAAACATCGTCGTAACGTCCGCGACTGCGCTGGCTGCGGATCGCTCCCATGGCGGTTGTTCTCCGATGCAGCCCACCTCTCCCGCCTTGCCCCGATTGCGCCATTGCGCGTCGCGGAAAGCGTGCCCAAAAGACGCTGACTAGCGTGTCAGTTAATATTGACAGGGCCCAAAAGCGCTGCGATAGGGCGAGCGTGCCGCAAGAGCACAAGCTGCGGCGCCGTCGCCGCAAGGGAGAGATGTCATGAAGCACAGCCTGCTGCTGTCCTCGTCGCTATTGGGCATGGCCATCGCCGGTCCGGCCTATGCGCAAGCCGCCGATCCGGTCGCCCCGCCGGCCACCACCGAACAGCTCGCCACCGGGACGCAGGCCGCGAATGATGGCGATATCATCGTCACCGCGACGCGCCGCAATGAACGGCTGCGCGACGTGCCGCTCAGCATCACCGCTTTTTCACAGAGCAAGCTCTCGGCCGAGGGTATCGTCGGTTATGAAGGGCTGGCGCGCGAAACGCCGGGCATCGTGATCAACAAGCCGACCGCCAATTTCAACAATTTCACCGCGCGTGGCATCGCCACCAACGGCTATGGCGCCGGCCTGTCGTCGACCGTCGCCATCTATCTCGACGAACTGCCGATCTCGACCACGGGCAATTCGACCGTGATCGATCCCAATCTCTATGATGTCGAACGAGTTGAATTTCTGCGCGGGCCGCAGGGTACTTTGTTCGGGGCCGGGTCGCTGTCCGGCGCGCTACGCATCCTGACCAAGAGCCCCAATCTCGGCAAGTTCGATGTATCGGGCTCGGCCGATATCGGCCTGACCGGCTCGGATTCGGTCCGCCAGCGCTATAACGCCATGGTCAATGTGCCGCTGATCGACGATGTGCTCGGCCTGCGCGTCGTCGGATTCTATCGGCATGAGGATGGCTGGGTCGATAACCTCGATACTGGCGTGCACAACGCCAACACGCTGAAGGATTATGGCGGCCGCGCGATCCTGTTGTTCAAGCCGACCGATCGCCTGTCCGCGCGCTTCCTGGCGTCGTATGAGAATAGCGACCCGGCGGATTCGGCGCTGACCACCCCGCGGCTCGGCCGCAACAAACGCCGCTCGTTTCGACCCGATATCTATGCCGGCAAGCTGCAGAATTATAATGCGACGATCGACTATCAGTTCGACGGCGCCCGGTTGACCAGTTCATCGACCTATTCGCATTACCAGCAGGATTTCATCGTCGACATTTCCGGCGCAGTCGGTCGGGCATTTCCGTACGGTATAGAGGCGACGGGGCCGCAAAAGACCTTCGTTCAGGAAACGCGCCTGGCATCCGATCCGGGCGGCAGCTTCGACTGGGTGATCGGCGGCTTCTATCTCGATCGCACGCTCGACGTGACGCAGATCTTCCGTTCGACCACCGCATTTCTCGCCTCGCGGGGAATCACCGGCGGGCAGGGGCCGACCGGCGATCTGGTTCAGTCGCTGGTTTACCGCCAGAAATCGCATGAACTGGCCGGCTTCGGTGAAGTCACCTACCGCTTCAGCGACCGGTTCTGGGCAACCGGCGGGATCCGCTATGGCCGCACCGATTCGCAGATCGAGTATCTGCCGGGCAATTTCAATTCGAACTTCCTGACCAAGGCGCTGTTTGGCCAGACCGGCCCGCTGACGGTCGTGCAGGTGCCAGTATCGACTCAACCCAAGGTCAAGGGCAGCCGGCCCTCGTTCAAGGGGAGCCTGTCGTTTCGCGCATCCGACAATGTGACCACCTATGCCTCGGTCTCGACCGGCTATCGCGCGCCGGTGCGCAATGCCAATGCCGGCCGTCCCAGCGTGATCAGCCCGAATGACCTGACGATCCCCGCAGGCGCCGACTCGGACAAGCTGATCAATTATGAAGTGGGCCTGAAAGGGCGCTTCTTCGGCGGCAAGCTGATGGCCAATTTCGCGCTTTATTATATCAACTGGAACGACATCCAGGTTCAGGCCAACCGCGTTTCGGATTCAGTGCAGTTCGCCACCAATATCGGCGGCGCCCGCAGCCGCGGCCTGGAGTTCGAGATCGTCGCCAACCCGGTCAATCATCTGAGCTTCGGCGCCAATGGATCGATCGGCGGCACCAAAATCACCAAGCTCAGCGCGTCGGAAGCGGCAATCTCCGGCGCCGTGCTCGGCGGGCGGCTTTCCGCGGCAAATTTCCAGGGCAGCATGTTCGCGCAGGTCGGCTTCGATCTGTCGGAGGCGACCTCGGGCTATTTCAACGCGACGTTCCAGCATGTCGGGTCGTTCCCCAACAATTTCCCCCATGTTCCGGGCAAGCCAGGCGTGATCGCGCCGACCTTCGGCTACACCGACAGTTACGAGAACATCAATTTCAGCCTGGCGCTGAAGCGGGATAAATTGTCGGCGACGCTGTATCTTGAGAACGTCCTCGACGATCACTCGATCACCTATATCCACCCCGAGGGCTTCGTCGACAGCCGCTTCGGCACGCTGCGCCCGCGCACCGTGGGCATTCGGCTCGGCTATAATCTGTAAACCTGCCGTCGGGCGTCCCGCGCCGGACGCCCGGCCCTCTCAGCACCGGGGACGCCTCATGCCGGCCAACGCCGCCACCTTCGATCAACGACGCGGCTATACCTGGTTCGTGCTGGGCATGCTGTGCTTCGTCTATGTGCTGAACTTCCTCGACCGGCAGCTGCTGTCGATCCTCGCCAAACCGATTCAGGACGATCTCGGCGTCACCGACGGACAGCTCGGACGGCTCGGCGGGCTGTATTTCGCGCTCTTCTATTGCACCATCTCGATCCCGGTCGCCTGGCTCGCCGATCGCAGCAACCGGGTGAAAGTGGTATCGATCGCCTGTGCCTTGTGGAGCGCGGCAACGATCGCCTGCGGCTTGTCCATGACCTATCCGCAACTGGTCATGGCGCGCATGGCGGTCGGCGTGGGCGAAGCGGGCGGCGTGCCGCCCTCCTATTCGATCATCTCGGATTACTTCCCGGCCGAACGGCGCGGCATGGCCTTGTCGTTGTTCAATCTCGGGCCGCCTTTGGGTCAGGCGCTTGGCGTCGCGTTCGGCGCGAAGATCGCTGCCGCCTATGACTGGCGCCTCGCTTTCATCCTGCTCGGCGGGGTCGGCGTGGTGACGGCTGCCGCCTTTGCGCTCAGCGTGCGCGAACCGAAACGCGGCGCGAAGGATGTGGTCGCGCCGGTTGTCGACACCGTCGCCGCGGCCGCGCAGAGCTTCGGCAGCATCATCCGCATGTTCTTCGCCCGGCCGGTGTTGCGGCTGACCGCGCTGGCGTCGGGTGCGACGCAGTTCGTCACATACGCCATGCTTAATTTCACCACCCTGTTCCTGATGCGCGAAAAGGGCATGACGCTCGACCAGATAGCGATCTGGTATGCACTGCTGCTCGGTATTGCCGTCAGCGCCGGGATCTGGTCTTCGGGCTGGCTGATCGACCGGTTCGGGCCGCGCTCACGCCAGGCCTATGCGATCGTCCCCGCGATCGCGCTGATGCTGGCGGTGCCGTTCTTCATCGGCTTCGTCCATGCGCCGAACTGGCCGGTGGCGATGCTGTTCCTGATCGGGCCGACCTTCTTCAACTTCTTCTATCTCTCGCCGGCAGTCGCGGTCGTGCAGAACTCGGTCACGGCCGCGCAGCGCACCGTGGCAAGCGCGCTGCTGCTGTTCGTGATGAACATGATCGGCCTTGGGCTTGGCCCGACCTTTCTCGGCGCGATGAGCGACTGGTTCCGGACGAGCCATCCCGGCAATCCGCTGCAGCTCGCATTCTACAGCCTCATTCCCTTCTACCTTGTCGCGATCCTGCTCCATCTGATGGTGGCGCGGGCGCTGCGGCACGAACAGGCGGCGCAATGAGCCGCAACATAATTTGGAGAGCGACATGATCCCGATGCGTGCCTCGATCGTGGCGCTTGCCGCCGGCGCATTACTGCCGATGACGGCGATGGCTCAGACCGTACAAACCACGCAGGGGGTGGTGGCCGGAACGACCAGCGGCACTGTCAGCGCCTTCAGGGGCATTCCCTATGCCAAGGCGCCAATCGGCCAGGCCCGCTGGACGCCGCCTGTGCCTGCCGCTGCCTGGAAAGGCGTGCGCGACGCAAGCAAGTCCGGCCCGGCGTGCATCCAGCCGAAATATCCCGCGACCAGCCTGTATCGCGACGATCCGCCGGCGATGAGCGAGGATTGCCTGTCGCTCAATGTCTGGGCGCCAGTCAGGGCGCGGGTGGGCGCGCGCAGGGCGCCGGTGATGGTGTGGATCCATGGCGGGTCGCTCGCGGTCGGGTTCAACGGCAGCCCGATCTATGACGGGGCGAAGATTGCCGCGCGCGGCGTGGTGGTGGTGTCGATCAACTATCGCCTCGGCATTTTCGGGTATCTCGCGCATCCGGAGTTGAGCCGAGAATCGTCGCATCATGCCTCGGGCAATTATGGCCTGCTCGACCAGATCGAGGCGCTGAAATGGGTCAGGGCCAATGCCGCGGCGTTCGGCGGCGATCCCGATAATGTCACGATCTTCGGCGAATCCGCCGGCGCGCTGAGTGTGATGGGCCTGATGACCAGTCCCTTGTCGCGCGGCCTGTTCCACAAGGCGATCGCCGAGAGCGGCTATATGATCTCGCTACCCGAACTGACCAAAGCCAGCCACGGTCTGCCCTCGGGCGAACAGGTCGGCAGCTTTGTCGGGGCAGCGCTGAAGGCGCCCACTATCGCGGCGCTGCGTGCGGTCGATGCGCAGACCTTGTCGGCGGCGGCAGCGGCCGGCGGTTTCCTTCCCCTGCCGACGGTCGATGGCTGGGCATTGACCCGCCAGCTGGTCGACAGTTTCGACAAGGGCGAACAGGCGCGCGTGCCGGTCATCGCCGGGTTCAACGCCGGGGAGTTGCGCACGCTGCGTGGCCTGGTCCCGCCGGTCCCGGCCGATGCCGCGATCTATGAGAAGGAAATCCGCGAGCGCTATGGCGATCTCGCCGATCAGTTCCTCAAACTCTATCCGAGCGGTCGGATCGAGGAGAGCATGCTCGAAACATTGCGCGACGGGATTTACGGCTGGACCTCGGACCGGCTGGCGCGCAGCCAGGCGGCGATCGGCCAGGCTGGTTATCTCTATTATTTCGATCACAGCTATCCGGCGGCCGATGCGCTCAAGCTGCCCGCCTTCCACGCGTCCGAAGTGCCCTATGTGTTCGGCCTGCTGGTGGAAGCCAATACGCTGCCCAATTGGCCGAAGATTCCCCCAACCCCCGCCGAGACCGGTTTGTCCGATGCAATGATCGGCTATTGGACCAGCTTCGCCCGGAGCGGAAAGCCGAGCGCCGCCGGTCAGCCGGCCTGGCCGGACATCGCCGACAAGGGCGGTTACCTGCGCTTCGGCGCGCGGCCTGAAGCATTGTCCGGCCTGTTCACTGACCGCTTCGCGCTGCAGGAAGAGGTAGTCGCCCGCCGGCGGCGTGACGGCACTCAATCCTGGATCCAGAATCTGGGTATCGTCGCGCCGCCCCTGCCGGCACGCGCGGCCGATGCGGCGCGACCGAATTGACGACTTTGCCTCAATCCGTGCAATCGCAGGACATGCTCCAACCTGGTACCCATTCATGACCGATGCCGCGCCCAAACCCCGCCGCACCAAGGCCGAACAGCGCGAGGAAACGCTGGCGCTGATCCTCGACGCGGCCGAAGCGTTGTTTGCCGAGCACGGCTATTACGGCGTGACGCTGAAGGATGTGGCGAAGAAGGTCGGGGTCAGCTCGACGCTGATGCACTATCATTTCAACGGCAAGGAAAGCCTGTTCGATGCAGTCTGGGCGCGGGGTGCGCCGCGCTCGGTCGATGCCCGGCTCGAGGCGATGCGTGCCTATGCCGCAAAGGCTGGCGATCATCCCACCGTGGAAGGTGCGCTGCGCGCCTTTCTCGACACCGATTTCGACCTCAACATGGCGAGCGGCTCGTCCGGCCGATACATGGGCATCCTCGGTGCGCAGGCGAACAGCGCGCCGGGCTGGGGCGCCGACAAGATGGAATATTTCAACCCGACGGTGCTCGTGCTGGTCGGGCTGTTGAAAAAGGCGCTGCCCGAGTGCGAAGAGGCGCGAATCTTCTGGGGCTATCACTTCGTCTCCGGCGCGTTGACTCATGCGATGGCGCGGACCGGGCGGATCGACCGGCTGTCGAACGGTCTGTGTTCGTCGGAGGATTTCGAATCGATCAAACAGTATATGGCGACCTTCATGGCCGCCGGGTTCGAGGCGATCTGTCGCCTGCCGGACGCTGGCCCGGCATGATGTTCGGGAAGACGGGGCGGGTCGCTGTCGGCCTCGCGCTGACGCTGGTCGTTGCCGCCTGTTCGACTGGCGAGCGCCACGATCAGAGCAACGATGTTACCGTGGTCAGGGCGAACGACACGATACCGGCCGCGCGCCCGACCTTCGTCGTACAGCCCGGCCGCGTTGCGAGCCCATCGCCCAATGCAACACCAATCGGCAATGCCTGGATCCCGGCGAGCCGGCTACGCCGAAGGAAACCGTGGTGCAATAGCGGCGCGAAGTCGCTGGCATCGCGCGGCAAGATCGACAAGATGCAGGGGTAATTCGGGGAGCGCATGATGTCGAAATCACCAGTATTGCGGCGCAAGCCCAAGGCCGAACAGCGCGCGGAGATGATCGAACAGATTCTCGACGCGGCTGAATATCTGTTCTCCAAGCATGGGCTGTACGGCACGACGCTGAAGGAAGTGGCGCAGCGCGTCGGCGTCCATCACTCGCTGCTCAACTATTATTTCGAAGATAAGAAGGCCCTGTTCGATACTGTCTTCGCCCGGCGGGCGCCGGTCACGATCGATCGCCGCATGGCCGCGCTTGACCAATATGAGCTGGAGGCGGCGGGAAAGCCGACCGTCGAGGGCGCTTTGCGCGCGTTTCTCGACACCGATCTCGACCTTTATATCAATGGCGGCGAGGGGTGGAAAAACTATGCCGCGCTCGGTGCGCAGGCCAGCAACACGCCCGAGGGCGCGGCATTGATGGACAAGCATTTCGACCCGCTCGTGCTGCGCCTGATCGGCCTGCTCAAACAGGCGCTGCCCGGCTGTCCGGAAGAGGATATCTTCTGGGGCTATCATTTCGTGACCGGTGCGCTGCTGCTGACCCTCGCGCGCACCGGTCGTATCGACAAGCTGTCGGGCGGCCTGTGCCGGTCCGACGATTTCGAGGCGGTGAAAGACCGCATGGCCAGCTTCATGGCCGGCGGCTTCATTGCCAATTGCCGGCGCCGTGCTGGTGTTTGATACCGTCTGCTGGATCAAATTCTAAGCTCAGAAGCCGATCTTGCCGCCCGCTTCGGGCTTGCACGCAACCTCGCGTGCAAGCCGATCCACCACGCCGCGCGCATCACCGGCCGGTGCATGACGAAGCTGGCGCGCGACTACCGCGAAGTCGCCGGGCGTCAGCCCTGACACCTCGCTCAGGCCAGCCGGTGCGGGCATGCCGAAGAAGCGCTGGAACGCCCGCTCGGCCCGCTCGCGCCCAAGCGGGCGCAGATCAAGCTTGAACACGAAGCGCCGGAGCGTCGCCGGGTCGAGTTTCCAGCCATGATTGGTCGCGGCCACCACCGGCAGGGGGTGACGATCAAGCCAGGTGAGCAGCTCGTTGACCTGGCTCACTTCCCAGCTGGTTCGCGCGGTGCTGCGGTCGAACAACAGCGAGTCCGCCTCGTCGAAGAACAGCACCGCACCGCGCTGCCGTGCCTCGGCAAAGGCGCGGGCGATGCGCGCCTCGGTCTCGCCGACATAAGCGGAGAGCAGGTCGGACGCCCGCTTGGTGACCAGTGGCCGGTCGAGCATCCGCGCGAGATGGTCGGCCAGAGCGGTCTTTCCTGTGCCGGGCGGGCCGGTCAGCAGCAGCGAGACATCGGTTTCGCCGCCCGCACCGATCCGGTCGAACAACGGCCCGAGCGGCGTATCGGCCTCGTACAGTTCGAGGTCGAGCGGCCCTACCTCGCCGATCGGCAATTCGCCGCCGCGCAATGCACGAACCAGTGCCTCGGCCGGACGCGCGCCGCCATCGGCTTCGCCCGCGAGCTTGCCCGCCCGCGCCGCGACACGCAGCACCGTGGTCGTCTCCGGAGCGGCGTCGAGCAGATGCTCCAGTGCCGCGCCCGGTTCCACGCCCTCTTCGCGCGCGATCCGGTCGAGCATGCGCCGTCCCGCCATACGGGTCGGCAGGTCGAGCTTCAGGATGAAGCTCATCCGCCGCAGGATCGCGTCATCGACATTGCCGATCGCATTGGTCGTCCAGATCACCGGCACCGGATTCGCCTCGAGCAGCCGGTTGACGAAGATCTTGCTGCCCGATCGTTTCGTGACCCAGTCGCCGCCGCTCGGTCGCGCATCGCCGATCAGATCCTCCATCTCGTCGAATAGCAGGACCGCGCCGGTACGTCGCGCAAGCAGCCGCTGCGCCAGTTGCAGCGCATTGACCCGGTCCCAGCGGGTCGGCTCCTGACCGTCTTCATCGACTTCGCCCACGCCGTGCAGCGCAGCCTGCGCCGCTGCCGCAAGTGTCCGCGCCAGCTCGGTCTTGCCGGTACCGGGCGGGCCGTGGATCAGGATGTTGATCCCCGCCGCCTGCGCGCCCATCGCCCCGCGCAACAGCTGCACGAGGAACGCGGCATCTGCGACATGCGCGAAATCGTCGAGCGTCAGGCGCGACGACTGGCGGATGCCGACCAACGTGTCGATCATCTCTTCGCCCTGGGCTGGTGCGCGATCGAGCAGGCGCTCGAGCGTCCAGTAAATGTCGACCTCGACCAGCCCCTGGCGATTGGCGTTGAAACCGGCGAGCCCGAGCCGCAGCACCGGGCTCTGCCGCACCAGGCGCACGGCCTCATGCGGCTCGGCGCCGGCGAGTTCGCCAAGCAGGGTCGGCAAGTCGTGGCCATGCGTTGCCGCGATGCGGACGAGCTGATCGACGCGCGGCAGCCGGTCGCATGCCACCATCACGCTCAGCAGGCCGCGATCGACCGGCCCGAATGCAAGCAGCTCGGCAAGCCGCTCGGCCAGCTCCAGCGCATGCGGGCGCACCTCGCCCAGCGGTCGCGCCGCCGCGACCGCCTTGAGCAGCGTCTTCCACCTTAACGGCTTGTCCGCCTTGGCGGGCGTTGCCATCAGCCATGTCCGGTGCGGCTCGGCCCATTGCAGCACCGCCTGTGCCAGTGGCGTGGACGCGGCAACGCCACGCCCGATCCGGAGCAGCATGCCCCGGACGATTTGATATTCGTCCATGATCTTTTCCGTATCCCCGGCCCGAGGGCGCACGGACGCACAAAGGCGCCGCACACGATCGGGCCAATCAGTCTGTCGTCTGGGAATACTGCGGCGGCGCTTCGCTCCGGCCGCAGCGCTTTACGGAAAAGCGCTTATGGCAGGGAGCGGTTGCCGCCGAACAGAACGCCCATCGAGGCGGTCATATCCAGCAATGCCTGTCTCCAACGTCCGGCCAGGATTGGCCATTCGTGCGGCGCGCCTAGCGGAAAAAGGTGCGCCGCGCAATCTGGTCACCGGACCTCGACCCGGTGCGTACCGGATGCGAGCTGTTCGAACACGCATCGCCGGCCGAGAAACCGCTCGATAATGTCCGCCGCGGTCAGGCTGTGCTGGCTTGGTTTGACTGTGGTGAACGTCCCGCCGCCCGCCAGAGCGGAGGGCAGCAGCAGCTGATCGGCGAGATAGGGCCCGGCGAATGCGTCCGACGCCTCATAGCCCGACATGCGTGCCGCTGCGCGCTTGGCAAGTTGTTCGGCGGGCACGCCGAGCTGGCCGAAACCGCTGACGATTTCGGTGACATGCTCATAGGCTGCCTCGAGCAGCAGGATGTTGCCCGGCCCCTGCTCCTCGGGCAGCTGGCGCACCGCGAATACCTCCTCGGGCCAGCCGAGCAGCTTCTTCGCAGTCGCGATCTCGCGATCGGCGACCTCGAATGGCAGGCCGGCGAACATCGCCAGCGCCGAGCGTGACAGCAGCGCGCCGCGCTCGACACAGTCGATCGGCCGCAGCGGCGCCGGCGTGATGTCGACTTCGATCCGGCCACCGCCGCGCGGGTAGAAACCGTGCTTGATCAGACGCGCGTCGACCGTCGGCCCCATGCGATTGACGATCGGCAGGAAGGTGCGGGCGATGAAGTCGAACGGCGGCGCCATCATGTTGTGCGTGCCGCCTTCGAGGATCAGCCGCGACGGCGCGCCGGCCAGGATCAGCGGCATCAGGACCGTCTGCAGCACCAGGCTGGTGCTGCCGGCGGTGCCGACCGCGAAGCGATACTCGCCGGGCACGACCGTGCCAGGCCGGAAGGCAAGCTCGCCCGACCCGACCGCCAGCCCGTCGCAGTCGCCGCTGCCGATCGTGCGCGCGGCCTCGACCGCGGTGACATGCTGACGCATCAGCCCCGGCTTCGACCGCTTGCCGCGCACATTGGTGATCTGGAACGGCTGGCCGGTGACAAGCGACAGCGCGCACGCATTGCGCACGATCTGCCCCCCGCCTTCGCCTTCCGATCCGTCGATGATGATCATATCAATTGCTCATTTACTGTTCCGACCAGCCGTCCCACCATGTTTGGCCCGGCTCCGGAATGAATATTCGTGGTGACCAGCAGTCCGTTCGTAGCGTGCCGATTTCCGCGCCGCATCGGCAAACCTGATTGGGCCCATTGCTGCCTGCGAGGCCGCAACAGCCGGACAAGCGACGGGAATTGCGCGTGTTGCCGACGGCATCGGTCAGGTCGTCCGGATTGATCCAGTATTGCGGTATGAAATCCAGCGGCTCCCGCTCGTCACCATAGGAGCGTGTAATCGGCGCATAGGATTTGAATGCAATGCCGGAGTCGGTCAGTGGAGCGCGATCTTTATGCAAGGGGGCTTGCACCATCGGATCCTTGCCCGACCGAATATCGAGCGCGGTAGTCAGCCGCGCACCACATCCTTTGCACATCAGGATCTTCTTCACGAGCGGCCTCCAATGGCGGCGTGAAAGGCGTCACCCCTTCACGCACACCACCTGCTTCAGCGTGTGGACGATCTCCACTAGGTCGGCCTGGGCCGCCATCACGGCTTCGATCGGCTTGTAGGCGCGGGGACTTTCGTCGATCACGCCGACATCCTTGCGACACGCCACGCCCTCGGTCGCGGCGATATGTTCGGCCAGCGACACCTGCTTCTTAGCCTCGGTGCGCGACATCACGCGCCCCGCGCCATGGCTGCAGCTGTCGAATGACTCCGCATTGCCGAGACCCCGAACGATGAACGATTTCGCGCCCATCGACCCCGGGATGATCCCCAGCACGCCCTTCGCCGCGCGCACCGCCCCCTTGCGGGTGACCAGCACATTCTCGCCGAAATGATTCTCCCGCGACACATAATTGTGGTGGCAGTTGACCGCTTCCAGCTCGGCGTCGAACGGCTTGGTGATCTCACCACGAATGGCGCGGATCACGTTCGTCATCATCATGCGGCGATTGAGCGCCGCATAATCCTGCGCCCAGCCGACCGCCTCGACATAATCGTCGAAATGGTCGGTCCCTTCCGGGAAGTAAGCGAGGTCCTGGTCGGGCAGGTTGATGTGCCATTTGCGCATGTCCTGCTTGGCCAGTTCGATGAAGTAGCTGCCGATCGCATTGCCCACGCCGCGCGACCCCGAATGGAGCATGACCCACACCCGCTGCTCGGTATCGAGGCACATTTCGATGAAGTGGTTGCCCGTGCCGAGCGTGCCGAGGTGCACCAAATTATTGGTGTTCTTCAGACGCGGATATTTCGCCGTGATCGCCTCGAACCGGGCGAGCAGAGTCGCCCAGGCCTCGACGATCGCCGGCGGCGGATCGCCCCATGATCCCGTGTCGCGGTTGCCGCGTCCGACCGACCGGCCATGCGGGACGGCGCGTTCGATCGCGGCGCGCACGCCTTCGAGGTTGTCGGGCAGGTCGCTGGCGACGAGCGAGGTGCGCGCCGCCATCATGCCGCAGCCGATATCGACCCCGACCGCAGCCGGGATGATCGCGCCCTTGGTCGGAATGACCGAGCCGACGGTCGCGCCGATCCCGACATGCACGTCGGGCATCGCCGCGACATGCTTGAAGATGAACGGCATCTGCGCCGCGCGGGCGAGCTGCGCGCGCGCCTTGTCGTCGACCGGCACGCCGCGCGTCCACATCTTGATCGGAACCCCGCCCTCGACATGCTGGTAATCGAAATTCACTTCGGTCATCGCGACCTCCTACTGTGTCCTGCCGCCGGGCGGCATCACGATTGCTGGTCAGGGCGGCTGGATTTGAACCAACGACCCCCGGTTTCCAAAACCGGTACTCTGCGCAACTGAGCTACGCCCTGCTATCTCATTGGCGGCGATCCGGGGCGGCCGGCCTATTCCGACCGCCCCCGCCGCGCCGTCCTGCTGGATGTTCGACGAACCAACGGGACGTAATGACTATTGCAGCAGGCGTGCCAGTCTGCGCGCAGCGGCAGTGAAAAATCTCTATCGTTCTGATATTGAACAGTAATATGGCCGCTATAGCATGGGCCAATGCAGCGCCGCACTATGATGAAGGTTTAGTTTTCGATAGGCTGTGCGCAAATTTTATCCTATGGGATAAGATATGAAACCACTCGTCGTCATCGGATTTCTCGGGTCGACCCTGGACGCCGGCAAATTCGGCCCGGAACGCTGGAACAAGTGGCGCCCGTCGGTCGGGCTGACGATGCATGAGGATTTGCGTGTCGATCGTTTCGTCATGCTGCACGGCACGCCGCATACGCGGCTCGCGGAATATATCGCTTCGGACATCGGCAGCGTCTCGCCCGAGACGAGTGTCGATCGCCAAGTCATCGACTTCCGCGACGCATGGGATTTCGAAGAGGTCTACGGCAAGCTGCTCGACTTCACCCGCGGTTACCCGTTCGACCCTGATGCCGAAGACTATCTCGTTCACATCACCACCGGCACGCATGTCGCGCAGATCTGCCTCTTCCTGCTGAGCGAAGCGCGCTATCTGCCCGGACGGCTGCTGCAGACCCAACCGCATCGCGGTGCACCGAGCGGCGCGCCGGGCAGCTGGAACGTGATCGACCTCGATCTGTCGCGCTATGACAGCATCGCCACGCGCTTCGCCGCGGTCAGTGCCGAGAGCACATCGTTCCTGAAATCGGGCATCGACACCAGAAACGCCGCATTCAACCGCCTGGTCGACGAGATCGAGCAGGTCGCGGTGCGCTCGACCGCGCCGGTGCTGTTGATGGGGCCGACCGGCGCGGGCAAGAGTCAGCTCGCGCGCCGCATCTATGAGCTGAAGCGGTCACGGCATCAGGTGAAGGGGCCGTTCGTCGAGGTCAATTGCGCGACGCTCAAGGGCGACGGGGCGATGTCCGCGCTGTTCGGGCACAAGAAAGGCGCGTTCACCGGGGCCGCCGCCGACCGGCTCGGCCTGTTGCGCACCGCCGATACCGGCATGCTGTTCCTCGACGAGATCGGCGAGCTCGGGCTCGACGAGCAAGCGATGATCCTGCGCGCGATCGAGGACAAGCGCTTCCTGCCGGTGGGTGCCGACAAGGAATCGGCGTCGGATTTCCAGCTGATCGCCGGAACCAATCGCGATCTCGGTCGCGCCGTCACGGAAGGGCGGTTCCGCGACGATTTGTTCGCACGGCTCAATCTGTGGACCTTCGCGCTGCCCGGGCTGGCAGAGCGGCGCGAGGACATCGCGCCCAATCTCGATTATGAACTCGATCGCTTTGCCGAGCGCGAGGGGAATCGTGTCACCTTCAACAGGGAGGCACGCGAGCGTTATCTCGCCTTCGCGGTCGGCCCGGCCGCTTTTTGGCAGGGCAATTTTCGCGATCTCGCCGCCAGCGTCACGCGTATGGCGACCTTCTCACCCAAGGGTCGGATCGACAGCGCCTGCGTCGATGCCGAAATCGGACGCCTGGCGCGACTGTGGCGTGCCGACGGTGCAGCCCAGGGCGATGAGTTGGACGATCTGCTCGATCCGGCGGTGATGGAGGCGCTCGACCCGTTTGACCGCGTGCAGCTTGCACATGTCGTCGCGGTCTGCCGGCGCAGTCGATCGCTGTCGGACGCCGGGCGTAGCCTGTTTGCCATGTCGCGGATGCGGCGTGCCTCGTCGAACGACGCCGATCGCTTGCGCAAATATCTGGCGCGCTTCGGACTGGAATGGTCGCAGCTCGCAGGCTGAGTGGTCAGCCGATCTCGATCAGGACAATTTCCGACGGTTCGCTCGTGCTTTCGCGCCCGGTTTTGGGTGCTGCAAATCTGGGTTCAGCTATCCTTGCCCTCCCGTAATGATCGAAAATGATCGTTGACGTGATCGTGAAAGAGCAATAATGCTTGGAGCTGACAAGAGAGTGATTGTCAGCATGAAATGCGTCGGCGGACGCCGGAGAAACCGGCGCGGCAGTCGACGGTAACGATCGGGTACGATGGCCCGGCGATTGGGGAGGATAAGATGATCAAGCGGCCTGAGACTAATTCGGTCCTGTCACCAGCGACTTACGCGTTCCGTGCCGGTGTTTCCGCCGTGGCCGTCGCGATCGCCGCAATGGCTGGCCCGGCCTTTGCGCAGACCGCGCCTGCGCAGCCGGTCGACAACGCACAGGCCGATTCGGCTTCGGGTAATCAGGAAGTGGTGCTCGATCAGGTTCAGGACAATAGCGACATTGTCGTCACCGGAACCCTGTTGCGCGGGGTTGCGCCGGTCGGCACCAATGTTGTCGGCCTCAACCGCGATGACATTCTGAGGACCGGTGTGGCGTCCGCCAATGATCTGCTCGCGGACATTCCTCAGGTCGGCAATTTCGGTACGGTGCCGGTCGGCACAGCGTCATTCGCTTTGCCGGTCGTGCGGCCGAACATCCGCAATCTCGCAGCGGCGGGCGGAAGCTCCACGCTGGTGTTGCTCAATGGCCATCGCATGGTCGGTGCCGGCGTTCTGCAGACCACGGTCGATCCTTCGATCCTGCCACCGGAGGTGATCGACCGGGTCGAAATCGTGCCCGATGGCGGCTCGGCGATTTATGGATCGGACGCGATCGGCGGCGTCGTCAACTTCATCACCCGCAGCCGGTTCAACGGCGTTGCGGCGAACGTCCGCTACGGCTTTGCCGACGATTATCAGACCGTTGATGCCAGCCTGACTGCCGGCAAGGATTGGGGCAGTGGTTCGCTGCTGCTCACTTATGCCTATGCCTGGCACGACAATATCCAGAATCGCGATCGCGACTATACGGCCGCAAATCATACTGGCCGCGGCGGGACCGATTTCAGTTCAACGGTCTGTCCAGGCGGTAACTTCACCGATCTGTTCACCGGCCTTACCTTTGCGGGGCCGACCTTCACGCCGGGATCGGTGAAGAAGTGCGATTCAAGCGCTTATTCCGATCTCTATCCGCGCGAGGAGCGCAACACGGTCTTCGCATCGCTGACGCAACAATTGTCTGATGCAATCGAATTTTCGGCAACCGCTTATTGGTCGCGCCGCGACACCACGACGCTGAGTCAGACGCCCGGTGTTTCGGGCACCACCAATATCACGGCGATCAACCCCTTCTTCCGGCCGCTTGGTCCGTCGCCGGTGCAGCTTGTTTCACTCTCGTTCGATAACGTGTTCGGGCCGACGATGACGAGCAACTCCCGGTTCGAATCCTATGGCGTCACGCCGGGATTCAAGATCGATATCGGCAAGGACTGGCAGGTCCGCACAGAGGCCAACGTCGGACGCAGCTATAATCTTGTGCTCGAAAATACGATCAATACCGGCGCAGTGGACGCGGCACTCGCCAGCTTCAACCCGGCGACCGCGCTCAATCCTTACAATCTAGCGGCAACCAATCCGGCCGTGCTGGCAAAAATCGGCAATTTCCAGAATTACGGGCGCGCAATTCAGGAACTTGCCGAGGCGCGCGTCGTGATCGACGGCTCGCTGGTCGAGCTGCCGGGCGGCAATGTCCGCCTCGCGGTGGGCGCCGAATATCATTACGAAAATCTGGCGTCGCAGATCAGCTTCAATCCGCGTGGGGTGTTCACCAATTCGATCGCCTCCTTCGCGTCGCGTAACGTGAAATCGGCCTTTGGCGAGCTGCTTATCCCGATCTTCGGAGACGGCAATGGCGGCCCGGGCATGCGCGCGCTCTCACTATCGGGGTCGGTCCGCTATGATGATTATAGCGACAATGGCGGTACGACTAATCCGAAGGTCGGCTTCACCTACAAGCCGGCCGATCAGCTGACGATCCGCGGCAATTACGGTACGTCGTTCCATGCTCCCAGCCTGGCCGATACGACCAGTACTTCGGATTCGCGGGCGCAGATTCTTCAGATCAGCCCTTTTCGGGCCGGAAACAGTCTGCCCACCGATTTCAACCGTCCGACGATCATTCTGGCCGGCGGCAATCCCGATCTGAAGCCGGAAAGGGCCAATACCTGGTCGCTCGGCTTCGACTGGAAGCCAACCATTGCGCCAGGGCTGACCGTCAGCGCGACATACTACAATGTGCATTTCAAGGACGCGATTCAGGTCCCGCCGCTCACGTCGCCGGTGCTGTTCTCCAACCCCGGCTATGCCAGCTATTACATCATCAACCCGACACTCGCCCAGTCGCTGGCCGCGGTCGGTAATTTGCTGCTGAACGGGGCGACGAGCATTCAGTCGCTCTATGGTCCGACGATCACCCCCTATGTGCTGATCGATGCCCGTCGCAGCAATATCGGTGCGATCAAGGTCGACGGGATCGATTTCAACATCAACTATCTGCGTCCGACCGGATTTGGCTCGATCAATCTCGGCGTCAGCGGCACTTATACGCTCAATCGCAAGAATCAGGCGGTGAAGGGCGATCCTTTCGTCGATGAACTGAAGAACGGAACCGGGCGGCTTGCGATGGTGGCGACTGCCGGCGGCCAGGTCGGTAACTTCACCGCTCAGGCCAAGCTGAACTACCGGCAGGGTTTCCCGGTCATTGGCCTGGGGTCGCAAAAGCGGGTCGGCGCGTTCGCACCGGTCGATCTGTTCTTCAGCTACGCACTACCGGATGAGGGTGTGCTCAAGGGGACGTTGCTGACGCTCAATATCGACAATGTGTTTGATCGTGATCCGCCCTATTTCGACACGCAGAGCGGCTACACCAATGGCGGCACGCTCGGCCGGCTGGTCTCGGTCGGTCTGCGCAAGAAGTTCTGACGAAAGAAGCTCCAGGAAACCTAATGTGATTTGACAGGAGGCCGTATGAAGGTCGGAAAACTGAAGAGTGCAATGACACGTATGAAGGTAGCAAGCCTGCTTTCCGCGCTGGTACTGGTTGGGGCAGGCATGGCCCCGGGGACCGCGCTGGCGCATGGGCCGGTCCGAACGGGGCTCATCCATTATGGCATCACGGCCTATGGGTATCAGTTGATTTCCGTCGAAACATTCTTCTGCGATGGCGATTATCAGTTGTCGCCGTTCCTCTCCGGCCAGATCACCTACACCGAGACGCAGAATTTCGATTGCTGATACCATGGCGGCCGTCATCACCCCCTCCGGGACGATGGCGGCCGTCACTTTGACGATGTTCGAGTTCTGAGGAGAGGCGAGTGCGGCGCCAGCCGGCCTATCGTGTAGCGAGCGGCAAACCGCATATCACTGGAGGCCGTCGTTACCGGCTGTCGGTGCTGCTTGTGCTGTGCTTCGCGCTGACCGGTGTGACGGGTCAGGCGGCTGCCACAACGGATGTCCCGGACGGGCTGCGCGTAGAATATAGCGCGGCACCACTTGGTCTCGACGAGACCACGCCGCGCCTTTCCTGGCACACGCAGGCCATACGTCAGACCGCCTATCGCATCCGTGTCGGCGTGGATGCGACGGCGTTGGCGAACGACCGAGTAGTGTGGGACAGTGGAAAGGTCGTGTCAGCCGTCAATGTCCAGATTGCCTATACCGGTCCGGCGCTCGATTCGGGAAAACGTTACGTCTGGCAGGTCCAGACCTGGGACGAGAATGGCAGGGCGAGCGGCTGGAGCGCGCCAGGCTGGTGGGAAATGGGCCTGCTCAAGCCCGCCGACTGGACCGCGCAGTGGATTTCGGGGCCGAAGCGCGCCGATCATGACTGGCGCGATTTCACCTTCACCACCGACCTGACTCTGACCGGCAAGTCGGTCGACCTGCTGTTTCGTGCTCAGCCGATCGGCAAGACCTATGGCGAGGCCTATGTCTGGACGCTCGCCCGGACCGACAAGGGCGCGGCGCTGATCGCGCAGGTCCGGCATTATCCCGGCGGCAATTCTTCGGCGGTCAAGGTGACCGAACTGAAGCGCGTGGCGCTCCCGGCGCTGGGCGATGGGCGCCATGTCGTGTCGATCACTGCGGCGGGTGGCCGGCTGACCACTGCGATCGACGGCGTTACCGTCGACACGCTGACCGATGCGTCGGTGGCTCATGGTACGATCGGCTTTACCGCGAAGGAGCCGAAGGCGGCGATCATCCACCGTGTCCGCGTGACCGGCGCAGCGCCATTCGATACGCGCTTTGTCGCCAACGACAATGCCTTCACCGGCGGCGATGTCACCAAGGACGGGCTGGTCGTGCCGGGAGGTGTGCCCAAGGTCGATATCGTCCTGCCGATCGAAGCGCCCGCGCCGCTGGTGCGCCGCGCCTTCACTGTGCCGGCCAAGCCGATCGCCCGCGCACGACTTTATGTCGCAGGCGCCGGCTGGCCGCGTCTCAGCCTCAATGGCGAGGTAATTGGCGCGTCGGCAATGGCGAGCGGTTACACCGCTTATGACAAGCGCGTGCTCTACCAGACCTATGATGTCACCGCGGCGCTTCGCCCCGGCGCCAATGCGATCGGTGCGGAACTCGGGCGCGGCTGGTACGGGCTGACCGAACCCAATGAATGGTATTGGCAACAGGCGCCGTGGCATGGCGACCCGGCAGTGCGCGCTCAGCTGCAGATCGATTTCGCCGACGGATCGAGCCAGCGGATCGCGACCGATGCGAGCTGGCGCACTGCCTTTGGGCCGACCCTGGCCGATTCGATCTATCGCGGTGAGCGCTATGACGCACGGCTGCATCCGAACGGCTGGGACAAGCCCGGCTTTGCCGACCGCCGCTGGGCATCTGCGCGCATCGTCGACGGGCCAACGGGGGCACTGGTCGCTGCCAATGTCGAGCCGATCGCCCCGGTCGCCGACCTCAAGCCGGTCACGATCAAGCAGGTCCGGCCCGGCACCTGGGTGCTAGATTATGGCCGCATCATCGCCGGCTGGCCCGCGCTGCGCGTGTCGGGTGCGCGCGGCCAGACGGTGTCGATGCTGTCCAGCGAACGCATTGGCGAGGACGGCCTGGTCGTCCCGGCCGCCGGGCTGATCGACGCGCAATTGCAAACCGATCGTTACACACTGGCGGGCGGTGGCGTGGAGCAGTGGGAGCCGCGCTTCGGCTATCGCGGCTTCCGCTATGTCCAGCTCGACGGCTTTCCCGGTACCCCCGGTCCCGATGCGCTGACCGCGCGCATTGCGCATAGCGCGGTGGCAGCGACCGGCGAATTCCGCAGCAGCAATGCCTTGCTGATGCAGATCGATGCCGCGGCGATCGCGACGATCCGCAACAATATGCATGGCTTCCAGACCGATACGCCGACGCTTGAGAAGAATGGCTGGACCGGCGATGCACAGGCTTCGGCCGGGGCGGCGGCGCGCAGCATGGATGTCGCTCGCATGTGGACCAAATGGCTTGGCGATTTCCGCGACGCGCAATCGGCCAAGGGCGAAATCCCCGAGATTGTGCCCTCCACGCCGCATTATGGTTATGAGAACAGCCCCGGCTGGAACATGATCTGGGGCCCGACCACGCCCTGGGACGTCGCGACCATGGTCCTGCCCTGGGAGCTTTACACCACCTATGGCGACACCCGCATCCTGGAACGGATGCATGAAGCGCAAGCGCGGCTGGTCGATTATACCGGTGGCTGGTTCAAGGCGCCCGACTATCGCCGCGAAGGGTTCGAACTGAGTGAATGGTCGTCGCCCGGCGGGGCCGATTTCGTCAATCAGCGTGGCGGCGGGATCGATGCGGTCGCCAGCGCCTATTATTTTCTCGAGACCGATCTATTGGCGAAATCGTCGGCGGTGATCGGCAAGCAAGCCGATGCCGAGCGCTACGGTGCGCTCGCCCGCAATATCCGCGATGCCTATAACCGGCGTTACTGGGATGGCACAGCGCGGCACTACCGCACGACCGACGCCAAGGGTGTGGCAGGTGCGCCGACCCAAATCCAGAATGTCCTGCCGCTGGCCATGGGCATGGTCCCGGATGGTGCGGAGCAGGCAGTGGCCGATACGATCGCTGCCGATGTCGAGAAGAACGGGCTGCGTACCGGCGTCTATGCGACACGCTATCTGCTCGAAATCCTCAGCGACTATGGCCATGCCGATCTCGCCTACAAGGTCGCGACGCGCACAGACGAACCGAGCTGGGGTTGGTGGATCAAGAACGGGCACGGCACGATGTTCGAAAGCTGGAGTCTCGAAAGCCGCTCACGCGACCATCATTATTTCGGCTCGATCGCCGATTGGATGCGCCAGCGCCTGGCCGGTTTGCGGCCGGGCCAGCCAGGCTATGCCAGCGTCCTGGTACGGCCGGAAATCCCCGCAGGGCTCGCCTCGGCCAGTGCAACGATGGACACGATCCGCGGTCGTGCCGCGGCCGGATGGGCGGTCGAGCATGGCGTGCTGACGCTGGCGGCGGAGATTCCCGCCAATAGCAGCGGCGAAATCTGGGTTCCCCTGCGCTTCGGACCGGTGCGCAGTGCCGCCAAGGATGCGACACTGCTGCGCACCACTACCGGCTTTGCGGTCTATTCGGTCGCGGCCGGGCGTCACGTCTTCGAGGCAGGAGCAAGCCAATGAGTTTCGCGCGTGTTTATGGGGGCGCTGCAGTGATGGCGTCATGCCTCGCGGTTGCTGCCCCGGCCCAGACTCCGGCCGCACCTGCCACCACGATCGAAACTGGCGCGCTGCAGGGGCTGACGGCGGACGGCGTCGCGGTGTTCCGCGGCATTCCCTATGCCGCGCCACCGGTCGGCGACCTGCGCTGGCGTGCGCCGCGGCCGGCTGCGGCCTGGGCCGGCCCGCGCGACGCGACCAAATTCGCCAACGATTGCCCGCAGACCTGGATGCCCAGCGACGCCGCGATAAGCGGCCAGCCGATGAGCGAGGACTGCCTCTATACCAATGTCTGGACGCCGAAGCCGGGCAAGCAGGGCGCCAACAAGAAGGTGGGAGGCCTGCCTGTCATGGTGTGGATCCATGGCGGCGGCTTCGTCAACGGATCGGGCGCGTCGCCACCCTATGACGGCTTGCGGCTGGCGAAGCATGGTGTGGTGGTGGTCAATTTCACCTATCGCATCGGCCGGCTCGGCTTCTTCGCACATCCCGCACTGACCAAAGAGGCGAATGGCGCGCCGACCGGCAATTGGGGCCTGATGGATCAGATCGCGGCGCTCAACTGGGTCAAGCGCAACATCGCCGCGTTTGGCGGCGATCCGGCGCAGGTGACGATCTTCGGTGAATCCGCCGGCGGCGCGTCGGTCAACCGGCTGATGGCCTCGCCGTTGGCGCGCGGCCTGTTCGTGCGCGGCATCGCCTCGTCGGGCGGCGGGCGCGACAAGTGGCCCGACCTTGCCACTGCCGAGGCCAAGGGCGTCGCCTTTGCCAAATCGGTCGGGGCGGGCGAGGATGTCGCGTCGCTTCGGGCGATCCCGACCGATATCGTGCGCGGCAAGATCGGCTTGCTCAACAATGAAGAAGCGACCTACTCCGGCGGGATCACTGACGGCCAGATCGTCACCGACAGCGTCGATGCGATCTTCGCCGCGGGCAAGGAAGCACGGATCCCCTATATTGTCGGCGCGAACAGCGATGAGCTCGGCTTTCTGCCCGCGCCGTTCAAGGGACCGGCCACCGCCGGCATCATCAAGCCGCTCGGCGATGTCAGCGCGGTGCGCACCGCTTATGGCGCATCGTTCGATGATCGCATCGCCGGCGATGTGGTGTTCATCGAACCGTCGATCGCGCTGGCCCGGCGTCATGCCGCGAACGGCAACCCGACCTGGGTCTATCGCTTCGGCTATGTGCCCGAAGCCAAGCGCGCCGAACTGAAGGGCGCGCCGCATGCCTCCGACATCAATTATGTGTTCGACACGCTCGATGCACTGAAGCCTGCGCCGAGCGCCGCCGACCGGGCGGCTGCGGCGCTGGTGTCGACCTATTGGAGCGACTTCGCCAGGACCGGCGACCCCAATCGCAAGGGCGCGCCGCGCTGGGACCGCTACACCGCCAGGATGCCGGTCGCGCTGCATATCGGCAATAGCGAGACCGCGACGCGCCCGGCCGCCGACGCCGGGCTGGATGCGCTGGCGAAGCTTCGCGATGGAGAAAAGAAATGATGCGCCGTTCGATTCTGGGCGGCGCCATCGCGCTCGGCCTGGCCGCGACCTGGAGCCTGGCCGCGTGCGCGAGCGCCGGTACGCCGACCACCATCGACAAGAAGGTGATCCCGCTCTGGCCCAAGGGCGCGCCCGGCCGCCTGCCCGACATGCCCGCCGAGGTCACCGAGCTGCGAGCGTCCAATCCGGGCACGATCATGCGCAACGTCACGGTGCCGGGACTGCTGGTCTATCCGGCCGATCCCAAGATCGCCAACGGCACGGCGATGATCGTGGCGCCTGGCGGCGGCTTCCATCTGCTGAGCATCGAGAATGAGGGCATTGCGGTCGCCAAATGGCTCAACAGCCTGGGTGTCACCGCGATCGTGTTGAAATACCGGCTGATCGCGACCGGCGACGATGTGCAGCGTGCGCTGATCGGCCGGCTGCTCAATCGCTCGGCGATGATGCGCGCGATCGACCCGCTCCAGCCGCTGGTCACCGCCGATGGCGAACAGGCGGTGCGCTATGTGCGCGCCCATGCGAAGGAGCTGAAGATTAAGCCGAGCCGGGTCGGCCTGATGGGCTTCTCGGCTGGTGGTGCGGTGTCGGTCTGGACCACGCTCGCCAATCATGCCGATAGCCGTCCCGATTTCCTCGTGACCATCTATCCCGGGCTGATCGCAGGCCATGCGGCGGTCCCGGCCAATGCGCCACCCTTGTTCGACCTTGTCGCCGATGACGATCCGATCGTCCGCCCGGAAGCTGACGAACTGCAACAGGCGTGGAAGGCCGCGGGCGCGGACACGACCTATGTCACCGTGCCGAATGGCGGCCATGGCTTCGGCATGGCCAAGACCGGCAAGGCATCGGATGTCTGGCCCGAAAAGCTGCAACAATGGCTCGATGCGAAAGGATATCTCCGCAAATGACACGCTTGAGCCCGAGGTTGGGCATCGCATTGCTTGGTGGTGCAGCCATGGGCATGGCGGCCGTTGCCATGTTCGCTCCAGTGGAGAGCGTCCGCGCCGCGCCGGCCGGATCGTGCGAATCGCTGACCGGCTTGACCATTGCCGAGGGCAAGATCGACAGCGCGGTGATGGTAAAACAGGGTGAGGCGATCACCACTGAAGCCGGCAAGCCTGGTCTACCCGCGCCGGCCGCCTTTTGCCGCGTCCATGCGGTGCTGAAGCCGACGCTGCGTTCGGAAGTGAAGATCGAAGTCTGGCTGCCCGAGGGCGCGGCCTGGAACGGCAAGCTGCTCGGCGCCGGCAATGGCGGTTATGGCGGCACGCTGACTCTGCCTGCGCTGACCATGCGCACCGGCATTGCCAAGGGCTATGCCGCGACCGGCAGCGACATGGGACATCTCAGCAATGACGTCGATGCGAAATGGGCGTTGAACGAGCCCGAGAAGGTGGTCGATTTCGGCCACCGCGCCAATCACCTCGCGGCGCTGCTCGCCAAGCAGGTGGTCGGTTCCTATTATCCGAAACCGCTGGCTGCTGCCTATTTCCATGGCTGTTCCGATGGCGGGCGCGAGGCGCTGAACGAGGCGCAGCGCTATCCGACCGATTATGACGCGATCATAGCCGGTGCGCCGGCCAATCCATGGACGCGGCTGATGGCCGGCTTCATGGCCGATCACCGCGCTGCGTTCGGCAAGCCCGACTCGATCATCCCCAATGCCAAGCTGAAGCTGCTGCAGACCGCCTCGCTGGCGAAATGCGATGCGGCGGATGGTGTGACCGACAAAGTCATCGACGATCCGCGCAAATGCAGCTTCGATCCAGGCGTGTTGCAATGCAAGGCTGGCGATGCCGCCGATTGCCTGACCGCGCCACAGGTCGAAACCGCGCGCGCACTGTATCGCGGCACGGTCGATGCGAAGGGCAAGTCGATCTTCCCCGGCTATATGCCCGGGGCCGAGGCAGTGGCCGGTACCTGGGACCTGTGGCTGACCGGCGCGAATGCACAGCATGGCCGTTTCAGCACCGAATTCTACCGCTATATGGTCCATGCGAACCCTGCCTGGCAGCCGACAGATTATGATCCGATCGCCGATCCCAAGCTGGCTGCGAAGAAGTTTGCCGGCATCCTGGACGCTAGCGCTGACCTCAGCGCCTTTTACAAGCGCGGTGGCAAGCTGATCCTCTATCATGGCTGGTATGATGCTGCGATCCCGCCGGAAAACACGATCAACTATTATGAAGATCTGAAGCGCATGCAGCGTCAGGCAGCGTCGTCGACCCGGCTGTTCATGGTGCCGGGCTTGTCGCATTGCCTGGGCGGTCCGGGTGCCACCGGCTTCGATCCGCTGACCGCGCTCGACCAGTGGCGCCAGGGTGGTCCGGCACCGGAGCAGATGGTTGCGACCCGCTACGACAATCCGATCTTCGCCTATTTCGGCTTGCCGGCCAAGGCGCTCGGCACCCGGCCGCTGTGCGCCTATCCCAAGGTCGCACGCTGGAAAGGCACGGGATCGACTGACGATGCGGGCAATTTCGACTGCGTCGCGCCGAGCTGAAATCATGTCTGCACCGCTGTCTCTCGCCCATGTCCATGGCGCCGATGCGCCTCCGTTGATCGAGCACACGATCGGTGAGGCGCTGGCCATCGCCGCGCGTCGCTGGGGCGAGCACGACGCATTGGTCTCGGTCGCGCAGGGCATTCGCTGGAGCTTTGCCGAATTGCTCGAGCGCGCCGATGCGCTGGCGGCGGGCTTGCTTGCGATGGGCATGGAGCGCGGCGACCGGATCGGCATCTGGGCGCCCAATTGCGCGGAATGGACGCTGACTCAGTTCGCCGCAGCGCGTGCCGGGCTGATCCTCGTCACGATCAACCCCGCCTATCGCGTCGAGGAAGCCGGCTTCACCATCGCCAAGGTGGGCTTGCGCGCTTTGGTCGTCGCTGCCGAGTTCAAGACCAGCGACTATGTCGGCATGGTCGAACAGCTGTGCCCCGAACTGCCGGGCTCGGCGCCCGGGCGGTTGCAGGCGCCGGGGCAGCCGAGCCTGGCGATCGTCGCCAAGATCGGTGGCGCGACGCGTCCGGGCTGGCTCGACTTCGACGCGATCTCTGCGCACGCCACGCCCGCCGATCATGACGAACTCGCACGGATCGGACCGACGCTCGACCCGCGCGACGCGATCAATATCCAGTTCACCAGCGGCACCACCGGCCTGCCCAAGGGTGCGACGCTGTCGCACCGCAATATCCTCAACAATGGGTATTTCGTCGGCAGCGCAATGGGGCTGGGGCCGGAGGATCGCATCTGTATCCCCGTGCCGCTCTATCACTGCTTCGGCATGGTGATGGGCAATCTGGCGAGCATCACTTTGGGCGCCGCGATGGTCTATCCTGGCCCCGCCTTCGATCCGGCGACGGTGCTGCGCACGATCGAGGCCGAGCGCTGCACTGCCCTGTACGGCGTGCCGACCATGTTCATCGCCGAGCTTGCCGAACTCGATCGCACGCCTGTCGATCTCTCGTCGCTGCGCACAGGCTGCATGGCGGGGGCGAGCTGCCCGGAATCGGTCATGCGCCAGGTGATCGAGCGGATGAACATGCGCGATGTGACGATCGCCTATGGCATGACCGAGACCAGCCCGGTCAGCTTCCAGACCGCAATGAGCGATGGTCTGGAGGCGCGGGTCGGGACGATCGGACGGGTCCAGCCGCATCTCGAATGCAAACTGATCGATGAAGCGGGCGCGATCGTCGCGGCGGGCGAGACCGGCGAGCTGTGCACGCGCGGCTATTCGGTGATGCTTGGCTATTGGGACGATCCGGATCGTACCGCCGATGTGCTCGATGCCGATGGCTGGATGCACAGCGGCGATCTCGCGGTGATCGATGCCCAGGGCTATGGCCGCATCGTCGGCCGCTTGAAGGACATGGTGATCCGCGGCGGCGAGAATATCTCGCCGCGCGAGATCGAAGAGTTTCTCTACCGTCATCCCGCGATCGAGGACGTGACCGTGGTCGGCATTCCCGACGAGCGCATGGGCGAGGAGCTTTGCGCCTGGATCCGCCTGCGCGTTGACGCCGTCGGCGACGAGGACGAGATCCGCGCCTTCTGCCGTGGCCGCATCGCGCACTACAAGATCCCGCGCCATATCCGCTTCGTCGATGTGTTTCCGACAACTGTGACGGGCAAAATCCAGAAATATCTCATTCGCGAGGCGATGGTCGCCGAGCTCTCCCCATCCCAGGAAAAGGAAGTCTTATGAAATATGCTGCCGCGCTGATCGCGCTCTCGATCGCCGCCACCACTGCCACTGCCGCCACCGCTCAGACCGCGTCGGGCCCCGCCCCAGTCCCGCCAGCCGCCCCCGCCACCCCGGCAGGGGGTGCGAAGTTCACGCTCGATACGCCCCTCGCCGATATCGTCGCCGATCCGGCGGGCAAGGCAGTGATCGACAAGGATCTGCCTGGCCTGACCTCGCTCGAGCAGTTCGACACGTTCAAGGGCGCCAGCCTCAATCAGGTCGTGCCCTTTTCGAACGGCGCGCTGACGCCCGAGAAGCTGGCCCAGGTCGCTGCCGATCTCGCGGCGATCAAATGACGATGCGGGTTCTCCTGTCGCGGACGGCGTTGCTGGTTTCCTGCGCTTTGATTGCAACGCCCGGTACCGCGCAGGATAAGGACAAGATGCTGTTCCGCGATCCTGCCGCGCCCGTCGAGGCGCGGGTCGACGACCTGATGGCCCGGCTGACGCTGGAGGAGAAGGTGTCGCTGATGGCCGGCGCGACCGGCATGACCGGCCAGGCCGTGCCCCGGCTCGGTATTCCCGAGGTCAAGATGACCGACGGACCGACTGGCGTGCGCTCGCCCGAGGGCCGGCCCGCGACTGTCTTTCCGGTCGGCGTGGCGATCGCCGCGACCTGGAATCCCGCACTGGCGCAGCAGGTTGGCGGTGCGATCGCCGAGGAGGCACGGGGTTATGGCGCGTCGGTGCTGCTCGCGCCGACCGTCAACATCGTGCGCACGCCGCGCTGGGGGCGCAATTTCGAGACCTATTCTGAGGATCCCTGGCTGACCACGCAGATCGCGCTCGGCTATGTCCGCGGTGTGCAGGACAAGCATGTCGGCGTCTCGATCAAGCATTTTGCCGCGAACAACCAGGAAACCAACCGCTTCTTCACCAACTCCGCGGTCGATGAGCGGACCATGCGCGAGCTTTATCTCCCAGCCTTCGAAACGGTGGTGAAGACGCTCGATCCCTGGTCGGTGATGGCGTCGTACAACAAGCTCAACGGCACCTATGCGGGCGAGAATCGCTGGCTGCTGGCGGATGTGCTGAAGACCGAATGGGGCTTCAAGGGTTTCGTCGTGTCGGACTGGGGCGCGACCCACACCACCGCCAAGGCGATCAATGCCGGGCTCGACCTGGAGATGCCCGGCCCGCCGCAGCATTTCGGGGCCAAGCTGCTCGCCGCCGCAAAGGCGGGCGAAGTCACGCCGGCGCAGATCGATGAGACCGCACGACGCATGGTGCGTCTGATTGTGCGCAGCGGCGTGATCGAGGGCACCGCTGGCACCGGGGGCATGGTCGGCGGCCCCGCGCATGCCGCGATCTCGCAGCGTGCCGCTGAAGAGGCGATCGTCCTGCTCAAGAACAGCGGCGTGCTGCCGCTCGATCCGGCGATCAAGACGCTGGCGGTGATCGGCCCCAATGCGGCCAAGGCGCGCATTCAGGGCGGCGGCAGTTCCGCGGTGCAGCCGTTCGATGCCATCGCCACGCCGCTGGACGCGTTGCGCGCGGCGCTGCCCGGGGTAACGATCGTCTACCAGCCCGGCGTCGATAGCGAGGAAGTGCCCCCGGCAGCCGAGGCGGCGATGTTCAGCCCGGATGCCGGCCGAAGCAAAAAGGGGCTCACGCAAAGCTATTACGCCATGGCGGACCAGTCGGGCGCGCCCGTTGCCACCGATGTCGCCACCGCTTTCCTCAAGCGAATCAGCGGCAATGTCGCCGGGCCGCAATCGGCCAATTATCTGTCGCTGCGCTGGGAGGGGCTGTTCTGGGCGCCGGTGTCGGGGCGCTACGAATTCAGCATTCGCGGCACTGGCAAGGGCAGTCTGCTGTTCGACGGCAAGACGCTGATCGACAAATCGACGGCGGCGGTTCCCGACAATCGCGACGTAATCGGCTTTCCGGTCGGGCGACGCACCGCGTCGATCGAGCTCGAGGCGGGCAAGGCTTATCCGATCCGGCTCGACTATTCGAACGGCAAGTCGATCTATGAATCGCTCAATTTCGGCGTGCGCGTGCCGCGGCCGTCGCTCGAAGCAGCGGTTGCCGCGGCAAGGTCGGCGGATGCGGCAATCGTCATCGTCGGCTCGAACAGCCTGACCGAAGGCGAGGGCTATGACCGCAGCTCGATCGACCTGCCGGGCGACCAGGACAAGCTCGTTTCGGCGATCGCCGCGGCCAACCGGAAGACCGTGGTGGTGGTCAATGCCGGCGCGGCAATGACCATGAAGTGGAAGGACGAGGTTCCGGCGATCGTCGATATGTGGCTCACCGGCCAGTCCGGCCCGGCCGCGCTGGCGGGTATCCTCACCGGCAAGGTCAATCCGTCGGGTCGGCTGCCGGTCACCTTCCCGGCCAGCGATGGCGATGACGTGATCAAGATCGATGCGGGCACCAGTACTTATGGCGAAGGCTTGCTGGTCGGCTATCGCAGCTTTGACGCGCGCTCGGTGAAGCCGCTTTTCGCCTTTGGCCATGGCCTGTCCTACACCAGCTTCGATTATGGCAAGCCTGTCGCACCGCCGCGGATCAAGGCGGGCGACACGGCGAAGGTCACGCTTGATGTCCGCAACACCGGCAAGCGCGACGGGATGGAAGTGGTGCAGCTTTATGTCGCACCAGTCGATCGCGCCGCGACTGAGCCAGTCAAGCAGCTCAAGGCCTTCGCCAAGGTGGCGGTCCCGGCCGGCGGCGTGAAGCCAGTCGCGCTGACGCTCGATCGCCGCGCCTTCGCGACCTACGATGTGGCGGCAAAGGCATGGATGGTGCGGCCCGGCCGCTACCGGTTGCTGATCGGTGCAGCATCGGACGATATTCGCGCGGTGAAGGAGATCGAAATCACCGGCACTGCCCGGGTGCCCTGACGTCAGGACCAGACGATGAGGCGTCTCGCCGGCGCCTCATTCGTAGCGGAGCGCCGCCAGGGGATCGAGGTCGGAGGCCTTGGCGGCAGGAATCACACCGAACAGCAGGCCGACCATGGTCGAGAAGGCGAGCGAGAGCCCGATCGACCAGCCCGGGATCATCGGTGGAGGCAAGCCGGGAATGAACAGCGTGCCGAGCAGCCCGATGATCCAGCCGGCAAACACCCCGGTCACGCCGCCCATCAGCGACAGGATGACTGCCTCCAGCAGGAACTGGAGCAGGATGACGTGGCGCGGTGCGCCGAGCGCCTTGCAAATGCCGATCTCGCGCGTTCGCTCGGTCACCGACACCAGCATGATGTTCATGATGCCGATCCCGCCGACGAGCAGTGAGATACCGACGACACCACCCAGTACATAGGTAATCGAATCCGTCACCGACGACACCGACTTGGTCAGTTGCTGCGCGGTCTGCACGCGGAAATCGTCGTCCTGTCCCGGTGACAACGCATGGGCCTGGCGTAGCGTCCCCTCAATGCGGCGCTGCAGTTCGCCGAGCCGCGACAGATCGGTGACGTCGATCAGGATGGTGATGTCCTGCAGGCTTTCATTGGGCATGATCCGCTGCCCGATCGCGAACGGCACGACCATATAATCATCCTGGCTGATCCCCAGCAGGTCGCCGCGCGTTTCCATGATGCCGACGATCTTGAGTGAAAAGCCACCGACCTCGACGAACTGGCCGATCGGGTTGGCGGGCAGCTTCAGATTTTTGCGTACCTGCTCGCCGATCACACAGACCTGGCGGGCCGAACGGTTGTCGCTGTCGGTGACGAACCGGCCGATCCGGGGAAATACCCTGATCGTGTCCTTGTAGGTCGCGGTCGCCGCCAGCATTCGCGTCTGGTTGGTTTCCGCACCGCTCGAAATTCGCGCACCGAACTGGCCAAAGGGCGCGAAGGAGGGAACGATCCGGCCGATATCGCCGAACTTCGCCTTGATCAGCAGATAATCCTTCATCTGCAGTCGGTTCGACTGACCCAGTAATTGTTCGCGAAATGGCGTTGACGACTGGATCGTCAATACATTCGTGCCGAGCCCTTCGAAATTACGGATCACCGAATAGGACAGGCCCTGGATGATCGACACCACCGCGATGACCGATGCCACACTAACGACGATGCCCAGTGACGTGATCACGCTCCGCAAAGGGCGAGCGCGGATGCTGTCGAGTGCAAGCAACAGGCATTGCAGCACCATGCCCATGCGCGTCAGCTCTCGTCCGACAGGATCCTGCCGTCGCGCAGGGTGATCCGGCGCTGGCATCGCCGTGCGATCGCTTCGTCATGCGTCACCAGGATGACCGTCTGACCCTCGCCGTGCAGTTCGTCGAAGAGCTGGAGGATATCCGCTGCCGTGGTTGAATCGAGATTGCCTGTCGGTTCATCGGCCAGCAGCAGCGACGGTGCCGTCACCAGAGCACGCGCGATCGCCACGCGTTGCCGCTGACCGCCCGACAACTCGTTGGGCAAATGGTTCTTGCGGTTGAGCAGTCCGACACGGTCGAGCACGCGCTCGGCGCTGGCGATGCGGTCCTTGCGCGATCCCGGCCGATAGATCAGCGGTTGCATCACATTCTTCAGCGCCGATATGCGCGGCAACAGGTTGAAGTTCTGGAATACGAATCCGATCCGGCGATTGCGTATCTCGGACAGGGCGCGTTCCGATCTCGCCGCCACATCGGTTCCATCGAGCAGGTATTCGCCCGATGTCGGCCGGTCGAGACAGCCCAGAATGTTCATCAGGGTCGATTTGCCCGACCCCGACGACCCGATCAGTGCGAGATACTCGTTGCGGCGAACGGCCATATGCACGCCGTCCAGCGCGAAGATGGTTTCCGAGCCGACGATATAGGTCCGCTTCAGCGTCCGGAGTTCAATCAGTGGCGCCATTGGTCGCCCCCTGGCCGAGCTTGGACGAGACCTTCGCGCCGTCGACAAGCGATTTCAGCACCGCATAGGGACCGACCACCACCTTCTCATCTCGGCGCAAGCCACTGGTGACCGCCTGATAGGCATCATCTGCATTGCCGACACGAATATAGCGGCGCGCGACACGGTCGCCGTCGATCACGAAGACATAATTGCGGATTCCGGCGCGACGATCCTGCGGTAGGCTGATGCCGTCATCGTCCGTTGTCTGATCGCTCAGTACCGCCTGTACGGGTACCGCCAGGATCGGTGCGGGGCTCGAGGTATAGATCTTTGCGCGGCAGGACATGCCCTGGCGCAAACGCCCCGATTGCGGTCCGGTAATGTCTGCCTTGACCGAATAGGCGCGGCCGGTCGCGTCATTGATCGGCAACACCTCGGCAGCACGTCGCGGTGCCAGCGCGATCTCACGCAGATGGCCGGTAATGCCGCGATCGGGAAGCATCGGGCAGATGATCTGCGCTTCGCTGCCCAGTGCCAGGCGGCCGACGTCATTCTCGTCGACGTTCAGGTCGACCATGATCGTTTCCTTGCGCGCGATCGTCAGCAGGCTCGACCCCGGGATGCCGGTCGCGCTTGGGACCGCGGTTTCGCCCGTCTTGATGTTGACCGAGACCACTGTGCCCGACATCGGCGCGCGGATCACCGTGCGATCGAGCACATATTGGGCTTGTTTGAGCTCGGCGGTCGCGCGCGTGACCGCCATTCCCGTGCCGGTCAGGTTCGCTTTTGCCGCATTCAGCGCATAATAGGCGCTGTCATAGGCCGCCTTCGATACGAACCCCTTGTCCGCCAGATTGGTGACGCGATCCAACTGCAGTTTCAGGTTGCTGACGTTGAAGCGCTGTTGCGCCTGGTTGGCGTTTTCGATTGCCATTTGCGCGCGCTGCTGCGCGGCCGCCTGGCGCAGATTCTCGTCCTCCAGCGTGATCACCACCTGCCCCTGCGTCACCTCGTCACCTTCCTTCACCTGCACGGTTTTCACGCGAGCAATGATCTCGGGCGAAAGCAGCGCCTGTTGCCGGTAGATGAGGTTGCCGGTCGCGAGCACGGTTTCGCGAATGTCGCGCAGGCGAACTGGCTCCACCTCGACCTCGGTCGCGGCAGATCGCGCGAAGAAGCGGACGAGGAAGGGGGAGACCAGGATGAAGGCCGCCAGCACGGGCAATAGGATGCGGCGATTCATTCTCAGGTGGAACCGCTCGCGAGCAGGGCAGCGGCCCAGATGCCGTACACCAAGGCATCGGGGGCGATGGCGATCAACGCTGCGCGCGTGAACTTCAAATTGCCAACGACTTGCAGGCCGATCGCGATCAGCACCATTTCCCAGATATTGATCAGGCTGAATGTCGACAGCAACTGCCCCCAGCCCGAACTGGGCGGCAGATGGAACAGCAACTGGTTCAGCGATACGGGATTCACGTCGTTGCCCGCCAGCCGACCCTCAGGCGCGAGCATGATGTTCAATATGCCCGCCGGCAGGATCAGCGCGAGCGGTGCCGTCGACCACATCACGATCGCGAACAGGCGGGTGAAGCGCTGGGTATCACCGCCGCGGACCTTGAAGATGATCCAGAAGATGAAGGCGCGCCCCAGGTTGACCACCAGTGCCAGCAACACCACGCCGAACAGGCTGATGCCGATCAACCGCCCGCGGGTGTAGAATGGCAGCGCGATATCGCGCTGCGCCTTGGGCATGGTCGCCGTCATCTGGTCGCGGAGCCAGGCGAGATCGACATGATAGAAATAGAAGATGTTGAGTAGGGCCGTGAACACGATCGCAAGGGTAAGCGGAAGGAGGAGCGTCCAGACCTTTCTGGACAGCGCGGCAGTAAAAGCTCTTCGCGGGTCGAAGAGCATGACGAGATAAGTTGTCAGCAACGACATGCCGCTGGCTCCCTTCTGCATTGCTGCGGTCTGGACGCGGGCGATCAAGCGGCGTGATGCCGCATCGAGTAGATCAGGCCGATGAACAGCAGGAACTCGGCCGCGAAGATCGCGCCGAGCGCCTGATTGTCGGTCAGGGCGACATGACTGCTCCATTTTCCGACGGTCGCGGCCAGGATGGTCAACAGCGCGGCCACACAGATGATCAAGACTTTCAGGCGTTGCATCATACTACTCCTCTCAAATATCCTGATTGAAGAAGGACAGGGTCTTCGGCGCATATTCGAGCAGCCCGCACATGCCGATGAACAAGGCGGTGACTCCGATTGCTGCCTGTGTGACGACGATGCAGATTGCGCGTACGGTATCGAACAGCTGCGCCATGCTGTGCGGCAGCATCACGTCGTTATGATTTATTGCGCCAAGGATGAGGGCCAGCAGGCTCGATCCGATATAGATTGCGCTGATGACGAAGAATTCGCGGCGCGTTCGCACCGCGTCGTGACCCTGGATCGCATCGATGACGGGGATCGACATGAGCACGGCGGCGAATGTCAGCACGCCGATCAGCTCTTGCCCGAAATACTCGCGCAGGACGACCGTGATCAGCATGGCGGCCGTCATCAGTGACCGGAACAGGATCGTGTTGGTGCGCCGGGGATCGATCGTCTCACGTGTGATAGGCGCGCTGCTGCACACCGGGCATTGTGCTGCCGGGATAACATCTTCGACGAACCACCGGCCCAGGCGGGTGTCGTAGCTGAAGATCTTGTCGGCAAAGTTTTCATCGTCGCCGATCAGGATCTTGAATGCGATCATTGCGATCTTCGATGCGACGGTGGTCGTCAGCGGTGCGAACGTGGCCCCCTTGCCATGCAGCCGACGGATCTGGCCTGGGTCGCCTAAGCAGGCGTAGCAACTCGATCGGCCGGGAATATAATTGGGGCCGACCACGCCGACATAGTCCAGGAAGCCGCCGATCACGAAGGGCACGCGAGCGGCGACGCAGGCCGAGTTCACCCAGTTGTTCGATTCCTCAGGCGTGTCGATCGCCTTCACGACCAGGTTGACGCCGTCGAGCAGGTCGCTGACGTCGCGTTCCGATTCGATTTTTCGATTGAGCGCGACGATCTCGATCTCGGGATTGAATTTGCGAATAGCGTCCGCGATCACATCGACCTTCAACTGGCCGAGGTCGGCGGGGGTGTACATCAGCTGGCGATTGAAATTGCTTTCCTCGACCACGTCGAAATCGAGGATGGTGATCCGGCCAACGCCGATCGCGGCAAGATTCCACAACACATGACTGCCGATCGCCCCGACGCCCAGGATCAGGACATGAGCGTTCGCCAGCGCTTGTCCGAACGCCTCGGGCGTGTCGGACGTCATCGAGAAATAGCCGAGCTGGCGCGAATAGCGTCCGTCGAGCCCTTCGATCGGGCGTTCCAGCAGCACCTTCTTGCTGACCAGTTCGCGTAACCGCGTCGGTGCGATCAGCTTCAGCATATCCTGTTCCGACACGCTCGCGCGCGCGATCAGCACATCGACGATCGCCCGGTGCTCATGCGCGAACGTGACGCGCAAATCCGGCACCGCATTCAGGATCACTCCGCCCGGCGTGTCCGTGACAAAGCAGAACGGGTTCAGGTGATAGTCGGCCATGCGCGTTACTTCATCGCTCGAAAGCGCAGCATGCCCAGGATGGGCGGCGTCAGGACGAGCAGAACCAGGAATGCGATATCGACGATCGGGCTTGGCCAGAGCCGGTTCGCCCCGGTTCGCAACACGAGCAGCGCGGAGATAACCAATGCCACCTGGAATATCTGGCTGACGGCGAAGTACAGGACATAGTCGGCCCTGCGCTGCGTCGATCCCATCACATTGATAAAGGCGTTGCGATTGAAGTTCGGCTCGCCAACCAGCTCCTGGAAGATATAATAACCGTCATATTCGACGAACGGGATCAGGTTGACGAAGATCAGGATGGCGTTGAGGCCGGCGAACAGGATGGCATAGGGAAATGCCGGCGTACCGATCAGGAACAGGGCCGCAACCAGCGCGACCGTCACGAGTAGATTATTCGCCTGGATGCCCGCGAATAGCGTGCGCAACCGTTTGGGCCGGTCGGTCAGCATGTTGATGGCGCTGACATCGGCGTAAAAGGCCGGGTGAAGAAAGAACAGCATCAGGCCGATCCGCGGCACCTTCACGCCATAGGAGCGCGCGACAAACGCGTGGGACAGCTCATGCACCAGACCGATCACCAGGATTGAGGCCAGGTAGAAAGGGATGATGCCGAACCCGACCGAGAAGCCGGTCAATGCCGGCCGTGCGAACGGAAACAGCGCCGCGATCAGGAACAGATTGAACAGAAAGATTGGAAGCGTCGCCCAGCTCAGCATCTCGCGATACACTCGGGCGAATCGTGGATGCGCGTCGATCAGCCAGGCGGGATCGACATTCAGCACCTTGATCTTAAGCGGCGAAATCGCTTTCTTGGATGCCGCTGCCGTTTCGAGCAGGCCCATGCGGGCGACGGTCGCGACGAATTTCTGGAAATATTCGAACGGGATTCGAGCTGCCAGCTGTTCCTGCGAGCGGGTGCCGTCGAGCAGCCTCAGCCATGTGACCTCCTGCTGCCCCAGCTTGAAATGGCGCGCGGTCGACACGTCGTAAATGTGGAACAATCCACCCTCCAGGGCATAGAATTCCAGGCTGTCCTTGACCTTCAGCATCGGGCGCTTGCTCCGTCGGGTACGGGGCGCAACGTGGTCGTCACGCCCCGGTCCATGCATTTCCAGCCGTCAGCTGACGAACATCAGCCCGAGAATGCCGAGGCCAATGCCGATTCCCGTGGCAATGCCGGCGCTCAGATCCGACACAGGTGCATCGACGATATCGATTTCTTCGAAAGTCATTATAAGGTTTCCTTCTGGTTAGGTGGAAATATTACGAGATGAATAGCAAGCCTATTCCAACCGTAACCAAGGCGCCTCCAGCGACACCTGCCCAGAATTCTGCGTCGGTAGGTGCGTCGATCGTACTGATTTCTTCGAACGTCATGGTACTACCCTTCCTTTTCTACTCCTAAGCCACCGGATTCGAGATCCTGTGGCGTCCGAAGGATGCAGGCGCACGGAAAGGCTAGTCAAATGACAAATTGTTCATGTTTCGAGTTGCGCATATGTTAAAATGCACAATCTACATAAAGAGCCGATATGGATTTAAGTTAACGGCTTAGACATTTCGGCTCCGAAACAATGTAGAGCTAAGTCTGTTCTTGGAATTATTGCTGCTGCTTTAAAAGGTCGGGGCGACCACCAGCTTGATCCCGGCCTTCTCGATCATCGCCGCATCGCGGTCGGTGATGCCGTCGTCGGTGATCACCACGTCCAGCTCGTCGGCAGTACACACGACATGGCCGGCGGGCGCGCCGAACTTGCTGCTGTCGACCAGCACGATCACTTCGTCGGCACGGTCGAGCAGGCGGCGTTCTGCATGGACCAGCAGCACGTCGGTCTGCATCAGGCCGTGCCGGCCGATCGACGCTGCGCCCATGAACAGCTTCGACGCGCGGTAGCGGCTCATCCCGTCGTCGTCGAACGGGGGGAGCAGGATGTTCTGTTCGCGAAACAGCGTGCCGGCGGGCATCGAGATATGCGTGCCGGGCTGGCCGATCAGCGCGCTGACGATGTGCAGTGAATTGGTCAGCACATGCAGCTCGAGCGGGGCGAGCAGCGGGCACATCTGCAGCGTGGTCGATCCGCCGTCGATGATCACCGTCTCGCCCGCGCTGCACAAAGCGGCGGCGGCGCGGCCGATCGCTTCCTTGGCGGCGCGGTTGCGTTCGACATTCTCATGGAACGGAACGCCGCGCAGATGCCCGTCATTGCCGCCCGCTGCCCCAGCGGGTGAGTCCGGCGCATCGACCAGCCGCGCGCCGCCGCGCACACGGACGATCTTGCCGTTGCTCTCCAGCCGGTCGAGGTCGCGACGCAAGGTCGCGCCCGATGCTTCGAGCGAGCGATCCAGTTCCTGGAACGACACGAATCCCCGTTCGCGCATGAGCTCAAGGATCAGTCGGTCGCGATCTTCTGCGTGCATTAAAGGGCCTTTAAGGGTCCCGTCAGCGTATCACGCCTGATACGCGCGGATGCAAGCATATCCGATCATCAGACGATTCCGGCGCCCAGACCGACGGTATTGCGCTCCTGCGCCTTGCGCTCGCGCCAGCCAAGCGTGCGGTACAGCGCAAGCGGGTCGATCGCACCACCGGCTTCGGCCCGCGCCAGCGCGACAATCGGCGCCACATCGGTATCATAGGCACGACGCAGCGCGCGGAAGGCGATGATCGCGTCGTTCGACTCCTGCGCCGCACGCAGCGCCTCGCGGTCGACCAGCAGCGCCTTGGCGAAGGAGCCGACGATCGCCTCGGCCGAACAGAGCATGCTTTCGATCGGGTCGGTCACATTGTGCGACTGGTCGATCATATAAGCCGGATCGAATCCGGTGCGCGGTTCGAGCGCCGCTTCGACCAGCTCGTTGAAGATCAGGAACAGCTGGTGCGGGTTGATCGCGCCGGCGTCGAGATCGTCATCGCCATATTTGCTGTCGTTGAAATGGAAGCCGCCGAGCTTGCCCGCCTTGTGCAGCCGCGCGACGATCTGTTCGATGTTCACATTGGGCGCGTGATGGCCGAGATCGATCAGGCACATCGCCTTGGGACCCAGTTCCTGCGCCGCCATCATCGACGATCCCCAGTCGGAAATGACGGTCGAGTAGAAGGCCGGTTCGAACAATTTATGTTCGAGCAGCATGCGCCAGTCGCCGGGCAGCGCGGCATAGACCTGCGCCGCCGCATCGAGATAGCGGTCGAGCGAGCGGCCGAGATGCTGCTGGCCGGGGAAGTTGGTGCCGTCGCCGACCCACACGGTCAGTGCGCGCGAGCCGAGCTGGCGGCCGATCTCGATGCATTCGATATTATGATCGATCGCCTGGGCGCGGACATCGGCATCGGTCGAGGACAGACTGCCGCTGCGATAGCTGTGCGCCTGGCCGGGCTGGTCCTGGAAGGTGTTCGAATTGACCGCATCGAAACCGAGGCCAAGGTTCGCCGCTTCCTCGCGCAGCGCGGCGTAGTCGCTGACCTTGTCCCATGGAAAATGCGGGCTGACGCGCGGTGTGACCTGGCCGAGCTGCTGGATCAGCCCGCAATCCTCGAGCTTCTCATGGATGTTGGTCGGCTCGCCGGGAATCGGGAATTTGGCGAAGCGCGTGCCGCCACGCCCGGCGCCCCAGCTCGGCACCGCGACGCTGAAGGTCGCGACCGCGCTCTTCACCTGTGCGATGTCGACGCCGCGACGCGCCAGCTGGCGATCCAGCGCGGCATAATCCTCCGCCAGCGCATCGATGCGCTCGGCATTATGGCTACCGATCTGGTCGAGCGTCAGCGCGGGGCCGTTCGCCATCCTGTATCTCCCTCAAATCATCACTTATTAGCGCGGAAAGGCCTGAGCGTTGCCGGCATCGACGTTGAGCAGATTACCGGTTGATTTCGCCGATGTCGCGGATGCGAAAAAGGCCACGGCTTCGGCGACATCGGCCGGCAGCACGTCGCGTTTGAGCATCGAGCGGTTGCGATAATGCGCCTCCAGCTCCTCGCCCGAATCGATGCCGTGCGCATCGGCGCGTTCCTGACGCCAGTCGCCGTCCCAGATGCGTGATCCCTTGATCACCGCGTCGGGATTGACCGTGTTGACGCGGATGCCGTGCGGCGCGCCCTCAAGCGCGAGGCAGCGCGCGAGATGCAGCGCCGCTGCCTTGGCCGAGGCATAGGCCGAAGCGTTGGTCGCCGGCGCGATGCCGTTCTTCGATCCGATGAACACGATCGATCCGCCGCCCGCCGCGCGCAGCAGCGGGAAGGCTTCGCGCGAGGTCAGGAAATAGCCCTGCGCCAGCACGTCGTAATTGCGGCTCCACATCTCGACGCTGGTATCCTCGATCGAGGCCGAGGATGCGATACCGGCATTGACGACCAGAATGTCGAGCCCGCCAAATTCTCGCGCGCAATCGGCGAAGGCGGCGGCGATCTGCGTTTCATCGGTGACGTCGCACAGCGAGGACCGCACCCGGTCGGCATCGAACTTGCGCTCAAGCGTCTCGCGTGCGCCGGCCAATGTCTGGGCATCGCGGTCGAGCAGCATCACGCACGCGCCGTCGGCGAGCAGCCGTTCCGCGCTGGCGATGCCGATGCCGCCCGCGCCGCCGGTGACCAGCGCGATCTTGCCTGCCAGCGACTTGGGCTTGGGCATGCGCTGCAGCTTGGCTTCTTCGAGCAGCCAATATTCGATGTCATAGGCTTCCTGCTCGGGCAGACCGAGATAGCCGCCGATCGCTTCGGCGCCGCGCATCACGTTGATCGCATTGCCGTAGAATTCACCCGCCAGCCGCGCGGTGGTCTTATCGGCGGCGAAGGTGATGCGGCCAATGCCGGGGATCAGCACGACCACCGGATTGGGGTCGCGCATCGCCGGATCGCCGGGATGGACGCAGCGCTGATAATAAGCGGCATAGCCCTCGCGGTATGCGCCGAGCTGGGCCGAGAGATAGGCATCGTCGTCGAGCTGCGCCGGATCGAGCACGAGCGGCGCGATCTTGGTGCGCAGGAAGTGATCGGGGCAGGAGGTGCCGACCGCCGCGAGCCGGGCGAAATCGGCCGACCCGGCGAACTGCAGCGACCCGGCATCGTCGGAGAAATGCCCAACCTTCGACTGCTCACCTGTCATCAGCCCGCGCAGCCGCGGCATCAGCCGCGCGGCGGCGGCCTTGCGGTCGGCGGCGGGGAGAGTCGGCGCGACCTCGCCGCCGAAATCGGGGCGCAGCGCCAGCTTCGTATTGAGATAGGCCGCGGCGTCGGCGATCAGGCCGATGGTGCGGTCGTAACAGTCGCGCGACGTATCGGCCCAGCAGATCAGGCCGTGCCCGGCGAGCACCACGCCGATGCAGCCGGGATTGGCGGCGACATGGTCGCGCAACCGCAGGCCAAGGTCGAAGCCCGGGCGCTTCCAGCCGAGCCAGCCGACCGCGCCCCCCAGATCTCCTGCACTGCAGCTTCGCCGTCCTTGGCGGCCGCCAGCGCAATGACAGAATCGGGATGGACATGGTCGACATGCGCGAAGGGCAGGAAAGCGTGAAGCGGCGTGTCGATCGATGCTGCGCGCGGATTGAGATTGAAGGTGCAGTGCGGCAGATAGCCGACCATCTCGTCTTCATGCTCGACCCCGCGATAGAGCCGCTCGAGACCGATCAGCTTGTCGAGATACAGCGTCGAAAAGCCGTTCAGCTTCATCGAGCCGATATCGCCGCCCGATCCCTTGACCCAAAGCACCTTCACCGTCTCGCCGGTCAGCGGGTCGGTCTCGTCCAGCTTGGCCGAGGTGTTGCCGCCACCAAAATTGGTGATGGTCAGGTCGCTGCCCAGCAGATTGGAGCGATAGAGCAGCAGATTTTCCGGCGACAGCACGGCTGCGGTCGGTTCCGACCAGAGATTGGCCGGGACGGCGAAGGCCAGACTTTCCGAACCGGCCTGCAATGATGATGTACGATCGGCCATCGGTCGAATCCCCTCATTCTCGTTTGACGGCGTTCTACAACAGGCTATGGTCGTAAACAATCAGGTTCGATAAAAAATGATCAGATTTAATCTAGGGCGGGGGTAGCAAGGCGTGCTGACGGTGGTGCTCGATGTCGGAAAGACGATGTCCAAGCTCACTTTGTGGGATGGCGGAACGTTGCTCGAGCGACGCACGCGCGCCAATGAGATCATTGCCGGACCGCATTATACCGCGCTCGATTCGAACGGAATCGAGGCGTGGATGGCGACGGTGCTGGCCGACTTCGCCGGGCTTGGCCGAATCGCCGCGATCGTGCCCGTCGCGCATGGCGCCGCGATCGCGATCCTGCGCAACGGGCAACTGGCCGTGCCGCCGATCGATTATGAGCAAAACCTGCCCGCCGAGCGTCGCGCGCGCTATGATGCGGGCCGTGACCCCTTTGCCGCGACGGGCTCGCCGTCGCTGCCGGCCGGGCTCAATATCGGCGCGCAACTCGATCTGCTCGACGATCTTTATCCGGCATTGCTGACGCGCGAGGCGACGATCCTGCCCTGGGCGCAATATTGGGCATGGCTGTTGTCGGGGGTCGCCGTGTCGGAGGTGACCAGCCTTGGCTGCCACAGCGATTTGTGGCGCCCGGCGGACGAGCGGCCGTCGGAGATGGCCGAGCGGCGCGGCTGGGCGGCGCTGTTCGCGCCGCTCGCCCGCGCCGGCGATGTGATCGGGACCATTTCCCCGGCGATGGCGGCGCGGACCGGATTGCCGGCGGATGTCCGCATCCATGCCGGGCTGCACGATTCGAACGCCGCGCTCCATGCCGCGCGCGCCTTTGCCGAGATTGGCGATCATGAGGCGACGATCCTGTCGACCGGGACCTGGTTCGTGGCGATGCGTTCGCCCGGCGCCGATGCGGTGGTCGAGATCGCCGACCTGCCCGAGGCACGCGATTGCCTGGTCAATGTCGATGTGCGCGGGTGCCTGGTACCCTCGTCGCGCTTCATGGGCGGGCGCGAGATCGAGTTGCTCAGCGGCATCGACACGCGCCGCGTCGACATCAAGCCCGATCAGCCGGCGCTGATCGCTGCGGTCGAACAGGTGGTGGCAGCGGGGGCGATGGCCTTGCCGTCGATGATGCCCGGGGTCGGCCCTTTCCCGTCCGGATCGGGCGAGTGGGTGGCGGAGCCCGAGGATGCCTATGCGGTGCGGGCCGCAGCATGCCTTTATGCGGCTTTGGTCGCCGACGCGTCGCTCGACCTGATCGGCTCGCGCGAGCGGCTGCTGATCGAGGGGCGCTTTGCCGAGGCGCAGGTGTTCGTGCGCGCGCTGGCGGCGTTGCGGCCCGACACCGCCATCTATACCGGAGTTGCGCATAACGACGTATCGTATGGTGCGCTCCGGCTGGTCGATGCGGCGCTGGCGCCGCCCGCGGCGTTGGACCGGGTTGCGCCGCTCGACGTGGATTTGACCGGCTATCGCCAGTTGTGGCGCCAACGCATTGCCGGGCTGGCGGTGGCGGCGTGAAGGCGGCGAACATCCTCGATTATCGCGCGCTGGCCCAGGCGCGGCTGCCGCGATTCCTGTTCGATTATATCGACGGCGGATCCTATGCGGAGACCACGCTGCGCCGGAACGTCACCGATCTCGAATCGATCGCGCTGCGTCAGCGTGTGCTGCGCGATGTCGGGTCGATCGACTTGTCGACCAGCCTGTTCGGCATGCGCCAGGCCATGCCGGTGGGGCTTGGACCAATCGGCCTGGCGGGGATGAATGCAAGGCGTGGCGAGACTCAGGCGGCGCGCGCCGCTGCCGCTGCGGGCATTCCCTTCACCTTGTCGACCGTGTCGGTTTGTACCGTCGCCGAAGTCGCGGCGGCCAGCCCGCAGCCCTTCTGGTTCCAGCTCTACATGATCCGCGACCGGGGCTTCATGCGCGAGCTGCTCGCATTGGCGCGCGAGACGGGGTGTACCGCTCTGGTGTTCACTGTCGACATGCCGGTGCCGGGCAGCCGCTATGGCGACCTGCGTTCGGGGCTTGCCGGCGCGCCGGGCTTGCGCGGCGGACTGCGGCGTTTCGGGCAGGCGGCGCTGCATCCGCGCTGGGCGTGGGATGTCGGCGTGTGCGGCCGGCCGCACGGGCTCGGCAATGTCGCCTCGGTACTGGCGGGCAAGACCGGGCTGGAGGATTTCTTCGCCTGGATGCGAGCCAATTTCGACCCGACCGTGACCTGGCGCGACCTCGACTTCATTCGCACCGAATGGACCGGTCCGCTGATCATCAAGGGCCTGCTCGACGTCGAGGATGCGCGCGAGGCGGCGACGCTCGGCGCGGACGGCATCGTCGTGTCGAACCATGGCGGGCGGCAGCTCGACGGCGTGCCGTCGACTGCGCACGCCTTGCCGGCGATCGCCGCGGCGGTCGGCGACCGGCTCACCGTGCTGGCCGATGGCGGCATCCGCTCGGGGCTCGACGTGGTGCGCATGCTCGCGCTCGGCGCGCGCGGCGTGCTGCTTGGTCGCGCCTGGGCCTATGCGCTGGCCGGTGACGGCGAGCGCGGCGTCGCGCATGTGCTGGAACTGATCGCCGCCGAGATGCGCGTGGCGATGGCGCTGACCGGGGTGACCGACGTGGCGGCGATCACGCCCGACATTCTCGTAAAAGACTGAACGGAGGGGATGATGGACGGAAACCCGTTGCTCGGCGTGTTGTTTCACTGGATCGGCGGCTTGTCCTCGGCCAGCTTCTACGTCCCCTACAAGCGTATCAAGGGCTGGTCGTGGGAGATTTTCTGGCTGACCGGCGGCGTGTTCAGCTGGCTGGTCATGCCCTGGCTGTTCGCCAGCCTGCAGACGCACGACCTGTTCGGCGTGATCGGCGCGGTGCCGAGGGAAACCTTGTTCTGGTGCTGGTTCTGGGGCGCGGGTTGGGGCCTGGGTGGCCTGACCTTCGGTCTCACCATGCGGTATCTCGGCCTGTCGCTCGGCATGGCGGTGGCGCTTGGGCTGACCACGGTGATCGGTACGCTCGGGCCGCCGATCTTTCGTGGGACATTGCCGGCGCTGGCCGCCACGACCAGCGGCCAGGTCACGCTGCTCGGCATCCTTGTGGCGGTGATCGGCATCCTCATCGTTGCGCGCGCCGGCCAGGCCAAGGAACGCGAAACGAGCGGTGAGACGGCAACCGTCGGCGTCGCCGAATTCAACCTCAAGCGCGGCCTTGCCATCGCCTTGTTCTCCGGCGTCATGTCGAGTTGCTTCGCCTTTGGCCTCGACGCCGGCCAGCCGATCCGTACGCTGACGCTGGCGGCGGGCACCGATCCGCTATGGCAGGGCCTGCCGGTGCTGTGCGTCGTGCTGCTCGGTGGCCTGAGCACCAACCTGATCTGGTGTGCGATCCTGATCCTGCGCAATGGCAGCGCGGGAGAATTTGTCGGCCGTGCCGCGAAGGTAGCACCGGCCACGGCAGTGCCGCTGCGCGCCAATTACCTGCTCGCTGCGCTGGGTGGGACGTTGTGGTACTTCCAGTTCTTCTTCTACACGATGGGCGAAAGCCAGATGGGGCGCTTCGGCTTCTCGTCCTGGACGCTGCATATGGCGAGCATCATCCTGTTCTCGACCCTGTGGGGCTTCGCCTTGCGCGAATGGGCCTCGGCGAGCGGGGGCACACGCAATCTCGTGCGGCTCGGCATTGCGATCCTGATCGCCTCGACGATGATCATCGGGGTGGGCAACGCGCTGGCCAAGTGAAAGCGAGGGAGCCGATTCGCATGCGTTCATGCTGTAAATCGGCCGAATTTTTTCCGATGCTGTTAAGTTGGATTTTCGGCCAAAATTACGGACCGATTTTCAACAGCTTGAACCCGGTCCGTGCTGTTATTCAATAACAGCATCGGAACAGCGCAGAACAGCATCGACGATTGCTGTTCTGCGCCGGAACAGCAGGCGCGGAACCAGTCCTTGTTTTCCAACAATGCGAAAGAGCGGGGCGGGATGTCGTGACGTCCTGTCCGGCTCGACGCTGCCATGATTGGCAGGGAAGTTGAATCGGGCTGATCCACCTTGAGAGTCATGTCGATGATCACGTTGACAGCCAAGGCTGCTTCCCGACTGGGTCCCGGCCTTCGCCGGGGAGCAGCTTGTTCTTCTAAAAACCGACCAGGGCGTGGATCACGCCGGGTGATACCTCGTTCCAGCCGCGTGGCGCGGCTTGGGTAATCGCACCGCGCTGGATCGCGGCGGGATTGGCAACGCGGGCACGCACGCGGCCGGCGCTGATCGACAGCTCCAGGACATTCGCCGCGCCGCCGAGCGCCGCGACCCATGCTGCGTTCGGTTCAGCAGGTAACGGTTCGGCCATCGCCGGCGCTGCGACTGGCGGGGCCCCGTGCGACAACGCGCGCATCTCGCCCGCGACGCGGTCGGCGATCGGGCCGAGCACGACTTGCAGTGCGTTACCGCCGGGCCGGACCACGCCGCGCGCGCCCAGCGCCTTGAGCGCCGCTTCATCGACCTGCGCCGGATCGACCAGCTTCAGCCTCAGCCTGGTGGTGCAGGCATCGATCGACACCAGATTGGACGATCCCCCCAGCGCGCGAACGATCCCCGCCGCCTGATCGTCCGACGATGACGATGCGGTGGCGACGGTGGCCGGCTCGGTCTCGCGGCCCGGCGTCTTCAAGTTGAAGCGCCGGATGCAGTAGCGGAACGCGAAATAGTAGATCGCGAAATAGGCTGCACCGACCGGGAACAGCATCAGCGGCCGCGTCGCCAGACCATAGTTGAGCACATAGTCGAACAGCCCGGCGGAAAAGCCGAAGCCGAGCCGGACGCCGAGCGCATCCATTACCACCATCGCTATCCCGGTCAGCACGGCGTGCAGGACGTAAAGCAGGGGCGCGAGGAACATGAAGGTGAATTCGATCGGCTCGGTCACGCCGGTCAGCAGCGAGGTCAGCGCGAGGCTGAGCAGCATGCCGCCGACTGCCTTGCGCCGGTCGGGCAAGGCCGAGCGGTACATGGCGAGGCATGCGGCGGGCAGGCCGAACATCATGACCGGGAAATGGCCGCTCATGAACGCGCCCGCGCTGGGGTCGCGAGCGAAGAAGCGATTCAGGTCGCCGGTCGCGCCATGATAATCGCCGATGATGAACCAGGCGATATTGTTGAGGATATGGTGCAGCCCGGTGACGATCAGCAGCCGGTTGAGCGTGCCATAGACGAACAGCCCGATCGGCCCGGCGCTGACCACCCAGCGGCTGAGCGCGTCGATCGCGCCTTCGAGGATCGGAAAGCCAAGCCCGAAGACCGCAGCACCGATCAGCCCGGCGAACCCGGCGGCGATCGGCACGAAGCGGCGGCCGCCGAAAAAGGCAAGATAATCGGGCAGCTTGATCCCGGAATAGCGGTTGTAGAGCCAGCCCGAGACGAGCCCGGACAGGATGCCGGCGGGGACGCTGAGCTTGGCCAGCTCCTTGGTCTTCCACGCCGCGGTGGCGAGATCGCGGGTCGCCTGTTCGGCGAATGCCGCCGTCACTTCGGGCGGCACGGTGAGCAGCACTTTGCCGCCCTCGACCGTGACGAGGAAAGCGACCGCCCCGGCCAGGCCCGCCGCACCGTTATTCTCGCGTGCCAGCCCGACCGCGACGCCGATCGCGAAGAGCAGCCCGAGATTGGCGAAGATCGCTTGGCCTGCTGCTGCGATGAAGGCGATGTCGAGCATGTCGGACTGGCCGAGGCGGAGCAGCAGCCCCGCCACCGGCAGCACGGCGATCGGCAGCATCAGCGCGCGGCCGAGCGGCTGGAGACGGTCGAGACCGAGGCGCATCAGGCGGTCCTTTGCAGCAATGATCGGACATCCGCGGCAGTCGCTGCGGCGAGCGCTCGCTCGGCGAGTGCCTCGCAATCGCCCAGGGTAAGCTGCCGCACCACCGCCTTGAGCGCGGGGATGGCGGCGGGCGTGGCCGACAATTCGGTCACGCCGAGCCCGATCAGGATCGGTGCGGCAAGCGGATCGGAGGCGATACCGCCGCACACGCCGAGCCAGCGGCCATGCGCGCGCGCGCCCTCGGCAGCGCGCGCGATCAGGTGCAGCACGGCGGGGTGCAGCGCATCGACTTTCGCCGCGACTGCCGGATTGCCGCGATCGGCGGCGAGCGCATATTGCGTCAGGTCGTTGCTGCCGATCGACAGGAAATCGGCCTCACGCGCCAGGCTCGCGGCAAGCATCGCCGCAGCGGGGGTTTCGACCATCACGCCAAGCGGCACCGGCGTGTCGATGCCAAGCGCGGCGCGCGCTTCGTCGAGGATCACGCGCGCCGCGGCGAGTTCGCCGGCATCGATCACCATCGGCAGCATGATGCGGCACTGCGCCGCCGGCACTCCGGCAAGGATCGCGCGGAACTGCTGTGCGAGCAGATCGGGCCGGGCGAGCGAGAAACGGATGCCACGCGCGCCGAGCGCCGGGTTATCCTCACGCGGAAAGGGCAGATAGGCGACCGGCTTGTCGCCGCCGATATCGAGCGTGCGCACGATCAGCGGGCGACCGCCAAGGCCCGCCGCGACCGCGGCATAGGCCATGCGCTGTTCCTCCTCGTCCGGCGCGGAGTCGCGGTCGAGGAAGAGGAATTCAGTACGCAACAGCCCACAGCCTTCAGCGCCGAGCGCAACGGCGCGCCCCGCCTCGGCAGCATTGGCGAGGTTGGCGACGATCTCGATCCGCGTACCATCGGCCATCACGCACAGGTCGAGCGCGGCGGCTGCCTCGGCTGCGACACGGGTGGTGCGCTCCGTCAGCCGCGCGGTGGCCGTGTCGATCGTGGCCGTGTCGGGCGCGGGGTCGAGCGTGGCGCGATCGGCATCGAGCACGACCCGTTGTCCATCACCCAGTTCGAGGATCGCCGGACCGGCGGCGACGAGCATCGGCAGGCCGGCAGAGGCGGCAAGGATCGAAGCATGTGCGGTCGGGCCGCCGAACGCCGTGCAGATGCCTGCGATCCCGGCCTCGGCCAGCGGCGAGAAGTGCGAGGGCAGCAATTCGTCGGCGATCAGGATCGCACCCTTGGGCGGGGTCGGCAGTGTCGCCTCGGTCCCGGTGAGTAGGGCGATGACCTGGCGTTCGATATCCTTGAGATCGGCGATGCGCTCGATCAACAACCGGTCACCGGTGGCGCGGATTGCCTCGGCATGACCACGGATCGCGCTGCGCCAGGCAAAGGCGGCACTCTTGCCCCGTACGATCAGGGCCTGGGCCGCACTGAGCAATTCCGGGTCCTCGATCAGCGCACGATGCGCAGCGGCGATGTCGGCACCCGCACCGGCAGTCCCACCGGCGGCGGTAAGCAGCGTCGTGCGCGCGGCGTCCAGCGCTGCGGTCTCGGCCGGGATGCCGGCGCCTTGCTCGCTCACGGAGACATCGCCGGGGCGGAACTGAAAGATCGGGCCGATGGCGAGGCCAGGCGCGGCGCGAACGGCGTGGATCAGGCCATCGCCCGATATGGCGGCAGCGGGAGCGGTGGCCGGGGCGGGGGCGTGCGCCTCTTCGCCCATGCCTTCTTCGATCAGCCTGGCGACCGTGGCGATCGCGGCGCGCGCGTCCGGGCCGCGCGCGCCGATGGCGATTTCGTCGTCGTGCCGGATGCCGGCCGACAGCAGGGCGACGATGCTGCGTGCATTGGCCGGGCGGTTATGCGCAATGATCGTCACCGCCGCCGTAAAGGGTTTCAGCGCGGCGACGATCCGCGCGGCGGGGCGGGCATGGATGCCGTTGGCGAGCGGCACGCGGATCGTGCAATGCGCGGTGTCCTCGCCGAGGTCGGCGGTAGCTGCATTGCTCGCGACTGGCGCGATCTCGGCGATCGGATCTCCGGTCGTCACGCTTGCATCGATCGTCAGCAAGGTCACCGCATAGCCGTCGCTGGTCACTGTTACCGGCGTGATCAGGCTCTTCGCCTGCGCCGCGACAGGATCGAGATCGACCAGCAGCAAAGGCTGGCCGAGCGTCACTTGCTCCCCGTCACGCACTTGCGCGGTAAAGCCGCTCCCGGCCAGTGCGACGGTGTCCAGGCCGACATGGATCAGCAGCTCGGCATCATTGGCGAGGCGAAGCGTCACCGAATGCCGGGTCGGTGCGACCGCGATGACGGTCGCGTCGCACGGCGCGCGGACCATATTGTCGAGCGGATCGATCGCGAAGCCGTCGCCCATCATGCGATCGGCAAAGACCGGGTCGGGCACCTGGTCGAGCGGCAATGCCCAGCCGGTCATGGGCGCGTGCAGCCGGACGATCATGGCGCCGTCACGAGTTGCACTGCGCCGATCGCCCAGAGCGGATTCACGCCCCTGGCAGTATAGGTGATGCACAGGTCATGCGCGCCGCTCATTGGTTTGAGGGAGGCGGTCAGCCGCGTCACGCCGGGCCGCCGCGCGGCGGGTGCGAGCGGAAGCACGGCAAGCTTCGGTCCTTCGCAGCCATCACGGATTTCGACTTCGCCGGCGGGCGTGGCAGGGGTGCGGAAACGGATCTTGTCCACGTCATGGCCGATCTGGAAGTTGAACGGCATCTGCCCGACGTCGATCGTGATCGATCGCACCCCGTCCATTGGTGCTGCCTGGTAGATCCAGCACGGATTGCCGATATCGGTGAGGAACGCCGCGCGCGGGCCCTTTGCCGGCGCGTCGTCGGCCAGGCGCAGCGCGATCCCCGTGGTGCAGAGCTTGAGCTCGGTATCGTCGCGGCGGCGGACTGTCGCGGCAGTGACGTTGAGGTCGATCGCACCGGGTTGGGCGGCACCGTCGAGAATGCTTGCGACGCGCAACCGAGTCGGCATCGTCAGAGTGAGCGGCGCACTGTAGAGCGGCGAAGCGCCGCCGGGCGCGGTACCGTCGATGGTGTAGCGCAGTGGCAGGCCCGCCTGGCCGGACAGGATCACCTTTGCCTTGGCGCCGTCGGGTGAGAGCGTCGTGACCGGGCGGAACACGGCCGCGCCCGGCTCGACTCCAAGTTTCGACAGCCGCGCCATTTGCGGCGCGAGGCGGCGGATGAAGTCGCTGAAATCGCTCGGCGCTTTCGACCAGCCGAGTTCGGCGATCGCCGCGCCGCGCGGGAAGATCGCCGCCGCGGCGGCTTCTTCGGTGCGGGCATGCTCAGTCCATAAATTGCCCTGCACGCCGAGGATATGGCGTTGCTGCTCGGCCGGGATCGAGGCGGGGGCAGGGTCGAACGCATAGACCTGAGCAAGCGTGATCAGCTCGCCGCGCCCGGTTCCTTCGGCGGCGGTCACACCCTGGCGGTGATTGAGATAAAGGATCGGCGCCGGCGACAGCACTGCGTCATGCCCGGCCTTGGCAGCGGCGACTGCGCCGTCGATGCCGCGCCATGACATCACTGTTGCATCGGGCGTGATGCCGCCGTCGAGAATCTCGTCCCAGCCGATCAGCCGCCGGTCATGCGCGGCAAGATAGCGGCCGATGCGCTGGATGAACCAGCTCTGCAGCTTGTCCTCGCTGCCGATGCCGAGCGATTTCATCTGTGCCTGGATTTTGGGCGAGGCCTTCCACTGGTCCTTCACCGCCTCGTCGCCGCCGACATGGATGTAACGCGACGGGAACAGCGCCATGACCTCGTCAAGCACGTCCTGCAGGAAAGTGAAGGTCGGCTCGTCGGTATTGTAGAGCCAGGGGAAGACGCCCCAGTCGCTCTCCACGCCCCTGGGCAAGGGCACGCCCATGCCGAGACGGGGATAGGCGCGGATCGCGCTCAGCGCATGACCGGGCATTTCGATCTCCGGCACCACGGTGATGCCCCGCTTGCCGGCATAGGCGACGATCTCGCGGATCTGCTCTTGCGTGTAGAAGCCGCCGGTGCGCGGCAGCGGCGGTGCGCCGGGCGCGGTCGCTGGCAGGCGCCAGGCGCTGACCCCGGTCAGCCGGGGATATTTCCTGATCTCGATGCGCCAGCCCTGGTCGTCGACCAGATGCCAGTGAAAGGTGTTGAGCTTGTTCGCCGCCATCGCGTCGAGCAGGCGCTTGACGAATTCGGGCGACTGGAAGTGCCGCGCACTGTCGAGCATCAGACCGCGCCAGCGGAAGCGTGGGCCATCGGCGATGGTGACGGCGGGAATGAAGGTACCGCCCGTGCCGGGGCGGGCGAGCTGCCACAATGTCACCGCGCCGTAGAGCAGGCCGGCATCGTCGCTCGCACGGATTGTGGCGCCGCTGGATGAGGTTGTGAGGCGATAGCCTTCGGCAGCGATGCCAGGGACGCGTTCGAAACGGATCGTGCCGTGGGGCTTGATGCTGAGGTTTGGCCCGCCGGTGCGTGGCAGCAATTCCGCCAGACGATCAGCGGCATTGCGCGCGCCATCGTCTCCAGCCGGAATGGCGATGCCGCTGATCGCGGTCAGCGTGAACCCGCCTTCAGCGCTGGTCAGCGATTGCGGTGCGGGCAGCAATGCTACCGGTTGAGCGGTCGCCGGAACGACCGATTGCGCGGCGACCGGGGTGGTGCATAAAAAACTCCCGACAATCGCCGGGAGAGTCGGGAGGAACTGGATCATGCGCGGCACGGGCGGCCCTCGATCTGCGTCAAAAGACAATGGCGGCGGACCGGCACGGCGCCGGCCCGCCTGGTTGGTCAGAACTTGAAGCGTGCGCCAAAGTAGAACTGACGTCCATTGTCGTAGATATTGCGCACCCGATCCCGCGTGCCGGAATATTGGATGATCCTCCGGTTGGTCAGGTTCACCGCATCCGCCGTCAGCGTGACATTCTTGGTCACGTTGAAGCCAAGCGACGCGTCGAGCGAGGACAGGGATGCCTGGTTGAGCGGTGCCGAGCGGTCGATATCGATGAAGAAGGCCGAGCGGTAGGTATAGGAGAGCCGCGCGGTGACCAGGTCGTTCTCATAATAGCCGGTCAGGTTGTACGAGTGCTTGCTGTTGCCGGGGATCGGACCGCCATCGTTCGCCTTGGCGTCCGAATAGGTATAGTTGGCGATCGCACCGAACCCGCCCCAGATCGGACGCGAAACCTGGAATTCGAAGCCCTGGTTGCGGCCACCGTCGCCATTGGAGCGGCGGTTGATCGAGAAGGGGCAGTTGAACAGATTCGGATTGCCGCCCCCTGCCGGGACGCACGATGCCGGCTGAGTGCCTGGCACGAACGTGCCGGGCAGGATTTCGACCGATGACCGGTTGACGATGTACGACTGGATATCCTTGTAGAACACCGCCAGCGCGACGATCGTCTCGGCATCGGGGTACCATTCGAGCGATACGTCATACTGGTTGGCGCGGTACGGTTTCAGGTTCGGGTTTCCGCCCTGACCGGTCAGCAGCGTGCCGTTGAGATCGACGCCCGGGGTGATGTCGACGAAATCGGGCCGGGTGACGGTCTTGCCCGCGGCGAAGCGCAGCACGAATTTGGGCGACAGGTCGACCGACAGGTTCGCGCTCGGCAGTACGTCGGTATAGGACCGGTCCGAGGTGGTCGGGGTATAGCCACCGAACGGATTGGTGAACTGCGGATTGGCACCGCCGATCAGGCTGCCGGTCGAGGTCTGGTCGGTCTTGACGACGCGGACGCCGACATTGGCACGCCAGCCCTCGCCACCGAATTTCGCCAGGGCATAACCGCCATAGGTTTTTTCGTTGATCGAATAGGTATTGCCGGGAACCACGAACTTCGCGGTCAGTGCCGCTGCCTGTGACCCATAGATCTGGCCGAGCTTGGCCGGATCGACGGTCCAGTAATTGTTCAGCGCTCCGGGGGTGTCGAGGCCGTCCAGGAAGTCGTCCGGCGTACCATGGCCGCTCGCGAAGCTGGCAGCGGTGCACGGTGCACCGCCGCAGATCAGGCCAGGGGTAAGCACGCCGCCATTGGTTGCCAGGCGCAGCGCGGTGCGGTCGTGATTGGTATATTTGATACCGACCTTGAGCGCGCTCAACGGGCCCCAGTCGACCTCATGTTCGAGGTCGAGATAGGCGTATTTCTCTTCATCCTCATTGGTGACCGACTGGATACGCGAGAAGTCGATCAGCATGTTCGCCGGCGAGGTCGGGTTGGGCGAGGTGAACTTCACCTGCGGCGCCTTGCCGCGCAGATCATAGCTGAACGAACCGGTGCCCGCCGTTTCGAGGAAATTCTCGTTCGATGTCGCGCCGGTCGCCTTGGTCCAGCCGGCCTTGAAATGCACGGTCAGCTGATCGGTCGGCTTGTATTTGAGGTCGAGATCGGCGGAATAGGTTTCGGCATAGGCCTGGCGGTCGATCGCGTCATAGACCACGGCGCGGGCGCCGCTGCCGGCATTGTTGCTCGAGGTGACGGTGCCGGCGACGGCGACGCCGTTGACGATCGTCGGGTTGGTGACCGTTCCGCCGCTGCCGAGCGCGCGTTCCGGCCAGGCGAGATAATTCAGGTTCAAATTGTCCGCGTTGAAGCGCGAATAGAGTCCGGTGACATTGATTTCGAGTTCATCCGACGGACGGAACTGGATGCCGATATTGCCGCCGTACCGTTCGCGATTCTGCTTGAACAGCGCCGAGCCGATCAGCGTCGGGAACAAGGCGGTCTGGCCACCGCCGACCGAGAAGGGGGTGTAGCCGAAGACTTCGATGCCGTCGCGGCGCGTCTGGCGCTTCTGATAGATGCCGCCGATCAAGATACCGAATGTCTCATCGGCATTCTTCCAGCTGAACAATCCCGAGATCTGTGGGTCGACCTTGCCCGACAGGTCGGAATAGACGCCCTGCACGGATGCCGAGACGGTCAGCGGCTTGAGGTCGAGCGGGTTGCGCGTATGGACGTTGATCGTCCCGCCGACGCCGCCTTCTTCCACGTCCGCCTGCGGGCTCTTGTAGACTTCGAGCTGACCGACGATTTCCGCGGGCAGCGTCAGATAGTTGAAGCTGCGGGTCGAGGCGACCTGATCGAGGATGAACCAGTCGGCAGTCGCGATCGAATGGCCATTGACCAGGGTCTTGGTGAGATTGGGCGCAGTGCCGCGCAGCGACACGCGCTCGCCTTCGCCGAATTCGCGGTTGACGACGATGCCGGGGAGGCGCTGCAGCGCCTCGGCGACATTCTTGTCGGGGAATTTGCCGATATCTTCCGCGGTCAGCACGTCGGAAATGACGCTCGATTCGCGCTTTGCGTTGATCGATGCCTGGACCGACCCGCGGATGCCGGTGACGATGATGTCGTCCTCGGCGCCCGGCTCAGCCGGTGCGGCCTGAACGGTGCCCGATGGCGCGCTGCTGATTGGTGTGTCGGCGGTCTTCGCATGGGCGGATGCGGCCAATGCGAACGTGCTCACTGATGCTGCCAGAAGTCGTATAACGGTCATTGCCGATCTCCCCATGCCCTTGCCCTGATTCGGTCTGACGGTGCCAATTGACTACCAATGCCAGACCAATTCGCAGAACATGTTTCATACCAATGACAGCGTCAAGCATCTTTTTTACCGAACGATATCCAAAATGGTCATTTTATTGTGGAAACTGGTATTTAATTGGTCTTATAAGGATGCATGCCGGCGACACAGGGTGCCGGGAGGCGGGCCAGAGAGTGGGGATGCTTAGCTTATGAATCTGGCCGAAAAGATCGGCGTGCTGGACGACAGCGTCCGTGCCCCGCTCTACCAGCAAATGCAGGATGCGTTGCGTCGCGGGATCGAGGCGGGCGCGCTCAAGCCGCAGGAAGCGTTGCCGCCCGAGCGCGACATCGCGACCGAATTCGGCATCTCGCGAATCACCGTACGCAAGGCGATCGACGGACTGGTCGCAGACGGCATGCTGACTCGCCGCCAAGGTGCGGGCACCTTTGTCGGCGGGCGGGTGGAGAAGCAATTTTCCAAGCTCACCTCTTTTTCCGAGGATATGGCGGCGCGCGGCCGTACCGCGCGAAGCGAATGGATCGCACAGACCGAGGGCGCGGTGAATTCGGACGAGTCGTTGACGCTTGGGCTCAGCCCGGGATCGCGCGTGTTCCGCTTCCACCGCATCCGCTACGCCGATGAACAACCGATGGCGCTGGAATATTCGACCATACCGGGCTTTGGCCTGCCCGGGCTCGATGTGGTCGGCGTGTCGCTCTACGCCGCGCTTGAAGCCGCCGGGCATCGCCCGGTCCGCGCGCTGCAGCGCCTGCGTGCGGTGCTGTTCAATGCCGAACAGGCAAAGCTGCTCGATATCCAGGCCGGCGCGCCGGGGCTGTTCATCGAGCGGCGCGGTTTCCTCGAGGATGGACGCGCGATCGAGACCACGCATAGCTGGTATCGCGGCGATGCCTATGATTTCGTCGCGGAGTTGAATGCACTGGCATGACGATCCTTCCCGAATCGACATTGATGTTCGCCGAAGCCGCCGAGGCGAGCGCAGTGGTGGCGCGCCAGCGCGGCGCCAATGCGGCGGTGATCGCCGCGCTGGCGACCCGGCTCCGCACCGCGCCGCCCCGTTCGGTATCGACCTGCGCGCGCGGCAGTTCCGACCATGCGGCGACCTTCGCCAAATATCTCATCGAAACGGTGGTCGGCGTGCCGGTGACTTCGGCGGCGCCGTCGATCAGCTCGGTCTATCACGCGCAACAGCAGCTCGACGACACGCTGCTGCTCGCCATCTCGCAATCCGGACGCAGCCCGGACCTGCTCAGCGTGGTCGAGGCCGGGCGCGCGGGCGGTGCGTATCTGGCGGCGATGGTCAACGACGCCACTTCACCGCTCGCCGAGCTGGCCGATGCACCCTTGCCGCTGCAGGCCGGGCCGGAGCGCAGCGTGGCGGCCACCAAAAGCTATATTGCCGCCCTGGCCGCGATCCTCGATCTGGTCTCGGCCTGGGCCGAGGATGCCGAATTGTCGGCCGCGCTCGACGCCGCGCCGGCATTGCTTGCACAGTCCTGGGGGGCGGACTGGACTCCGCTGGTCGCAGGACTGGCCGACTCGCGCGGACTTTATGTGATCGGGCGCGGACTCGGACTCGGCATCGCGCAGGAAGCGGCGCTCAAGTTCAAGGAAACCTGCGGCCTGCATGCCGAGGCATTCAGCGCGGCCGAGGTGCGGCATGGGCCGATGGCGCTGGTTGGCCCCGATTTCCCGCTACTTGTGTTTCGCCAGGGCGACGAGACCGGCGAAGGTGTCGATGCGCTGGTCGCCGAAGCGGTGTCACGCGGCGGCACGGTATTCTGTACCGGGGTCGAGATCGCTGGGGCAGTTACCCTGCCCTCGGTCGCGGCGCCGCCGGCGATCCAGCCGATGCTGCAGATCCAGTCCTTCTACCGCGCGGTGAACGCGCTGTCCGTCCGGCGCGGCCATGATCCGGATCGCCCGCCCAATCTCCGCAAAGTGACCGAAACCGTCTGATGCCGATTGCCTTCTTCAACTGCAGCACCCTGATCGACGATATGCTGGTCGCCGGCCTGGCGGTGATCGTCGAGGGCGCGCACATCGTCGCCATTGTCCCGGAAGGCGATATACCGGCCTTTGCCGAGCGTCGCGATCTGGACGGGGCGGTTCTCGCGCCGGGCTTTATCGATACGCAGGTCAATGGCGGCGGCGGCGTGCTGTTCAACGATGCGCCGACGGTCGAGACGATCGCGACGATTGGCGCGGCGCACCGTCGCTACGGCACCACCGGATTCCTGCCGACATTGATCAGCGACGATCTCGCCACGGTGCGCGAAGGCGTGCGCGCAGTCGATGCGGCGATCGAGGCGGGCGTGCCCGGCGTGCTCGGCATTCATATCGAGGGCCCGTTCCTCAATATCGACCGCAAGGGCATCCATGACCCCGGCAAGATCATCGTCCTGGATGAAGCAGGATTTGCCAGCGTCACCGGGCTGACGCGCGGCCGGACATTGGTCACGCTGGCGCCCGAAAAGACCTTGCCGGAAACGATCGCGCGGCTCGTTGCGGCGGGGGTGATCGTCGCGGCCGGCCATACCGACGGCAGCTATGACGATATCCGCGCCGCGCTCGACCATGGGCTGACCGGCTTCACCCATTTGTTCAACGCGATGTCGCCGCTGACCTCGCGCGAGCCCGGCGCGGTCGGTGCGGCGCTCGACGATGCCGGGTCGTGGTGCGGGCTGATCGTCGATGGGCGGCATGTCCATCCGGCGACGATGCGCGTCGCACTGCGCGCCAAGCAGGACCGCATCATGCTGGTGACCGACGCGATGCCCAGCGTCGGGCAGGCCGACAAGAGCTTCATCCTGCAGGGCCACCGCGTCGAGGTGATCGACGGCGTCTGCGTCAATGACGACGGCACCCTGGCCGGATCGGACCTCGATATGGCGCAGGCGGTGCGCAACACGCGCGACATGATTGGCACGACCTTGGCCGAGGCGCTGGTCATGGCGAGCCGCAATCCGGCCGATTTCCTGGGGCTGGCGGCAAGCCATGGGCGGATCGGCGTCGGCGCGCGTGCCGACCTGGTTGTGCTGAGCGAGGATGGTCTGCCCCTCGCGACCTGGATCGGCGGGCGGTGAGCGTCATGTCGCCGGCATAGCCAAATCGTTCATCGACGTCGTGTGCGGCGGCGCCTGACCAGCCAGTATATCCCGCCGGCCAGACTCGCCAGCATCAGCATCAGCAGCAGCCATGGTGCCGCCCGCTTGATCCTGGGCAAAGCGGTATGGCGGAAAGCATTGTCGTTGATCTGCTGGTTTGCGGTGTAGCCGGCCGGCATCGGCAGGACCTGGTCGCGCGCGGCAAAGGCGCGGTAATCGGACTGCATCGCCTGGAATCGCGCCGGGTCGATCCGGGCGAGATCGCGCGTTTCGCCCGGGTCGTGCAGGATATCGAACAATTGCCAGTGCCCGTCGCCGCTCGGCGGCAGGTTGCGGACGAGCTTGTAGTCGCCGCGGAACAGCGCGGCATTACCCGACAATTCATAACCGAGCGGCTGGTCGCGCGCAGGTCCTGCCTCTCCCGCCAGCACCGGCATGAGGCTGGTACCCGTCATCGGCTCGACCGTGCGGCCGTGATAGCGCGGACCTTGAGGGGCGAGACCGGCAAGCGCGAGCAGGGTCGGCGGCAGATCGGTGACATAGGCGAAGCTGCCGGCGATCCGGCCCGGCTTGATCGTCGGATTGCCCGGCCAGGCGATGATCAGCGGCACGCGCAGCCCGCCTTCATAAGCCGTGAATTTATACCCGTTGAGTGGCGCCGCCGCCGCACTGGCCCAGCTCGCGCCGATATAGGTCATCGTACCGCGCTGCCCGGCATGCGCTGGGTCGAAGTCGTAATAGGTACCGAGCACCAGCCGGTTGAGCAGCCGGTTGCGCGGATCGGTCGGTTCAGGACCATTGTCCGACAGGAAGACGAAAATCGTATTGTCATACTCCCCGGTCGCCTTCAGGTGCGCGACCAGTCGCCCGATCTCGTGATCCGCCGCTTCGGCCATCGCACCATAGGCGGCCATGGCATGGGCCTGGGCGGCGCGATCGGCCGGCGTCAGGGCGTTCCAGTCCTTCGTATCGGGCATGGTCGCCATCGGCGCCGTGGGCAAGATGCCGAGATCGATCGCGCGTTGGCGCCGCGCTGCGCGCACGATGCTCCAGCCGCCACGATAGGCCTCGGCATAGCGCGCGATATAGGCGTCGGGCGCCTGGACCGGAATATGGTTGGCGAGGAAGTTGATCGAGGCGAAGAACGGCCTGCCCGTGGCGCGGCCGCCATCGATATAGTCGATCGCCTTGTCGACGATGAAGGTCGAGGAATAATAGCCCCTGGGCAATGCGGCGGGCACGCCATTTTCGGTCCAGTCGGCCTTGTCGTACAGGCCGTGGATCGGCTTGTCCTCGAAATTGTCCGCGCCCGCATCGGCCAGCGCGAACGCGCGGTCATAGCCGCGCGCATGCGGCAATTTGGCCGGTGTCCGGCCGAGATGCCATTTGCCGGTGAAATAGGTGCGGTAATCCGCGTCGCGGAGCAATTGTGCGATCGTTACCACCCGGCCGTTGAGCACAGTATCATATCCGGGCTTGCCGACATGGGCGGGCGGGATGGTCTCGGGCATATTGCCGAGGCCGGCGCGGTGATTGCCGACCCCGGTCTGCAGCATCGCGCGCGTGGGCGAGCAGGATCCGGCGACATGGAAATTGCTGAACCGCACGCCTTTCGCGGCGAGTCCGTCGATATTGGGGGTGCGGATCTCGCTGCCGAAGCTGCCGACATCGCTGAAACCCCAGTCGTCGGCGAGCAGCAGGACGATATTGGGGCGCTTCTGCAGGGCTGACGCGGAGGGCGGGGCCGATGCGGGCGCCGGGGCTGGTGCGGTCGCCGTCAGGCTCATGGCGACGATCGCGGGCAGGATGACGCCGCGCTTCACAGCAGAGGCTTCTCGGTCATCGCCGTGCCGCCCGCGGGTAGACTGAACATCATGCCATCCTCACCGATCATGATCGGACCGCTATAGTGACGATGTGCGTCGCCGAGAAAGGCGGGGTAGGCAAAGCGCATCGGCATTGGCGGGACGATATGGTTGAGCGCCAGAGCCCTGACTCCGGCCAGCCGTGCGGCGTCGGCCGCTTGCTCCGGCGTGGTATGATAATTGAGGATGTCGCGCGTGACCTGCGCAGTGTTCTTGATCCCCCGCGCTTCGAACGCAGCGGTGAGCTTCTTCACCAGCATCGGCTGCAGCGCTTCGTGGACGAGCAGGTCGGCGCCCCGCGCGGCGGTGACAAGCGACGGCGAGAAGGCGGTGTCGCCGCTCAGCACGACCGAACGGCCCTTATAATCGAACCGATAACCGACCGCGGGGGAGATCGGCGCGTGATTGACGCGAAACGCCGTGATGCGAAGTCCGGCATCGTCGAGGATGACCAGACCCGTGCCCGCCGCCGGCAGGACAAACGGGAAGGCAATGGCACCGGCGCCGGAGGGCGGCATGATCGCGGCCCCGTGATGCGCGGTGCGATAGCCATTATCGGCGGCATGAGCCTGATTGAACCCCGCGACCACCGCTTCGACGCCGGGCGGCCCGCTGACCGGCAGGGGCGAGGTTGAGGGCGTCCCGGCCCAACGCAGCAGCATCAACGGGCCGAGGCCGTCGATATGATCGGAATGATAATGGGTCAGGAACAGGCGCTCGATCCGGCCAACCGGCAGGCCCATCAGCATCAGGTTGCGCGCGCCGCCTTCGCCCGCATCGACGACGAAGATCCGCATGCCGGCAATGACCATGGTGCATGGCCCGGCGCGGCTCGGATCCGGAAAGGGCGACCCCGTGCCGCACAGCGCCACATGCAGGCCATCGGGCAAGCCGGCGGTGGCATCGCGCCCGACGCGCTGATCGACCGTCCGCTCGAGCAGCGCGGTCGCGAGTGGTATCTGGAACAGCTTTACCGACATGCCGGCGATAAGCAGGATGGCGGCAAGCGCGATCAACGCCGTTGTGCGCTTTTTCATCCCGCTCTCCCCCATTTTGTCCTAGACTTAGCATGAGGCAATAAATCGGCACTAGCAATGCCATAATATCGCAAGCCTTTGGAGATGATGGGATGAAGCAGGCAATTCGCGCGGCCGTGATGCTGGTCGGGCTGTTCAACCTGGTGCTGGGCTTCGCCTTTCTGATCAGGCCGGCGGAAATGGCGGCAAAATTCTTCATCGTTCCACAGGGAATCCAGGGGCTTGCGACGATCCGTGCCGATTTCGCCGCGCTGTTCGTGACCGGCGGGCTGTTCGCGCTCTATGGTGCGTGGAATCGCCGCGCCGCGCCGCTGGCGGTGCCGATCATCCTGCTCGCGATCGCGCTGACCGGGCGCTGCATCACGCTCATCGTCGACGGAGTCGTCCCGACCAGCTTCACGCCGATGATGGTCGAGGCGGTAATGATCGCCGTACTGATCCTGGGCACGCGCGCGTTCGCCACGCGGCAATGGGGCCGATAGGAGGGGCTCGATAGGAGAGGAAAGTGGGGGGCTTCTGTTGCCCGGTGCCCCCCGTACCGCTGGTTTCCGCTTCTGTTGCCCGGTGCGGTCCCAACCGCGCTTTCGTCCTTAGTAACTTAGACCGTTAGGCCTTGGAGTTACGCGGCAATCGCGAGTGCTTCGTTATCGTTAGCACTTGTGGTTTTGAGCCTTGAACGGGTTACTCAGCCCGGGCAAAAACAGCGCCTTTGAACACACGTCGATCCTGCTTCGGCCCCGTCATGACCGGTCCTGAAAGGGCCGGTTGTGGTGGAGCCGCCGGGTACTGCCCCCGGGTCCGTTGCGTCTATTATGCGCCGCAATTTATCACCATAGTCTCCGGCGAACCTTCGACACGGCCAATATAGGGCATTAGAATCCAATGAAAAGCCCGACTGGGCCTTTCGCTCGCCACAAATCGGGTGCATGGACTATAGTATCATGTTGACTCAGCGTTCCCGTTACGCGCTTCGCGCCATGCTCTTCCTCGCTGAAGCCCCCGCCGGAGGGCCGCCGATCCCGATGAACCGGATCGCGGTCGCGGCGAATGTGCCGCGCAAGTTCCTCGAGCTGATCCTCGCCGACCTGCGCGAAGCGGGCTTTCTGCACAGCCATCGCGGCAAGATGGGCGGATATTGCCTGTCGCGTCCGACGCATCTGATCTCGCTCGGCGAAATCATTCGCGTGATCGAAGGGCCGCTCGCGCTCGTGCCGTGCGTCAGTCGCACCGCGTATCGCCCATGCAAGGACTGCAAGGACGAAACGAGCTGCGCGATCCGTATCGCCATGGCGCGCGTGCGCGACGAAACCGCGCGCATCCTCGACGGCACCAGCCTGGCCGATGCCGTCGCTGAGGACCTCGCGGCGGCCTGAGGCCGTATATCAAATGTCAGCTTCTTCTACTCCCCTCCCTTTATGGGAGGGGCCAGGGGAGGGTTACAGCGTCGAGCGGGGCTCGATGCCTCGATCGGCGCTTCGCACCGAGCGATGCGCTTCGCGATCGCACCCTCCCCAACCCCTCCCATAAAGGGAGGGGCAAGAAGGAGATTTGGCGGACGGGACTAAACCGACTTCTTCTTCAACTCGTCCCTGATTTCACGCAGCAGCGCGACATCGGCCGGTTCGGGCGCGTCGACCGGCGCCTCGTCGGCCTTGGGCATCAGCTTGGTCACCGCGCGGATCAGCATGAAGATGATGAAGGCGAGGATCAGGAAATTGACCGCCGAGGTGATGAACGCGCCATAGCCGAACACCGGCACGCCAGCCTTTTTCAGCGCGGCATAGTCGGACGACCCCGCCAGCGCTTCGGGCACTTTGCCCAGCACGATGAAATAGCTCGAGAAATCGAGACCGCCGAAGATTTTTCCGATCACCGGCATGATCACATCGTCGGTCAGCGAGGTGACGATCTTGCCGAACGCCGCGCCGATGATGACCGCGACGGCCAGGTCGAGCACGTTGCCGCGGGCGATGAATGCCTTGAACTCCTTGAACACGATGCACCTCCATCCGATTTAACTTCCGCCCGGCAAGGCTAGTCGAGTATGATGGTCGTGCAAGGGCTGGAGAGATTAATCATGAAGTTTCGTGTCATCGTCACCATCGGCCTCGCCGCGATGCTGTCCGCCTGCGGGATCAACAGCGTTCCGACGGCGGAGGAGAATGCCAAGGCGAAATGGGCCGATGTCCAGGCCGCCTATCAGCGCCGCGCCAATTTGATCCCCAATCTGCAGGCGACGGTCAAAGGCGCGGCTGCATCGGAAAAGTCGATCCTGACCGACGTGATCGAAGCACGCTCGAAAGCGACGGCGATCCAGGTGACTGGCGCCGACCTGACGGATCCGGCCAAGGTGCAGCAGTTCCAGGCGGCGCAGAGCCAGCTCAACGGCTCGCTCAGCCGGCTGCTCGCCAATGTCGAGGCCTATCCTGAGCTGAAGAGCCAGGCCAATTTCTCGACCTTCATGTCGCAGATCGAAGGCACCGAGAACCGCATCAACATCGCGGTGGTCGATTACAACAAGGCGGTGCAGGACTATAATACGCGCATCCGCACTTTCCCCGACGCGGTCGGCGCCAAGATCTTCTACGGTTCCAAGCCGCTGGTGCCGTTCCAGGCGACCACGCCGGGTGCCGAGAATGCGCCGACGGTCGATTTCGGGAACAGCAACTGATCCGATTGCTGGCCCTTTCATTGCTGCTCGCCGGGTGCGGAGATGCCGCCCCGGCAAAGCCTGTCACACCGCCCGGGTATCCGTTCCCCGAACTGACCGGGCGGGTCGTCGACGCGGCGGCATTGTTGCCACCCGCCGACGAAGCGTCGATTTCGGCTCGGTCGGCCGCGCTGGAGAAAGCGACCGGGCACCAGTTGGTGGTCGTCACAGTCCCCAGTCTCGGGGGCCATCCGATCGAGATGTACGGCGTGAACCTCGGGCGAACCTGGGGTATCGGGCGGAAAGGCTTCAATGACGGCGTGTTGCTGATCGTCGCCCCCAAGGAACGCAAGGTGCGCATCGAGGTCGGCTATGGTCTCGAATCGGCGTTGCGGGACGAGGAAGCGGGCGCGATCATCCAGTCCGCCATCCTGCCGGCATTTCGCAACGGCGACTATCCCGGCGGAATCAAGGGCGGCGTCGACGGCATCATCACCGAGATCGGCACCGTGCAAAGGAAAGCCGCGTGAACATCCTTCGTTATCTTATCGCGTCGGTACTGTTGTGCTGCGCTTCGCTCGCCGGCGCGCAGACTTTCCCGCCGCTCAGCGGCCGGGTGGTCGATGCGGCCAATTTGCTGTCGCCCGAGCAGGAAACGCAACTCAATCAGCTGTCGGCCGATATCGAAAAGGCGTCCTCGCGCCAGTTCGTGGTGGCGACCGTGCCCGACCTGCAGGGCTATCCGATCGAGGATTATGGCTACAAGCTCGGCCGCGCCTGGGCGATCGGGCAGAAGGATGCGAACAACGGCATCATCCTGCTGGTCGCGCCGACCGAGCGCAAGGTCAGGATCGAGGTCGGCTATGGGCTTGAGCCGATCATGACCGACGCGCTGTCGAGCATGATTATCCGCGACACGATCCTGCCCGAATTCCGCAAGGGCGACATGGGCGGCGGGGTCGTCGCGGGCGCGACGGCGATCGGCGAGCAGATGAAATTGCCGCTCGAAGCGGCTGAAGCGCGCGCGCAGAAACTGGCAAGCGAGCGCCCCGCCACAAAAAGCAGCAGCAGCGGCGGCAATGGTGCGGCGATCGCGATCTTCTGGATCATCATCCTGTTCTTCGTGGTCTTCCCGATGATCTTCGGACGCGCCAAGGGCAGACGCTACCGGAATGGCGCCAGCCCGGTGATCCTCTGGGGGCCGGGCCTTGGTGGCGGCGGTGGATCGTCCTGGGGCAGCAGCAGCGGTTCCGACTGGGGCGGCAGCGACGGTGGCGGCTTTTCGGGCGGCGGCGGGTCGTTCGGCGGCGGCGGCGCTTCGGGGGACTGGTGATGGCGCGATTGAAGAAACTGAGCGAGGCCGACCACGCGCTCGTCACCGCCGCGGTGGCCAGGGCCGAGGTCGGGACCGATGGCGAGATCGTCACGATCGTCACCGAACGGTCCGATCTCTACCGCGATGTCGCGTTGCATTATGCGATGGCGGCGATGCTGTTGCTGGTGGCGATCGTCGCGCTCAACCCGGCGGCGATCGAATCGAAGATCGCCTGGTGGTCGAACGGCTGGACCAGTGAGCCCGATCTGCGCAGCCTGTTCTTCGCGCTGCTGATCGGTGAAGCCCTGCTGTTCCTCGCCGTGCGCTATGCGCTTGCCTGGACGCCGCTCCGATTGGCTTTGACGCCAAGGGCGACGCGCTCGCGACGGGTGCGGCGGCTCGCGATGCAATATTTCAAGGTCGGGGCGGAGCGCCGGACCGAGGCGCGGGTGGGCGTCCTGCTTTTTCTGTCGCTCGATGAACGCATTGCCGAGATTGTCGCCGATGAGGCGATCCACAAGGTCGTGCCGCCGGAGCGCTGGGGCGATGCGATGGCGGCGCTGGTCGATAAGGTGCGGGTGGGTGAGCCCGGGGAGGGCATGGCGGCGGCGGTCGCGGCGATCGGCGCGATCATCGCCGAGCATTTCCCCAAGACCGAAGGCGACCGCAACGAACTGCCGGACAGGTTGATCGAATTATGAGCGCCGACCCCGTCGAAACCGCCTGGGAGGGCCGTTTCATCGCCGTGAAGAAACGCGGCAAATGGGAATATGTCTCGCGCACGCGCGATATCCAGGCAGCGGTGATCCTGGCGATCGACGATGGCCATGTCATCCTGGTCGAACAGTTTCGCGTGCCGCTCAACCGGCTTTGCCTGGAGCTGCCGGCTGGTCTGGTCGGTGACGAGGATGAGAGCGAGAGCATCGAGACGTCGGCCGCGCGTGAGCTGGAGGAAGAGACGGGCTATCGCCCCGCCCAGGTCGAATCGCTCGGCCAGTTCCAGTCATCGCCCGGCCTGGTCAGCGAAGGCTTCACGCTGGTCCGCGCGACCGGGCTCGAGCGTGTCAGTGAAGGCGGGGGCACGACCGACGAGAATATCGTCGTCCACCGCGTCGCGCTGAGCGATCTTCCGGCGTTCGTCGCTGGCAAGCGGGCCGAGGGCATGGCGATCGATGTGAAGATGCTGCTCTTGCTGAGTCCGTCACTGTTGGGCTGAACGCGCGGCCTTGGACGTGCGGATCCAGAGCAGCAGGTCAGTGGCGGCGTTGACCGGATGCGCCGGCTTGAAAAAGCCGCGACCTGGTTATTCGACGTGCCACTGCCATTCCCAATGCACCTTCTTCCGGCCAAGCTCGATCGTCTTGTCGGGGTTGTCGGGGTCGGTGAAACCCAGCACGCCGGCGAAATAGGCCTCGTGAAAAGTGTCGGTCTCGAGCGGGTCGATGAAGGACTGGCCGGTGTCGGCGATCGTGGGGTCATTCTCATAGCCAATCGCGGGCTTCTTCGTGCCGGGGTTCGCCCTGTTCCAGCGCACGGTCATTATTTCCTCGAAATGCACCGCGATACCTTCGGTAAGCTTACCGGTTCGGGGCAGGAAATTGGCGTCCATCACATCGAGCAGGTCCCACCATCTGGGGTCGGCATAGGCATGGGCAAGCTCATGCGCCATCGCACCCGCGAGCTCGTGCTGCGACCCGCGCACTTCGGCGATGGAACTGCGGACGATCATCTTGCCGGTGCCGTTCGGGGTCTCAGGGGGTGGCCGCACATAGAGGGCGACCGTCGCCTTGGCCTCCTTCCTCAAACCGGCATAGCCGGTCTCGGAGGCGCCGATGAGCTGCGCTCGTTCGTTAGAGGACAGCCTTTCCCTAGTCGGATGTGTGCCGCCGTACGGGTAGACCCCGCCCACGTCCTTATAATATTTGCGAAGCCGCGCTTCGACCGCCGGCATGTTATATTTGAGCCGGGCCCGCAGCAGCCGGTCGACAACGTCGCCGACCTGTTGTTTGAGCGCGGCTTCCATTCCTGCGTCGCTCACCAGTTCGATCGGGATTTTCCAGCCCACGCGGAGCAACTTGTTGCGCTTTCCGCCGAAGAAGCGTTCGACATAATCCTTGGCGAAATAGGCCTGCATTGCCTCGGCCGCCCGCATAGGATCGAGGGGCGCGGGGGTTATTGAGGTACCCGCGGCCGCCGGCGCGGTCGCCGGCCGAGGTTGGGTATTGGCGGCGAGAGCGGGCGAATTGCGGCTGGTCGAATAACCTCCGCCATCTAGCCGGGACGGAGCATAGCCGGATTCATCGGTCATGGTTGTCAGGCCTGCCGGCTCGGGTCGCAGGAGATTACGCGCATCATCGCCGAGTTTGGCGTAGGATCTGGCGCCGAATTATTTCGCACCGGATTTCTTCGCCTTCCAGGGCCAGGACCAGCGCGTCTTGCTCTGGCCCACGATGATCGTATTCGCGACATTGTTGACGTTGCCGACCTTGATCCAGCCGCCAAAATAGGCCTCGTAACCTGCCTGTTTGAGGATTTTGAAGAATTCCGGCCCCAGCCGCATGATATCCTTGTCGTTGCGATATCCGATCATGGGAAGCTCGGTGCCGCCCGGCTGCTGGTCCCACCAGGCGCGCGACAATTTTTCCTCGAAAGTGGTGGCGATGCCCTCGGTGAGCTTCTCGATCAACGGCAGATCGAAGGCGTTGGCGATATCATAGAATTCCCACCAATTGGCATCGGCATAGGCATGGCCAAGCTCATGGGCGATCGTGCCCGCCAGCTCGGACTGGGACGTCGGGTCTTCCGCCGCCAACTTGCGGACGAACATCTTGCCCGTCGCGCCGGGCGTATCCGGGCGCTGGAAGAAAGCCACCGTATGCGCGGCCTCACCACTCATGTCAGTGAACCGTCCTGATTTCAGCGCACCGAACAACGCCGCCTTCTCCTCCCGGTCCAAGCCTTCCAGCGTCGGCGGGTTGGCCTTGCTATAGGGATAGGGGCGCGGCTTTCCGAGCTTGTCGCTGTCATAATACAGGTGCAGCTTCTCCTCGACCCAGGGCATATTCAAGTCGAACCGCCCCTTGAGCAGACGCTCGTAAACGAGTTCCGCTTGTTTCTTGAGCGCCGCCTCCATCCCCTGGTCGCTGACCAATTCGTAGGGGATTTTCTTGCCCACCCGAAGCTGGGGAACGTTCTGCTTCGGGAAATAGGTGTCGAGATAGGCCTGCGCGAAATAGGCCATCATCGCATCGGTCACCTGATCGGCATTGAGCGGCGCGGCCGGGCTCGACGATGCGGCAGGCGCACCCGGTTTGGCCTGCGTATTCGCCGCATAGAGCGGCACCGGGCTCTGGCTCGCGCCATAGCCGCCGCCCGGCTGCTGGAGCGCGCCATATCCGGATGCGCCGGCCATCGCCCTAACTCAGCGGATAGGTAGGCAGCGCGTCCTTGGGATTGCGCAGATAGACGAGCTGGGTCGGCATCACGACTTCCCACGGTGCGCCGACGAACACCGCGCCGGTCGCGTGCTTGTGGTCGGCAGCGGACGCATCCGGATAGGGCTCGTTGATCGTGATGTTCCATTTGGTCGTATCGCCGGCCTTGGCCTGTTCGACCTTCACGATGCGATAGACCTTGTAGTTGATCAGGATTTCGCGATCGCGATCATTGTCGAGCAGCAGCTTGTTGGGGACGGCGCCGACCGCGTCCCAATAATAGCCGCTGTCGTGGAGCGCGAGGACGTTGCTGCCCTTGGTCACGTCGACCAGGCCGGGGCGCTCGTCATAATCGCCTTGGCGCGCTTCCTTGAGCTCCTGAATCATCGCGACGAATTCGTCGTCTCCAGGCAGCGGCGGTTCGCCGCTCGATCCCCAGATCTGGCCGGTCGCGAGGAACCAGGTGAAGACATGCTCCATCCCGGGCCGCACCGGCACCTGGACGCGCGTAGCGCCGGCGGTCAGGAATTTGTCGAACAGCGGATCGCCCGAATCCTCGTCGATCAGCTCAGGCCATTTGCACTTCCGCGCCCACATGCTGTGGTAGAAGAGATAGGTGAGATATTCCCATTCGAACACCTGTTCGAAGAACTGGATCAGCGGCGCGTCTTTTTCGAGCTGGACGAAGTCGATCGCGGGATAGCCGCAGGGCTGGACCCGCTCCATCATTGCGCCGATCCCGGCGAAGTAATTGCCCATCAGCGCAGCGATGACGTGGCGCTTGAGTTCGTTGCGTTCGATCTCGCGGTTGAGGAAGGGATTGCGGCCCTTGATCGCGAACAGGCTGGCCTTGGGCGCCTTGGCCTGCTCCCATGCCTCGAGCTTGCGCAGATAGTCGCTCATGATCGCATTATAGATTTTGAGCCGCCATTTATCGAACGCCTCGGCCTTCAGTTCGACTTGGATCGTGAATGAGGCGTTGAGGGCAAGGGCGACGCTGGAGAAGCCGGCGAAGCTGGCGGCAATGCTCCCCTCCTCACCCTTGAGAACATGCTCGCCGGCTGCGGACCAATCCTGATTGGTCTTGCCGCCACCGCTTTTATATTCGTTGAGCGACTGGGTGAAGATGTTGAAGTCCGCGATATTCACCGAAACCGCAACCTCATCCTTGTCGCCGGTGGTTGCCGGATGCCCGGACGAGCAGCGTACGTCATAGCTCAGCTTCGTCGCGCGATAGCCATCGGGGATTTCGGGCGATTTGATATCATGTGACGAGAAGGCCATCGACTTGTTGCCGTCGGGCTTTGGGATGTTACCGCTCAGCGCGAACTGAATGAAGATCATCGGATCGGGCGGCTCAAGCGCTTCAGTGCTGGCGATGCCGTATTTGGCGAGCAGTTCGCCATATCCCGACATGTTGATCTTCGCGACGGTTATGTCGGGCTTTTTGGGCTGCTCGACCGCGACATCGCTGGCCTGCTTCCTGGCGAAGAGCGTCTTGAACGTCGCCGCAGGCTCAGGGACGATCAGGTCGAACATCATGTGTCGGCCGTAATTCATCACCTGGGCATGGGTGACCTTGTTGACCCAGAAATAAAGCCCGGCGCGATGCACGGCGGTGGGATCGTCGTTCTTGATACTGTGCTGGTTGATCTCCTCGACCTCGCGCAGCGTCTTGGTGATCTGGAGCCGGCGGGTCTTCTCCGCAAGCTTGGTGACCGCGCGGTCGACAACGTCCTTGGCATAGCCGCGCGCCAGGCTCTGCGACTGCGACTTGGCCCAATTGGCGGTGACATTGGCGTGCGGCGTGACGGTGACCGAATCGCCATATTTGAGCGTGGCGGTGACCCCGGCATCGAGGTTGGTCCTTTGCTCCGCGGTCGACTTGACCTCTTCCTGGAGCGTGAATTTCTCCGCGACGCTGTGATCGCGCTCGGTCGAGGTTTCGGTGGTCGATTCGAGTTCGAGGCTGGCCTCGGTGCGGTTGAGCATGCGGTGGTGGCGGACCTTCGCCTCGCCCGCGAGGATATTCTCGATATCGGCGAGTTCGCCGGCTTCGTAGCGCGCCAGTTCTTCGCGGATCAGGAACAGATCGCCCATATAGGGGCGGATGCAGACGCGGTGGTCGACCGGTGGCTTGCACTCGGTATCGCATTCGCAATGGCAGGGATCGTCGGACGGCGTGGGTGTGGGCGTCTGCGGGGGCGTGGTCGCATCGGCCAAAGTGGGGTTCGGGTTCGGCAGGGGGTTGCCGCCGATCTTGCGGCATTTGCTCGGGCAGCGGCTGAAGATCGCGCCGGGCGGAATCAGCAGCGATTGTTCGAGCAGCTGAGCGATGAGGGCGTCGGTGACGTCCGGCTTGACCGCGAAACTGTCGTCGGTCCGGTCGAGCGTCGCGCGGATCAGGTGGCAGATGCGGACGAGCAGCTGATAGTCGAGGCAATAATTGGCCGCGAGCCGATCGGCATGGATCGCGAACAGCAGATTATCGGCAAAGAGCCGCCACGCCCGTTCGAGGTCGAAGCGCTTGTCGCACCGCAGCGCCGCGACGAGCGTCTTGAAATCGGCGAGGCGGATCGGGCGCGCCTTGAAGTTGAGCCAGTCGTAGAGCAGGCGCACCGCCGGATCGGCCTTGGTCAGATCAGTGAGGACGTTGCCGGTGTCCTGGAAGCGTGTGAACAGTGCGTCGTGCTGCCCGCGATCCGCGGCGTCGATCAGGTCGTTGGCGAGCGCCGAGAGGCCCGGGTCCGGATAGAGCGGCAAGCCGATCTGGTCGCGCTCTTCGCCCGAAATCGATTGGGCCGGACGAAGATTCTGAAAACGAAGCAGTTCGATCATTGCCGTCTCCGGAGCCTGGGCGCTGCTGCAACGCCTATGGTCGCCAAGGATCGGCCGCTGCATTGGGCATGCAGCGGGACCCGGATGTCAATTTCATAGGTGCACCTGAACTCGTAGGTGTAGCCTAACACGAGTTATCGTAGAGACCTAGTGCGTTCATGATCAATACAGAGTCGTTGTTTCCGGTGGATCTATAAAGGCGAGTAACGATCCGATATTTTCAATGAATCCATGGACAAGCGCTGAACGGTTCCCACATGTGCTGTTATTGATTGATCGAGTATCGATCCGATTTGGATTATTCTCGGGTCATGCAGATGTAAGATCACTGCGGCTTCCAAAATCTACCAAATCGGAACGATTCGATTCAGATCGAAAACCTCCGACTGTTGGCTGGTGTCCATTTCGTTGTATCGAGAGTATTGCTGCTATCGGCCAATTTGCGATGCCTCGCTTGGCCTAAATACTTTGGAGTTACGCTTCTGTGCGGTCGCGGCCCCATTTATACCTGCACGTTTTGGAGTTACGGGAATGGGGTAATACCGGATCTCATTGATAATACCGCATCACTCCAGGCTTGTGGCTGGATAGAAGAAGACCGGTTCACGCAGAGGCGCGGAGGACGCAGAGAGGAATGGATGCCAGGGCAGCGCAAATCCAATCCCTGCGTCCTCCGCGCCTCTGCGCGAACAAACCTACTACAAAGATTGCAGAGGCAGTCTCAAGACTGGCGGACCGCCAACACCGCGGAAGGTATCACCAACGCGAGTTGATATAATCCAGGAGCACGCCCGATGGTTGCTATTGGAATGGTGTGAGCGCGTTGTGGGGCGCTCGCCGGGTGGTGGACTGTTACAACCGCCCGTCACCGTTGCTCCCGCTTCAGAAAACCCAGATCGATCGCCGCCGCCATCGCCCGATAGCCGTCATCGTTGGGATGCAGATGATCGCCGCTGTCATAGGCCGGCAGCAGGCGATCCGGCTGGGCGGGGTCGCGCATCACCCGCTCGAAATCGACGACGGCATCGAACGCGCCGCCGCCCCGAATCCAGGCATTGACCGCCTGGCGCTTCGCTTCGGCCGCCGGCGAGGGCGCTTTCGGAAATGTCGTGCCGCCCTTGGGCAGCAAGGTGGCGCCGATGACCTTGACGCCCTTCGCATGCGCGCATTCGATCAGCGTCTTCATGCCTTGGATGATCTGCTCCGCGGACACCTTCGCCTTGGCCGAGGTCAGCACTTCGCCGGCCGAAATGTCGTTGCCGCCCTGCAGCAGCACGATCCAGCGTATGCCGGGCTTGTCGAGCGCGTCGCGGTCGAAGCGGTTGAGCGTACTCGGGCCGCGATAGGGTTTGTCGGCATCGTTGAGAATGCGGTTGCCGGCAACGCCGGCGTTGACGACGGCAATCGCGGCGAGTTTCGGATCGGCCTGCAATCGCGCGGCAAGCGCATCGGGCCAGCGCGCGTTGCGCTCCTCGGTCGAGCCGACGCCGTCGGTGATCGAATCGCCGATCGCCACGATGACGCGCGCGTCGGCCCCGGCGGAGACTTCGACATCGCTGAGGAAATAGCGGCTGTCGTCGGTGTCGCCAGTGGGAAGCGTCGCCGCTGCGGTCATGTCGCGCCCCAGCACGATATAGACGGTCTGATTGCCGACGCTGTGGATGGTCGATGTCGCCGCGCCGTGCGGCAGATACACACTGACCGCGAGTTCCTCGAATGCGGTCACCGGCAATGCCACCGGATCGCTGAGCACGGCGTCGCCCTTCGCAAGGGTCACCACCGGCTTGCCGCCGAACGTCACGACATGATCGCTTGCCGGCTGGATCGCCGATCCGTCAGCGCGCCTGGCCAGGTGCACGGCGCCGAGGGTCAGTGGCGCGGTACCGAACAGATTGGACAGGCGGATGCGCACGTTGCTGCCGGCGATGCTGGGGCGGACGATCTGGCGCAGCGTCTGCGCCGGTAGCGCCGGGCCGGGCGAGTCCATTGCCGCAGCCCAGGCAGCGACCCAATGCGCGTCCTTCGCTATGGACTGGGCCGGCGCGATCGCGGCAGCGAGAAGGAGCAGCACGCCGGCAGCGGCATATTTCAATGGCGAAGCATGCATCGACAGATCCCTTGGGGATGATGGGGTGAACCTCAGGCCAGCAGGCTTCCGTCACGGGTTTCTGTGCGGTTTTAGGGACAGGTGCAATAACTCCGGTCTCTCTCAATGCGGCGTTCCGCTTCATGTCCGTCAGCGCATCTCGGGAAATGGGTGGTATTTCAACCTTGGATCCCGGCAACGGGGATCGTTCCGCCATGCGGTTTCGGCGAGCCAGCCGCCGGTGATGGTCACGAACATCGGGGAAAAGCCGGGGTTGTCGCGCGCCCGGCCGGATGATCTCCAGCGTACACAGACAGCATGCATCTTTCGCGCGGCGGGAAGGGCGATTTCATCGGAAATTTCCGAGCCTTTGACCACGGGCAGGTCGCGAAGATAGTCATTGGCGGCTGCCGCCAGGTTGCGCCGCAAATCCAGTGACGGCGGCCCGATGATGGTGCCGTCGACCCTAGGCCGTTGCCCTTGAGCCGCGCCGCACATGAGTGCCGCCATCATGATGGCGATGACGGATTTCAACGGCATATATTAATTAACTCATTGAAATATAATTATATTATTTCACGTTCATACCGAAGATATGGGACAATCCGGTGTCCCATATCTCACCTGCGCGCTTTATCGTGCGCTTCGATTCAACCCTCATGCAAGCCTCGTTATCCCGGCAGCATGGAAACACGTCCCTCGACCTTCGACCCCGATTATGTCCGCCAGGCTCGCGAGCTTTATGCCCAGGGCCTGACCGATCGCGAGCTGGCCGCGGCGTTCGGCGTCGCGCGCAGCACCATCTTTCGCTGGCGCGCTGCTTACCCTGAGTTCGCCGAGGCGACCCGGCTCGGCAAGGACGTGGCCGACGACCGCGTGGAGCGCGCGCTGTACGAGCGCGCGATCGGCTATGAGGAGGAAGCCGTCAGTGTCTATCGCCCCGTCGGGGCCGAAGAGCCGGTAATTGTCCGCTACAAGCGCGAAGTCCGTCCCGATGTCACCGCCGCGTTGCAATGGATGCGCGCGCGACGCCCAAAAATCTGGGCGCGCCCTGCCCCGCCATCTGAGAAGGAAACGAATATCGCGGAGGAACTCCGCAAAGCGATGGAGCGAGTCGAGAGAATAGCTGGGCCACAATACAACGCAGCACCATATTACCATGCACGCGAATAGGCTGGAGCCGGCGTCGCCCTCATGCTCCCGCAGGCGTCAGGCCTTATGCAGCTTTTCGAAGCTGAGCCGGTCCCAATAGCCGCGCTGGTGCGCGATCTTGCCGTCGATCACATGGAAAAAGCCGGAGCCGCGAAACCCGGTCGGATCGCGCCATTCCAGGATCGCCCATTCGCCGTCCTCGAACAGATTTTCCGGCACGTATTCCATCTGCGCCGCAGCGAACTCGGCCTCGAACATGGCGCGAATCGCCCCGACGCCCTCGATTGGCTCGTTGGCGACCGGATGATGGATCGCATTGTCGGCATAAAGTGCGGCCAGCGCGGCCGCGTCGGCATGGTTGAACGCCGCGATCCATTTGCGGACGACTGACTTGGGCGTCATCGGAAATTGTCGGCGTAGGCCTGAAGCTTCAGCTTGCGCTCCGGTGCTGCGACGACCTGGAAGCCAAGGCCTTCGCGCTCGGCATAGGCGGTGGCCGCCTCGAGCGTCGGGAAGTTGAGCCGCACCTGGTCGCGCGTATCGCCCGAGCCGGCCCAGCCGGTCAGCGGGTCGGGTCGCTTCGCCTCGGCAGGTTCGAATTCGAGCACCCAGGCCTGAGTGCGGGCGCGGCCCGACTGCATGGCATTTTTGGGGCGCTGAAAGATGCGGGCGGTGGGCATGGTCATTCTCTCGGCAGATCTTGGGGCAGGTCTTGGCGAACCTCTATCGCGGTTGCGCCCGGCGCGCATCCGCATTTTTCGTGCGGGTGGTCGCAATCGCCCCGGCCGGATCGTCCGGCCAGGGGTGGCGCGGATAGCGGCCGCGCATTTCCTTGGCCACCGCGGCCCAGCTTCCCGCCCAGAAACCGGGCAGGTCGCGGGTGGTCTGGATCGGGCGTCCGGCCGGCGAGGTGAGGCTCAGCACCAGCGGCACCCGGCCGCCGCCGACCGTCGGATGCGTGGCGAGGCCGAACAGGGCCTGGGGCCGCAGGTCGACGCGCGGGCCGCCCTCGGCGGCATAGTCGATCGGGTGGCTGCTGCCCGCCGGACTGTCGAAATGCGTCGGGGCAAGCCGGTCGATGGTCCGCATCGCGTCCCAGCCGATGATGTTACGCAAGGCTTCGGTCAGTGCGCCCGGTTCGATCGCGTCGAGCCGGCGCTTCTTCTCCAGCAGCGGCGTGAGCCATTCGTCCGCGCGCGCCAGCAAGGCTGCATCGTCGAGCGCGAGCTCGGTCCCGCCATGCGCGGCGGCGAAATCGGCGCGGTGGCGCAGCGCCAGTGCGGCCTCGCTCCATGGCAGCCGCGCAAGCCCATGGTCGCAGACGCCCTTTAGCAGTGCCGCGCTGATCTCCGCCGGGTCGGCTGCGCTGTCCGGGCCGCCCGACAGGCGGATCGCGCCGAGCCGCCGCTCGCGGATCGCCTGGATGCCGCCGGTCGCTGCGTCGAACGTCACGCTGCGCCGCGTCTCGATGCGGTCGCCGAACAGCGTCTCGACCGTGGCAAGGTCGATCGGCGCGGCGGACAGAATGCGCGCACCCGCGGCCATGCCCTGCGTCTCGGCAACCGCGAGCCAGTCATTGCGCGCCAGCGACGTGGCGCCGTCAAGCTTGAAGCCGCGCCCGCCCGCCGACGCCCAGCTCTCGCCCGACGCATCACGACGCCGCGCGATACGGTCGGGAAAGGCCAGCGCGACGCACAAGCCGACCTCTTCCGTTGTACCCGGCTGCGACGCGACCAAGCTGGCCCATCGCTTCGCCAGCTTGCGCCCGGCCTCGGCGCGCGGTCCGCGCTCGCTACGCCAGCGCCGCAGTCGCGATTCGAGATCGACATCAGTGCCGCCCAGCCCGCGTTCGCCGAGCAGCACGGCGATCTGCGCCGCTGTCTCGGCCAGCCCAAGCTCGCCCGCACGCACCAGCATATGGCCCAGGCGCGGCGGCAGCGGCAGTCTGGCGATGGCCTTGCCATGCGCGGTCGGCCGGCCATCCATATCGATCGCGGTCAGCGCGGCGAGTCGCGACCGCGCTTCTGCGACCGCGGCTTCGGGCGGCGGGTCGAGCCAGCTCAGCGCGCGCGGATCGGCCACGCCCCACAAAGCGCAATCGAGCGTCAGCGCCGACAGATCGGCTTCGAGTATCTCGGGCGGGTCGAAGCGCGGCAGGCCGGCGGTCGCGGCTTCCTCCCACAAGCGATAGGCGACGCCCGGCCCCTGCCGCGCGGCGCGGCCGGCGCGCTGCGTGACGGCGGCCTGGCTCGCGCGCTCGGTGACCAGCCGGGTCATGCCCGCCGCACGGTCATAGCGCGGCCGCCGGGCAAGCCCGGAATCGATCACCACGCGAATCCCGTCGAGCGTCAGGCTGGTCTCGGCGATCGAGGTGGCCAGCACCACCTTGCGCAAGCCCTCGCGGTCGGGCGCGATCGCTGCGCGCTGCGCTTGCGGATCGAGGCTACCATGCAGGCGGTGCAGAATGATATTGTTGCTGAGCCCCTCAAGCCGTTCGGCGGTGCGTTCGATCTCGGCGACCCCGGGCAGGAAGGCGAGAATGCCGCCCTCTTGTTCGCGCAAGGCGGTCCGAACCGCCGCTGCAATCGAGTCCTCGATCCGCGCTTCGGCGGCACGGCCGATATGGTGCACGGTCAGCGGATAGCTTCGGCCCGCGCTTTCGATCACCGCGGCGTCGCCCATCAGGCTCGAGAAGCGCGCGCCGTCGAGCGTCGCCGACATTGCCACCAGCCTGAGGTCGGGGCGCAGACCGGCCTGCGCATCGAGTGCGAGTGCGAGGCCGAAATCACTGTCGAGGCTGCGCTCATGGACTTCATCGAACAGCACCGCCGACACGCCGGCCAGTTCGGGGTCGGCCTGGATGCGATTGACGAAAATACCTTCGGTCACGACCGTCACGCGCGTCGCGGCCGAGCGCTTGCTGTCCATGCGCGTCGCATAGCCGAAGGTCTGGCCGACCGGTTCTCCCGCCAGGCTCGCCATGCGCTCGCCCGCCGCGCGCGCGGCGAGGCGGCGCGGGGAGAGGAGCAGAATCTCGCCGCTGCACCATGGCTGATCGAGCAAAGCGGGCGCGACCGCCGTGGTCTTGCCGGCGCCCGGCGGCGCGACCAGCACGGCGTTCGACCGCTCGCGCAAAGCAGCGAGCAGGTCCGGCAGCACGGCATGGATCGGGAGCATGGTCATAAAGCGGATGCCGGAGTGTTTCGCACAGGCGAATGGGTCGCGGATAGCGCCAATTCCGGTTTACCGGGGTTAGAAGAAGACGCTGGCGTTGAGCGAGAGGTATCGCGTGTCGCCACCAGGCTGTGCGTTGGGGGCGCGCTTCAGGAAGCGGCCCTTGTCGAGTAGCGCGCCGCTCGCTTCCAGCTGCAGCCGCTTGGCGATCGCCCACCAGCGCACACGGCCTTCGATCTGGCGACCGGCATAACGACCCGAAGCGCCGCTCGCATCGCGCACGCCCGAGGAGGAAAACGCATCCTGGCCGGAGGCGAGCCACATTTCGCGATAGCTGATCATCGTTTCGAGGCGCTTGTGGGGCACTGCCTCGAGCCGGATTGCGGGTGAGCTGATATTGGAGCGTGCCAGCGTGCTGTAGATTCCCGACGGCGCATAATCGGCACGCCGCGAGCCGAACACCGGATCGAAGCGGGTGAAGCGTCCGCCACGATCGTCGCCGCTGGCATATTCATATTCGAACGACAGGCGCGGTTTCCAGGCGGCGGCGAAGCTGTAGCCGATCTCGCCATGCGCCGACCAGGCCGAGACCGGCAAGCGTGCGGCGGCTGCGGTTGCATCGGCATTGATCGAGCCGCCCTGATGGAAGAGTTCGCCCTCGGCATCCCATTGCCCGGCCGCTGGTGCCTTGATCAGCCGAGCGCTGAGCGTGGTGAGATGCCGGTCGCGAGTCGGCAGGTCGGGCCGGTCGCGTTCGTCGAGCCGGAACCAGGCGGCATCGACGTCGAACGGGCCGATCGCTTGTCTGCGCCGCACAGTCGCGCCCCAGAAGCGCAGGTCGAAGCTTTCGCGATCGATTTCCACCCGGTTGGCGCGCAGCGCAGCGCCACCCGATGGCAGCCGCACCTGTGGCAGGGCGTAGAAGAGTGTTGCGCTGAAATGCTTGGAAGGCGCGAGATCGACTCGCACCCCGGTATAGCCGTTCGTGGTGTTGCGATAATCGTCATTGGCGACGATGCGGCGCGACCCGAGGTCAAGCGTGAAGCGGCCGGCCTGGACCTGCGTGCCGAGCGCACCACCCAGATCCGCCCTGACATAAGCCTGGACCAGTTCAAGCGCATTGACTTCGCTGGTGCTGACCGGGCTGCGCGGCGAGATCGAATAGGCCCGGCTGTCGTAAAGCTCGCCACCGATGCGGACCGGACCGGGACCATATTCGGCCGCGATGATGGTGCGGAACGTGACCAGCGTGTCATTACGCTCGAAACCGGCCCGGGCCTGATTCTCGATCATCTCCACCCGGGCGCGGGTGGTGGCGGAAATCGTGAAAGGTGGTCTCGGGGCGGATTGCGCCAAGCAAGGCGGTGACACCGTCACCACGACTGCCACACCCATCATCCGGATCGGACGGTGGCAGCCGCGCTGGGTCAATATGCCCGCGCCACCGCAAATTCGACCGCTTCGACCATCGCGTCCTTGGCCGCGCCGCCGGCAAAGCCGCCAAGCGCATCGATCGCACGCTGACCGTAATGGCGCGCGCGCGCCAGCGTGTCGTCGACCGCATGGCTCGAGCGGATCAGCGATACGGCATGCGCGAAATCTTCGTCGCTCGCGCGATGGCCCTCCATCGCCGCTTTCCAGAACACGCGATCCTCTGCTGAACCCCGGGCATAAGCGAGGATCACCGGCAATGTCGCCTTGCCCTCGCGGAAATCGTCGCCGGCATCCTTGCCCATCGTCCCCGCGTCGGAAACATAATCGATCGCATCGTCGACCAGCTGAAACGCGATACCGAGATTGCGGCCATAAGCGTCGAGCGCGGCCTCTTCGGCTTCGGGCCGTTCGGCAACGACGGCGGCGATGCGGCAGGCCGCGGCGAACAACGCTGCGGTCTTCGCCCCGATGATATCGAGATAGCGTTCTTCGCCGATATCGATGCGCCGCGCCGCGGTCAGCTGATTGACTTCGCCCTCGGCGATCACCGCGCTGGCGTTGGACAGAATCTTCAGCACCTTGAGGCTGCCGTCTTCGACCATCAGTTCGAACGAGCGGCTGAACAGGAAGTCGCCGACCAGCACGCTTGCAGGGTTGCCCCAGATCAGATTGGCGGTGCGCTTGCCGCGACGCAGGTCCGATCCGTCGACGACATCGTCGTGCAGCAGGGTGGCGGTATGAATGAATTCGACCGCGGCGGCGAGCCGGTGATGGCGATTGCCCGAATAGCCGAGCAGCCTTGCGCTCGCCAGGGTCAGCATGGGCCGCATGCGTTTCCCGCCGCCAGCGATCAGATGACCGGCGAGTTCGGGGATCAACGGTATCTGCGACTGCATACGGTCAAGAATGACCGCATTGACCAGGTTGAGATCACCCGCGACCAGCTGAACCATCGGTTCAAGCGAAGGCGGGCGGCGCGCGCGTCGAGGCGGTGGATGGTGGCGCTCATATTACTGTGCGATGTGGCGGCGTGGGGCACCAAAGGCAAGCCTTTCAGGGTTGCGCATGCGTGTTCGCGTCAGCAAGAAGGGCTGGATTGGGCAAGGAGTTGCGATAGGTGACCGACGAGACGCTGCGGGGATACCGCCAAAGCATCGACAATATCGATGCCGCACTCGTCTTTCTGCTCGCCGAGCGCTTCAAGGTGACTCAGGCGGTCGGCCGCCACAAGGCGGTCGCAGGACTGCCGCCAGCCGATCCGGGACGCGAGGAAGCGCAGATCGCGCGTCTTCGCGGGCTGGCCAAGGACGCGAATCTTGATCCGGAATTCAGCGAAAAATTTCTGCGGTTCATCATCGACGAGGTGATTCGTCATCACGAGCGATTGCAGGGTGGGGAGCTGGCATGATGTTGAACAGCGACATGTTCCCGGAATCGATCATGCCGGAACGCTGGTTGACCGGTGATCTCAGCGAGGCTGAAACGATCCGGCGGTTGATCGCGGTCGGCGATTCGCTGGTCCGCGTATGCGACGCGATCGATCAGTCGGTGGCGGGAAACTATATCGCGATGGCGCTCGATATCCTGCGCGCCGACGCTGATCTGAAGGCGGAGATCGGCCGGATCTCCTAACCCTTTCAGTGGCGGTACAGGATTCGTGTACCGCGATTCTTTCGCGCATTCTCGGTAATTTGCCATCCGACGCTCTCATTTCGCGCGGCCGCACGATTCGTTGCTCTGATCCAAAATGGAGCTACAATGGCGCTATGCCGTCTGGGGGGATCGATCAACTTACTGAAGCGCAACGGGCGTGCCTCCGTCTCGTACTGACGCGTCGCAACTCCAAGGAGATTGCGCAGGTCCTCAATATCTCCCCGCATTCCGTCGACAAGCGGATCGAGCGCGCCGTCGCTGCCCTGGGTGCAGCCTCGCGCTTCGATGCGGCGCGTCGGCTCGCCGATCATGAGGGCGGCCAGACATACGAACCAATCGCATATGAACCAATCGACGTTGCGCCATCGGCCATCGAAGGCCCACCCCGTTACACGGCCACACCGTCCGGGTTTGGTCGCCGCCTCTTCGGGTTTGCACCCGCCGGGCGGATCAACGGGGATGCGCGAAACGAACTGACGAAGCTCCAGCGTGCCGGCATCATCCTTGCCCTGATGGTCGGGATAGCGGTCGCGACTGGCGCTTTGCTCAACATCGCGGCGACGCTCACGGACAAGCTCCGCGAGAATCGCATCGATCTATCGCGCTGACGAAATATGCCGCGAGAAGCGGCTGGGGAGGCGCATATGTTGAAGCAACGCCGTCAGGCAAACGAGATCGTGACCAGGGATTTTCTGCAAGCCGAGGCTGCGGCCGACCATGCCGCGACCCAGGCCGCGCAATGCATGGTCACCATGTTACAGGCACGTCAGAACGCCAATCTGCCCTTTGGCACCGGCCTGGAGGCATTTCGCCTAGTTTCTGAAGGGGCGAGCGCACTGGTCAAGGCGCGTCAATCGTTCGTCGAGGCACATCGCATCCTTGCCGAGGTTCGTCACGAAATCGGCATCACCGGCTATGGCGATATCTCGGAATGTCCGCCGACCGAGGATCCCAAGAGCATGGACGAGCCGCTCCGGCTTGTTGCGGCCGCGTAAGTCAACCGGTCCTGGACCGGGTCATGAAAGGAATGGTCCGGTTGGGGCATGGATAGGGTCTATATCTTTCTCGGACTTCAACTGCTGGTCTCGGGCTATGCGCTGCTGCGGGGTGGCGCGCCCGAACGGGTCACTGCGATCGCACTGACCTTGGCGGTCGTTTTGGGCATGGTACTTCAGGCAAGCTTTCCCGCACGGTTCTACCATGTGGATCTGGGCGTCATGGCGATCGATGTGGTTCTGTTCGGCGTGCTGGTGGCGCTGGCACTCTACGCCGACCGCTGGTGGACGCTCTGGGTGGCAGCGATGCAAGGGCTGGGGGCCGGCGCGCATCTCATCAAGGCGATCGATTCGGATACCATCCGTGTGGTCTATGCGATCCTCGCTGCGGCCTGGAGCTATCCGATCATTCTGCTGCTGCTCATCGGTACGATCCGTCATCAGCGACGGATGGCGCGCGGCGGAGATCTCGACTGGTCGGCGCAAGCCATGGCCGATCATCACCGCCGACTTTCAGGCGATCACCAAATTTAAAGGGGACGATCATGTCGTTGCAGCCGAAGGAAGTGAAAGGGTTCAGGTCTTATGCTCGCGCACCGGCACGGATGGCGAAGAAGCCGCCGATTGCCGCACTGATCGACGAAGAAGACGATGAGGTGCTGGCCGATGATGAACTGCTCCAGCGTGCCAAATCGCTCTATTCCGCGCGCCGGCGTCGCGCCAAGGCATTCGCCGCCCATTCGATCGTCTTCCACGAGCCGCCCTGGGATATGCTGCTCGACCTGTATGTTGCACGCCGAGAGCGGCGAATGGTTTCGGCGACGAGTGCTTGTATCGCCGCCGATGTGCCGACCACCAGCGGATTGCGCTGGATTTCGACGCTCCGGCAGCGTGGGCTGGTCGACCTTTCGGCCGATCCGACCGATGGCCGTCGCACGATCGTCTGCCTGTCGGACAGTGCTACCGAGACGATGGAACGGTATCTGGAGTCGATCTGACCCGGATGGGGGACGTTCGTCCTCCGGTTCATTAAAAAGTCTCATGGAAAAGGGGCCCGGATCACTCCGGGCCCCTTTCCTTTGTCCGCCCTATTGGCTGGACGAGATGCTTAGTCGCGATCGCCGGTCAGGAAGGCCGGTGCAAACTCGGGCGCTGGGCCGTCATCATTGCCGCCCGAACGCTCGGGGCGCGGACCACGGTCACCACCGCCGTCGCGACGCGGGCCACGGTCCCCGCCGTCACGACGCGGACCGCGGTCACCACGGCCGCCGCCGTCACCACGACCACCGCCATCGCCACGGCCTTCGCCTCTGGGGCCACGGCCACCATCGCCGTCACGGCGCGGGCCGCGCGGACCACGGTCGCCGCCTTCACGCGGTTCGCGTGCCGGGCGGCTGTCTTCCAGCTCGGCGCCCGTTTCCTGGTCGACGACGCGCATCGACAGGCGAACCTTGCCACGCGGATCGATCTCGAGGACCTTGACCTTGACTTCCTGGCCTTCGCTCAGAACGTCCGAGACCTTCTCGACACGCTCGTTGCGAATTTCGGAGACATGGACGAGACCGTCCTTGCCGCCCATGAAGTTCACGAACGCACCGAAATCGACCAGGTTGACGACCTTGCCGTCATAGACCTTGCCGACTTCCGCTTCCTCGACCAGACCCTTGATCCACTTGATAGCGGCTTCGATCTGCGCGGTGTCGGACGACGACACCTTGATCACGCCTTCATCGTCGATGTCGACCTTGGCGCCGGTGGTGGCGACGATCTCGCGGATCACCTTGCCGCCGGTGCCGATCACGTCACGGATCTTCGACTTGTCGATCGTGATCGTCTCGATGCGCGGTGCATGAGCCGACAGCTCTTCACGGGTATGGTCGAGTGCCTTGGCCATTTCGCCGAGGATGTGTGCGCGGCCTTCCTTGGCCTGGGCCAAAGCCTTGCGCATGATCTCTTCGGTGATGCCGGCGATCTTGATGTCCATCTGCATCGTGGTGATGCCCTCGGACGTGCCCGCGACCTTGAAGTCCATGTCGCCGAGATGATCCTCGTCGCCAAGGATGTCGCTGATCACGGCGAAGTCCTTGCCCTCCAGGATCAGGCCCATCGCGATGCCCGAGACCGGCCGCTTCAGCGGCACACCAGCGTCCATCATGCTCAGCGAACCGCCGCACACCGTCGCCATCGACGACGAGCCGTTCGACTCGGTGATGTCCGACAGAACGCGGATCGTGTAGGGGAATTCTTCCTTGGTCGGCAGCACCGGGTGCAGCGCGCGCCAGGCGAGCTTGCCATGACCGACTTCACGACGACCCGGCGCGCCGAAGCGGCCCACTTCACCGACCGAATAGGGCGGGAAGTTATAGTGCAGCATGAAGTTTTCGTAGGACAGGCCGGTCAGCCCGTCGATCATCTGCTCGCTTTCCTTGGTGCCCAGCGTGGTGGTGCAGATCGCCTGCGTCTCACCGCGGGTGAACAGCGCCGAACCATGGGTGCGCGGCAGGAAATGCACCATCGCTTCGATCGGACGGATCTGCGTGGTGGTGCGGCCGTCGATGCGCTTGCCGTCCTTGAGGATGGCGCCGCGCACGATTTCCGCTTCCAGCTTCTTCATCAGCTTGCCGGCGGCCATCTGATCCTGCGGGGCGGCGTCGGCGAAGGCGGTCTTGCCCTTGGCGCGTGCCTCGTTGAGCAGGTTCGAACGCTTGGACTTGTCGGTCACCTTGTAAGCAGCGGCGATGTCCTTGCCGATCAGCTTCTTGAGCTTGTCCTTGGCGGCCGAGAGATCAGCCTGAGCGGCCATTTCCCACGGATCCTTGGCGGCCTGCTCGGCCAGATCGATGATCAGGTTGGCGACCTCGCGGCATGCCTTGTGCGCGAACTGCACAGCGCCGAGCATGACCTCTTCCGACAGCTCCTTGGCTTCGGATTCGACCATCATCACGGCATCGCCGGTGGCGGCGACGACCAGGTCGAGCTCGCCCGACTTGGTCAGTTCGGTGGTCGGGTTGAGGATGTATTCGCCATCGACATAACCGACGCGTGCTGCGCCGATCGGGCCCATGAACGGCACGCCCGAGATGGTCAGTGCCGCCGACGCCGCGACCATCGCGAGGATGTCGGGCTCGTTCTCGCCGTCATAGCTGAGAACCTGGCAGATCACGTTGATCTCGTTGTAGAAGCCTTCCGGGAACAGCGGGCGGATCGGACGATCGATCAGGCGGCTGGTCAGCGTTTCCTTTTCGGTCGCGCCGCGTTCACGCTTGAAGAAGCCGCCGGGGATGCGACCCGAGGCCGAGAATTTTTCCTGGTAATGGACGGTGAGGGGGAAGAAGTCCTGCCCTTCCTTGACCGACTTGGCGGCAGTGACGGCGCACAGCACGACGGTTTCGCCGAGCGTCGCGATGACCGCGCCATCGGCCTGACGGGCAACGCGGCCCGTTTCCAGCGTGAGGGTCTTGCCGCCCCACTGGGTGCTTACAGTTTTCGTATCGAACATTTTATTTCCTTCACTCCGCACGCCCAATGCGCGCGGGGCCTATCTGCGAGCCGATAATGGCCCGGCTTGTCCCTTCCACTGGCCGTTCATTCGGCGGGAAGGGGGTTCGGGGAAACCAGCCGAATTGCCGGTTCCCGAATAGCGAAACGGCCCCCTTCCGGGGGCCGTCCGTGTTACTTGCGAAGCCCGAGCTTCGCGATGAGATCGGTATAGCGCTGGCCGTCCTTGTGGCGGAGATAGTCGAGCAAGCTGCGGCGCTTGTTGACCATCATCAGCAGCCCGCGGCGCGAATGATTGTCCTTCTTGTGGCCCTTGAAGTGCTCGGTCAGGTTGCGGATGCGCTCGGTGAGGATCGCGACCTGGACTTCGGGGCTGCCGGTGTCGCCTTCGACGCGGCCATGTTCCTTGACGAGCGCGTCCTTGCGCTCTGCGGTGATCGTCATGCATTTTCCTTCGACATCGTCATAGGTTGAAGCCTCGCACGACCAGGACCGATTGGCCCCGAACCTCGACCAGAGCGACCGGAACATCGTCCAGCATCGCGAAGTGGAGGCCATCGTCTCTGGCAATCCCGGTCAGAACACGCCCCTGGCGGAGCGCCCCTGCCTGATCGGGGGTGAGGGATAGAGCCGGGATGTCGTCCAGCCCCGCCCTCAACGGCAGGAGTATCTGTTCAAGCCCGCGCGCAATAGCGAGTTCGGCCAATTTGTCCAGCGATATCGAGTCGGCCAGCGTGAACGGACCGGCCTTGATGCGGCGCAGCATGGTGACATGCCCGACCGTGCCGAGCGCGAGTGCGATGTCGCGCGCGAGGCTGCGGATATAGGTGCCCTTGGAGACATGGGCGGTAAGGGTGATTTCACTGAGCGCCTCTTCGGCACGAAGCGCCGGGGAGGTGCTCAGCGCATGAATCACGACGGCCCGACTCGCCAGCACCACATCCTCGCCTGCTCGTGCCAGGTCATAGGCGCGCTCGCCATCCACCTTGAGTGCGGAATAGGCCGGCGGCACCTGATCGATCGGCCCGGTAAAGCGCGGCAATATCGCTTCGACTTGTGGCAGGGTCGGGCGCTTGTCGGAGGCTGCGATTTCGACACCTTCGGCATCCAGCGTATCGGTCTGCACCCCGAACCCGATGGTAAAGTCGTACACCTTGTCGCTGTCCAGCATCCGGCCGGCGAGCTTGGTCGCCTCGCCAACCGCGATCGGCAGCACGCCTGACGCGAGCGGGTCGAGCGTGCCACCATGTCCGACCTTGAACTTGCCGTAATCGCCGGTGCGCAACGCACGCTTCACCGCTGAGACGGCCTGAGTCGAGCCAAGCCCAATGGGCTTGTCGAGGATGATCCAGCCATGCATCGCGCTCAACCCACAGCGCGCATGAATGCTGCCGAGAAATGTTTGCGGCACATCGCGACATAGCGGTCATTGCCGCCAATTTCGGTCTGTTTCCCTTCGGCGATCGCGCGGCCATCGGAATCGACGCGCAGATTCATCGTCGCCTTGCGCCCGCATTCGCAGACCGATTTGATCTCGATCAACGAATCGGCAATCGCGAGCAGCCGCGCCGAACCTTCGAACAGCCGTCCCTGGAAATCGGTACGCAGGCCATAAGCGAGCACCGGAACGCCGTGCATGTCGGCAAGCACGGCAAGCTGATCGACTTGCGCGGCGGTCAGAAACTGCGCCTCATCGACTAGCACGCAAGCGGGCAGCGCTTCGCCCGCGCGGTGGACGATCGCGATCAGATCGGTGTCACGCTCGAACGCGATCGCATCCGCGCCAAGACCGATGCGAGACGTGACGGTACCCGCTTCGAACCGGTCGTCGATCGCAGCAGTGAACAATATCGTGCGCATGCCGCGCTCGCGATAATTGAAATCCGCCTGCAACAGGGTGGTCGATTTCCCCGCATTCATCGAGGCGTAGTAGAAATAGAGCTTGGCCATGCCGCGCTTGTTCCACGCAGGGCCGTTGCGATCAATCGCCGGTCGCGAAGATCATCAGCATATCGTCGCCGTCATCGCCCGCGACCAGACCCTGTTCGACGAATCCTGCCCGCGCATAGGCGCGGCGCGCCCGGAGATTGGCCGCATCGGGATCGATCGCGACACATGGCGCACCTTCGGCGAGCAATCGTTCCGCCAATTGCCGCAAGAACGCCGAACCATGCCCGCCGCCGATCATGTCGGGCACGCCGATGAACGCATCGATCGCGACCGTGTCGGCGGGCATCGCCTGGAAATGCGGCTGCGGCCAGCGATGCACCTCATAATGCTGGGCATAGCCGAACGGGTGACCGTCATGGCTGACGATCCACATCGTCATGCCGGGTTCGTCGAGATCCTCGCGTAGCAAAGTTTCCTGTTCGTCCGGATCGCCCCACCAGCGCACGACCTCGGGCGTTTCGAGCCACACGCGCAACATCGGCAGGTCGGCGGCGGTCGCGGGACGGAAGTCGTAGTGGTCGTTCATCCCAGCAAGATGGGTCCTGCCGGATTCGGGAGTCAATCGTCGCTGGCGGTATCGAGATCTCGCGCAACATGCGGCGTGCGCAGCAGCTGATCGATATGGCTGCCCTCGTCAAAGCTCTCATCGGCGAGGAACTTCAGCTTGGCGGCATATTTCATCTTCACTCGCGCGGCTGCCTCGCGTTGCAGATAGGCGGTGTTGGTGCGCAGCGCCTTGAGCACTGCATCCTCGTCCTTGCCGAGCAGCGGCTTCACGAACACTGTCGCATGGCGCAGGTCGGGCGACATGCGCACCTCAGTCACCGTGACGAGATGCTTGGCCAGCGTCTCGTCATGCACATCGCCGCGGGCAAGGATGTCCGACAGCGTGTGACGCATCTGTTCGCCCACGCGCAGGACGCGGACGGAGCGGGCTTCGGGAGTTTCGGCTGACTTCATATCATTCCTACCCCCTCTCCCCCGCATGGGGGAGAGGGTGATGGGTTACAGCGTCCGTTCGCGCAGCTCGACCTCGAAGGTTTCGAGGAAGTCGCCGGGCTTGATGTCGACGAAGTTCTGCGTGAACGTCACGCCGCACTCCAGGCCCGCACGGACTTCCGCCACATCATCCTTGAAGCGACGCAAGGATGCGATCTCGCCCTGATAGATGATGACATCTTCGCGCGTGATGCGCGCCTTGAGCGCCTTGCGGATGATGCCTTCGGTGACGAGCAGGCCCGCCGCCTTGCCATGCTTGCCGGCCGAGAAGACTTCGCGGATTTCCGCGCGGCCGACGACCGTTTCGAACGCCTCGGGGCCAAGCTCGCCCGCCATGCCCGAGCGAATCTCGTCGATCAGGTCGTAGATCACGTCATAATATTTGAGCGCGACCTTCTGGCGTTCGGCGATCTCGCGCGCCTTGGCGTTGGCGCGGACATTGAAGCCGATGATCGGCGCGCCGCTGGCACCGGCCAGGGTCACGTCGCTCTCGGTGATGCCGCCGACTCCCGAATGGAGCACGCGCGCCTTGATGTCGTCGGTCGAGATCTTGTTGATCGACGCGACGATCGCCTCGACCGACCCTTGCGTGTCGGCCTTGACCACCAGCGGATATTCGATCGCCTGCTTGTCCTTGAGCGCGGAGAACATGCTCTCCAGGCTGGCCGGAGCCGACGTCGTGCGCTTGTTGGTGATCACGCTCTGACGATATTCCGCGACCTCGCGGGCGCGTGCCTCGTTCTCGACTACCGACAGCGGATCGCCGGCGCGCGGCACGCCGGATAGGCCGAGCACTTCGACCGGCATCGACGGGCCGGCTTCCTTGATCTGCTGACCCTTGTCATTGGTCATTGCGCGGACCTTGCCGCTCTCGGCGCCGACGACGAAGATGTCGCCGACCTTGAGCGTGCCACGATTGACCAGGATCGTCGCGACCGGGCCGCGGCCCTTGTCGAGCTTCGCCTCGATCACTGTGCCTTCGGCGGCGCGATTCGGATTGGCCTTCAGTTCGAGCAGTTCGGCCTGGAGCTGGATTTTCTCGACCAGTTCGTCGAGACCCGTCTTCTGCAAGGCGGAGACTTCGACGTCCTGCACATCGCCGGACATTTCCTCGACGATCACTTCGTACTGGAGCAGCGCTTCGCGCACCTTTTGCGGGTTGGCGTCGGGCTTGTCGATCTTGTTGATCGCCACGATCATCGGCACGCCGGCCGCCTTGGTGTGGTTGATCGCCTCGATCGTCTGCGGCTTCAGCCCGTCATCGGCGGCGACGACCAGCACGACGATATCCGTCACATTGGCGCCACGCGCACGCATTTCGGTAAAGGCCTCATGGCCCGGCGTGTCGAGGAACGTGACCTTCGACTTGTCCTTCAGCGTGACCTGATAGGCGCCGATATGCTGGGTGATGCCACCGGCCTCGCCCTTCACGACATCGGTGCCGCGCAGCGCGTCGAGCAAGCTCGTCTTGCCGTGATCGACATGGCCCATGATCGTGACGACCGGCGGACGCGGCTGCAGCGTCTCATCGGCATCGGCATCGGTTTCGATCGCGAGATCGATGTCCGAATCGCTGACGCGCGTGATGTTGTGGCCGAATTCGGTCACCAGCAGTTCGGCGGTGTCCTGGTCGATCGTCGCGTTGATCGTGACGGGCATGCCCATCTTGAACAATGCCTTGACCAGGTCGGCGCCCTTTTCCGCCATGCGATTGGCGAGTTCCTGAACGGTGATCGCTTCCGGCACGACGACGTCGCGGATCTGTTTGGCCTGCGCTTCGCGCGGGCCGCCCATCCGGCGATGTTCCTTTTCACGAGCACGCTTCAGCGCCGCGAGGCTGCGGGCACGCGCGCCGTCACCGTCGCCGAGCGCGCGGTTGACGGTCAGCTTGCCGGCAGTACGGCGATCGTCGCCCTTGCGGTCGCGCAGGGCGGCGCGCGGCACGGTCTCTCCGGCGCGCTTGATACCGACACCAGCGGGAGCCGGCGGTGCGTTGTTGTTGGCCGTGCTGGCGGTCGCAGCCGGCGCCGGTGCTGCCGGGGCAGGCGGCGGCGGAGGCGGCGGACGCGGGCGTTCCGGACGTGCGACCGGGGTGAACCGACGCGGCGCCGGCATGCTCGGGTCGAGCGTGATCTCGATCGGCGCGGGCGGGGGCGGTGGAGGCGGTGGCGGCGGTGCAGCAACGGGCGCTGCCGGAGCGGCGGCCACTGGAGTGGGCACAGGCACGGGTGCTGCGGCTTCGACTGGAGTCGGTTCCGGGGCCGGCTCGGGCGTCGGAGCCGGCTCGGGCGCTGCGGGCGAATCGGGGGCATCGCCGGCAAGGCGCGCTTCCTCGGCGCGGCGCCGGGCTTCCTCGGCCGCTTCGATGCGCTCGCGCTCCTCGCGGCGACGCGATTCCTCCAGCGCGTTCATGCGCGATTCGTCGGCCTCGCGCAGCAGCTTCGCCTGAAGCTCCTGACGCGACAGCAGGGAATTCGCGGGCGAGACCGGAGCAGGCGGCGGCGGGGCGGGCCGCGGGGCTACCGGAGCAGGGGCTGCCGTTTCCTCGACGACCGGCGCGGCTGGGGTTGCGGCCGGACCGAGGATACGGCGGCGCTTCACTTCCACCTGCACGGTGTTCTGGCGGCCATGGCTGAAGCTCTGCTTCACCTGGCCAGTCTCGACCGTGCGCTTCACCCCCAGCGGTGCGCGCATGACCAGTTTCGGCTTCTCGTTGTCCGTATCGCTCACTCGGATTCCTCGTAATTCTCGTCGGCCGGATCGTTCACTTGGTCGTCGGCGTCGTTTCCGTTCCCGGATTCAGACGGCGATGCGCCCTGCGAGGCCGTTTCGCAAGGCACGGGAGATGGGTCAGGGCCGATGAAATGCAGCCAGCGGTGAAGCGCTTCGCTCACCCTCTTGGCTGCATCGGGATCAGTCAGGCCGATATGTACCACATTCTGGCGGCCTAGTGCCACGGCCAATATGGTGCGCGGAACCGGCAGAACCAACCCCCTGCGGTCGCTGCCTTCTTCGTCGTTGCCGACGCGCCATGCCTGGTCGAGCTTGCGGTTGCCGTCGGTGCCTGCGTCGGACGCATGCAGCAGCAGATGAAGCTTGCCCGCGCGGGCGGCGGTCTCGATCTTGTCGGAGCCGGAGAACAGGCCGCCGGACCGCGATTCGAGCCCGAGCCGGTCGAGCGCCGCGCGTTCCAGCGCCGCCTCAATCTTTGTCGGCAGGTCGTCGGGTACGATGATCGGTCCGGTCTTGAAGGCACGCGCGAGCGCGCCTTTCAGCTTGCCCTTCTTTATCGCGGCCTCGAGTTCGGTCCGGGTCACGCCAATCCACGCCCCACGGCCTGGCGCCTTGGCGCGGACATCGGGGAGAATGTCGCCGTCCGGCGACAGGGCCAGCCGCACCAGCGCATGGCGCGGCGCGCGGTCGCCGAGCAGGATGCAGCGGCGAATCGGGTCAGCGGCGGTCATGCGCACGCCTCCACTCGCATCGCTGCGAACCCCGGAGCCAGTCCGGAGCGGTGAGGGAATGTCTGTAGCCCTAGCGCGTCATTGTGAGGGAACCGCATGCGCGTCCTCCCTCGACGGTGCCGATGAGGGAGTGTCACGATCGGCGATCAACTGACCACCTGCGCCGTAATTCTCCGTCGACACTTCTTCGATCACGACCTGCACCGCAGCCGGGTTCTTGCCGAGGCGCGAGACCAGGGATGCGGTGACGTCGGCGACGATCCCCGCTTTCTGATCGCGCGTCGCGGTTCCCGATATGCGGATGCTGACGAATGGCATTACGCTTCACTCTCCTCCGATGCATCGGCAGCAGGCGCTGCTTCCTCATCGTCGAACCAATGCGCGCGGGCGGCCATGATGATCTCATTGCCCTGCTCTTCCGACAGGCCATATTCGCCAAGCACGCCGCCCTTGTCTTCAGGGCGCTTGTTCTCGGTTTCGGCGCGGCGGCGCTGCTCCTGGCGCTTCTTCTGCACCAGTTCGTCGGTTGCAAGATCGGCAAGATCGTCGAGCGTCAGGATGCCGGCCTTGCCCAGCGTAACGAGCATCGCCTCGTTGAGATGCGGCATGGTGGACAGATCGTCCGACACGCCAAGTTCGCGGCGCAGCGTGCGATTGGCTTCCTCACGGCGCTCGAGCGCTTCGGTCGCGCGGCTCTGCAGTTCGGCGGCGAGGTCCTCGTCGAACCCTTCGATCGAGGCGATTTCGTCTGCCTCGACATAAGCCACTTCTTCCAGCGCGCCGAACCCTTCGGCGACGAGCAGCTGAGCCAGCGTCTCATCGACGTCGAGCTCGGTCTGGAACATCTCGGTACGCTCGGCGAATTCCTTCTGGCGCTTCTCGGATGCGTCGGCTTCGGTCAGGATGTCGATCGCCTTGCCGGTCAGCTGGCTGGCGAGACGGACATTCTGGCCGCGACGGCCAATCGCGAGGCTGAGCTGATCGTCGGGTACGACGACTTCGATGCGATCCTCTTCCTCGTCGATCACGACGCGCGAGACGGAGGCGGGCTGCAGCGCGTTGACGACGAAGGTCGCGGTGTCGGGCGACCAGGGGATGATGTCGATCTTCTCGCCCTGCATCTCCTGCACGACGGCCTGAACGCGGCTGCCCTTCATGCCGACGCACGCGCCGACCGGATCGATGCTGGAGTCATGGCTGATCACGCCGATCTTGGCGCGGCTGCCCGGATCGCGCGCGGCGGCCTTGATCTCGATGATGCCGTCATAGATTTCGGGCACTTCCTGCGCGAACAGCTTCTTCATGAAGTCGGGATGCGCGCGGCTCAGGAAAATCTGCGGCCCGCGATTCTCGCGACGCACGTTGAGGATCAGCGAGCGGATGCGGTCGTTGACGCGCACCACTTCGCGCGGGATCTGCGCGTCGCGACGGATCACGCCTTCGGCGCGGCCCAGATCGACCACGACATGACCGAATTCGACGCGCTTGACCACACCGGTGATGATCTCACCCATGCGATCCTTGAATTCCTCGAACTGGCGCTCGCGCTCGGCGTCGCGGACCTTCTGGAAGATCACCTGCTTGGCGGCCTGCGCCGCGATGCGGCCGAACTCGATCGGGGGCAGCGGATCGACGATATAGTCGCCGACCACCGCACCGGCCTGGAGTTTCTGCGCTTCCTTCAAATTGACCTGCTTGAAATAGTCATCGACGGCCTCGACCACTTCGACGACGCGCCACAGGCGAAGGTCGCCGGTATTCGCATCGAGCTTCGCGCGGATGTCGTTCTCGGCGCCGTAACGGGCGCGGGCTGCGCGTTGAATCGCGTCTTCCATCGCCTCGATCACGATCGCGCGATCGATCATCTTCTCGGTCGCGACGGCATTCGCGATCGCGATCAATTCTGCCTTGTTGGCGGAAACGGCAGTGGCCATCAATCTTGCCCTTCACTGGTGTTGGTATCGGCGGCCTCAAGCGCGCCTTCGTTGTCGGTAAAGTCTTCGAATTCTTCTTCGTCCGCGCCCTCGGTCGAGAGCGGGCGCGTCGCGGCGAGCAACCGGTCGGTGAACAGCAATTTCGCATCGGCGACCTGGTCGAACCCGATCGTCATCGGCACATGCTTGTTCACGTCGATCGTGATGCGGTCGCCTTCGACCCCGGCGAGATTGCCGGTCAGCTGCTTGCGGCCCTCGACCGGTGCGGTCAGCACGATGCGTGCTTCATGCCCTTCCCAGTCGGCGAAGTCGTTCAGCCGCGTCAGCGGCCGGTCGATTCCCGGCGAGGACACTTCGAGGCGATATTCGCTCTCGATCGGGTCGGCCTCGTCGAGCAGGTCGGAGATGCGACGCGACAATTCGGCGCAATCGTCGATCGTCAGCTGGCGCGTGTCGGGGCGCTCGGCCATCACCTGCAGGGTGATGTCGCCGGCTCCACCGAACAATTTCACGCGCACCAGGTCGAAACCCAAAGCCTGTGCCTCGGGTTCGATCAATGCCGTCAATTTGGCGAGATCCGCCATCTGCTCTCCGAATGAATAGGTCTCGTCGCCGCCGCGAGCCGGAGCCCGCAGCCTCTTCATCAATCAACGATGTAGAGAAAGCGCGAGTGCGATATAGGCGGATCGCACAAGACTGGCAAGCGGGCCGCGCAGTCACCGGCGCTATACCGCATTGTCCCGCCCAACCGACCGACCGGAGAGACGATATGCGCCTGTTGTACCTGAGTCTGCCGATAGCGCTGATCGCCTGCAGCGCGAATCAGGCAACCCCCGCGGCCGCACGTGGCGAGCTGCCCTTCGCCAGGACCGTGGTGGCCGATTTCGACTCGCCCTGGGCGATGACCTTCCTGCCCGACGGGCGCATGCTGGTGACCGAAAAGGCCGGACAGCTGAAGCTGGTGTCGGCCGACGGCAAGCAGGCGACGACCGTCACGGGCACGCTGCCGGTCGACAGCGCGGGGCAAGGCGGGCTGATGGACGTCGTCCTCTCACCCGGATTTGCACAGGACCGGCTGGTCTATTTCAGCTTCTCGGAAGCCGGGCCGGGCGGCAAGGGTGTGGCGCTGGCGCGGGGCAAGCTGGCCACCGATGCGGGCCAGCTGGAGGATGTCGCGGTGATCTTCCGCGCGCACCCCTATGTCGAGGGCGACGGCCATTATTCGGGCCGCATCGCCTTCTCTTCCGATGGCCAATATCTCTTCTTCACCAATGGCGAGCGGCAGAAATTCGACCCTGCGCAGGACCCCAGGGCCACACTCGGCAAGGTCCTGCGCCTGACCCTCGACGGCAAGCCGGCGCCGGGCAATCCGCTGGCCGCACAGGGCTTCGATCCGGCGATCTGGTCCTATGGCCATCGCAATCTGCTCGGCATCGCCTTCGATTCGACCGGCAATCTGTGGGAGCAGGAAATGGGCCCGAAGGGAGGCGATGAGGTCAATCTGATCGTTGCGGGCAAGAATTACGGCTATCCCAAAGTCTCCAATGGCAGCCATTATGATGGCCGCGACATTCCCGATCACAAGCCCGGTGATGGCTTTGAAGCACCCAAAGTGTGGTGGAACCCGTCAATCTCGCCCGGCGGGCTGATGATCTATTCCGGTGACCTGTTTCCGGCGTGGAAGGGCGATGCGTTCATCGGCGGCCTGTCGTCACGGGCGCTGCTGCGGGTCGATCTCGATGGCACCAATGCGAAGAAGGGCGACCAATGGGATATGGGCGCGCGGATTCGTGAGGTCGAACAGGGTCCCGACGGGGCGATCTGGATGCTGGAGGATGGTAGCGATGGGTCGCAGGGCCGGCTGATCAAGCTGACGCCGAAAAGCTAGGGCTCGGGACGGGCAACAGGAGATATGTTACACCGGAATGTCGCATATCTCAGGCCGATATTTCCGAAGAGGTCTATAAATAATATAATCATATCAAGTGCTTGATGTGATCTAGGGCCTTGGCCGCCGCTCTCAGCCCCGCGCCACCATATAATTCATTCGCGCCGCCGCGATCGGCTTGGCGGGATCGTCCTGCCAGGCCGTCGCTTCGACATTGGCGACGCGATTGCCGAGCCGGGTGACGACACCCTGTGCGCGGGTCGGCTTGTCGCGGCCGCCGCGCATGAAATCGACCGTGACGTTGATCGGCTTGATTCGCCCCCGAGACTCTTTGGCGCCTCCTTCGGCCGCCAGGGCGTGCTGGAGCGCGGCGATCGCCGCCATTTCCATCAACCCGCTGATCGCGCCGCCGTGCAGAAAGCCGGGGCGACCCAGTACGTCGTCGCCGAACGGCATGATCAGCACAGGGGCTGCATCACTCAAATCGGGATCGACGGTCAGGCCGAGCAGATCGGCATAAGGCGGCAGCATCAGCGATAGCCCTCCGGTGCCATGAAGGTGCCCGCGACATGCGCCAGTGGATCGGCCGGGTCGCCGTCATGCGCCGTACCGCGCACGAACGCGATCGAGCGTGTCAGGCGATAGCATTCGCCGCGCCCGATCACTGTTTTTCCGGGCGTTGCGGGGCGCAGATAATCGACCCGCAGGTCGAGCGTCGCGTGCGGGCGAAAGCCGTTGAGCTTGAGCCACACCGCCATGCTCGTCGCCATGTCCATCATCGACAGGATCGGGCCGGAGGCGATCACACCACTCGCCGGATCGCCGATCTGCTCCTCGCTATAGGGCAGAGCGAGTTCGACCCAATCGAGACCATGCGCGTGATAATGCAGCCCGAGCCGACGGCCATGACCACCGGCACCGTTGCGGAGGAAGCGTTCGGGATCGAAGACGAAGCCGGGGACTGTCATGTTCCGCGCTCTACACGGCAACGCGATCAAGGCAAGCCGGGCTGGATTCGGTCGTTGCGGGTGTTGCGGCCCACGTCTAGCATTAGGTTGCAAAACAAAACGAGGAGAGACGGGTGCATCCCAGCATTCATGGCGCCGCGACGCCCGACAAGGCGGCGCTGATCGTTGCCGAAACCGGCGAGACGATCAGTTTTGCCGAGCTAGACCGCCGCTCCAATCGCGCCGCGCAGCTGTTTCGCGCCCGCGGGCTGGCGATCGGCGACACGGTTGCGCTGTTCCTCGACAATATCCCCGAATTCTATGACATCACCTGGGGTGCGCAGCGGTCGGGCCTCTTCTATGTCTGCATCCCGTCGAAGCTGACCGCGCCCGAGGTCGAGTATATTCTGCGCGATTCGGGGGCGAAGCTGCTTATCGCCTCCGCGGCACAGGCCGATGTAGCGGAAAAGCTCGATCTTGCCGGCTGCACCGGTCTGGCGATCGGGGGCGTGGCGGGATGGGAAGACTGGGCCGCGGCAGTCGCGGCAATGCCCGATACGCCGGTTGCCGACCAACGCGCCGGCGCCGATATGCTCTATTCGTCGGGCACCACCGGACGGCCAAAGGGCGTGCGCGTCGCGCTGCCCGAGGATCCGGGGATTGCGACCCCCAATGTGCTCGCGACGCTGGCACAGGTGCTTTACGGCCTGGGTCCGGACACGATCTATCTCAGCCCTGCGCCGCTCTATCATGCCGCTCCGCTGCGCTGGTCGATGACCGCGATGCGGCTTGGCGGCACCGTCGTGATGATGCGGCACTTCACACCCGAAACCGCACTCGCCGCGATCGAGCGCTACGGCGTCACCGCGAGCCAATGGGTGCCTACGCATTTCGTGCGCATGCTCAAGCTCGATGAGGCGGCGCGCCGTGCTCATGACCTGTCGACGCTGAAGGTCGCCATCCACGCCGCCGCGCCGTGCCCGGTGCCGGTCAAACAGGCGATGATCGACTGGTGGGGGCCGGTATTGTTCGAATATTATGCCGGGTCGGAGGGCAATGGCCTGACCACGATCAACTCGGCCGAATGGCTCGCCCATCCCGGTTCGGTGGGCAAGGCGGCCTATGGTGCGCTGCACATCTGCAACGAAGCCGGCGAGGAGCTTGGCCCAGACGAGGAAGGCTTGATCTATTTCGAAGGCGGCGGCGTGTTCGAATATCACAACGACCCGGCCAAGACCGCCGAGGCGCGCAATGCGCTAGGCTGGACCACGCTCGGCGATATCGGACGGATCGATGCCGATGGCTTTCTCTATCTCACGGACCGCAAGAGTTTCATGATCATCTCGGGCGGGGTGAACATCTATCCGCAGGAAATCGAGAATCGCCTGATCACCCATCCACGCGTCGCAGATGTCGCGGTGATCGGCGGTCCCGATGCGGAAATGGGCGAGCGCGTGATTGCGGTGGTTCAGCCGCTCGACATGGCCGAGGCCGGGCCCGATCTGGCAGCCGAACTGACCGCCTGGTGTCGCGCCGAGCTTTCAGGGGTGAAGACCCCGCGCCAGATCGACTTCACGGCGGAACTGCCACGCCATGCGACAGGGAAATTGTACAAGAGGTTGCTCCGCGATCGCTATTGGGGCGAGAGCGGGAGCCGGATCGTCTAGCCATGATCCAATCCCGTTCGTGCTGAGCCTGTCGAAGCACCGTCCTTTTCACGACGCCGGGAAATAGCAGAAGGGCCTTTCGAAAGACGAGGGCGAACGGAGATTTTATGAACGACCGCGTATCCATCACTGTGACTGACCATATCGCCGATGTCCGGCTGACCCGCGCCGACAAGATGAATGCGATCGATCCGGCGATGTTTCAGGGCATCGCCGATGCGATCGACCAGCTTGCCGGCATGGATGACGTGCGGGTTGCGATCCTGTCGGGCGAGGGGCGCGGTTTCTGCGCCGGTCTCGACATGGGCAGCATGGCCACGGGCGGCTCGGGGCTCGAATTGTCGTCGCGTCCCTGGGACGGCGCCAATCTCGTCCAGCAGGTATCGATCGGCTGGCGCAAATTGCCGATGCCGGTAATCGCCGCGGTCCATGGTGTCGCGTTGGGCGGGGGTTTCCAGATCATGTCAGGCGCGGATATCCGCATTGCCGCGCCGGCCACGCGCTTCGCAATCCGCGAACTGCACTGGGGACTGGTACCCGACATGGGTGGCTTCCCGCTATGGCGCAGCCTGGTGCGCGACGATGTGCTGCGCGAACTGACCTACACGGCGCGAGAATTCGGTCCTGAGGACGCACTCGGCTATGGCTTCATCTCGCACATCGCCGACGATCCTCGCGCTGCCGCGCTGACGCTTGCGGCCGAGATCGCGTCGCGCAATCCGCACGCCGTGCGCGGTGCGAAACGGCTGTGCAATATGGCCCATGATGCGGATCCCACAACGATGCTCGAGGCCGAGACGGTCGAGCAGCTGAAGGTCATCCGCCAGCCCAATCAGGTCGAGGCGGTGATGGCCAATATGGAGAAGCGCACGCCCGTGTTTCGGGATTGATGTCGTTTGTCGTTCATGAATCCGGAAGCGGTCTCAGGATCCCGTAAGGATCGTCGCCAGCGGAGCGCTTCACTTCGTCGAGCAACCAGTCGCGGAGCGCGCGTACCTTGGTCTGGTTGCGCTTATGCTCCGGATAGACCAGCCAGAAGCCGTTGCGATAGGTCGCGAAATGCTCGAACGGCGGCACCAGCAGTCCGGCCTCGACCGCCGACTGGAACATTGGCGGGCTGACGATCGCGACGCCATGGCCGGCAATCGCGGCATGCCCGTCCAGCACTTGCGATTCGAACCGGATGCCGGTGCGCGACCGGCCATTCGAGTCCAGGTCGGCCAACGAATCGAACCATAGATCCCACCAGTCATCGTCGGGCGACAGGCGCGCAACCGTGAGCAGGTCGGCTGGTGTCCGGAGCGGATGCGCCGCCAGGAAAGATGGGCTCGCCAGCGGCGTTATCGGCATGCGCATGAGGAAATGCGAGACAAGCCCGGTCGATGGTGAGGGTGCCGGCATGCCGCGAATGGCGACGTCAAACTCGCTCGATGCCAGATCGACCATCTCGTCGGAAACGTGAAGACGCACCGATAAGTCGGGGCGGATGACGTTGAAATCCCCCAGCCGTCCGGAAAGCCAGTTGGTCGAGAAGGTGCGCGGGGCGGTGATGCTGAGGACCGAATCATTCTCCGTGCCGGCAATGGCGAACGCTTCTCCCAGCATGGTGAACGCGCCGGTCACGCGCGGTGCGATCCGGCGGCCAAGATCGGTCAACGCCATGCCACGTCCCTTGCGCACGAACAGTGCCGCACCCAGCCGCTCTTCAAGAATCTTCATTTGATAGCTTACCGCGGCCTGGGTGAGTGCAAGCTCCTCGGCGGCGCGGCTGAAATTCTCGTGTCGCGAGGCAGCTTCGAACACCCGGATCGCGGCAAGAGGAGGAATGCGATGCATAGCATATATATAAGGTGAATTTATATATCGAGTCCATCGCTTTGTTGGTGTCGAAACCGTGGCTGCGTCAAAAAGAATGCGTCGTTCACGATCAACAAAGGCCCCTGTCATGCTGAAGCTACTTCTCCCCGCACTGCTCCTCTCCGCCGGCGCAACGGATGCCGCATTCGCACGCAATGCGCAGCCGGACGTCCACATTTCCTATCATGATCTCGATCTGCGCAGCCAGGCGGGGATCACGCAGCTCGATCGGCGGATAAACCGCGCGATCAATGCGGTTTGCCCCGACCCAGTCGGTGTCGATCTGCAGCTCAAGCTGGCTATTTCCAAGTGCCGCAGAATAAAGGCCGCGGAGGTATCGGGACAGCGTATCGGGGCACTGGCCAGCGCTACGCGGGCCGATGTGTCGATCGCTGCATCGCGTTGAGACCGGCTATCCGATACTGACCGGCAGATATGCGGCGGCGTCCCATCGCCGTCGCATATCTGCTTATGAATATACAAGCCAAGCTGATGTTTTCTGATGGCCCGGCTTCCGTCCGACGCGCTGCGGCGCGGATCGCTTCATGCGCGCCTGATACGATGCCCCTCGAGTCCGATCCGGAAATCGGCGGCGAGGGCGGTCGCATTCGCGCCACCGCTCATCACGATTACCGTGTCGCAGGTGGCGATCGGTTCGCCATGCTGGAACGCGGCCGACAGCAGGTGCCAGCTTCGTGTGCCGATATCGCCGACCCCGGTCGCGATCTCGACATCGCCGGGAAAATGGCCCTCGGCGAGATAATTGATCTCGACCTTGGCGACGAGCCAGCGATGGCCGTGCCAGCCCGACAGATTCATCGCCTTGTTGAAGCGTACCCGCCCGCTCTCGAACAGGGCTGCCATTGCGACATTGTTGATATGGCCAAGCACGTCCAGGTCCTGGAACCGGGTCTGGATCGCTTCGCTATGTGGATAGCTGGCGGGGTCGAGCCGCCATGGTTCTGGTCGTGCGATTGGTCGTCTCCCCCTGCCGTCCGCGCCGCGCGCCGCCGAAACGCCGTCTCAAGGCAGCGTTTTCGACGTCGCGCGAGGCGACCGGTGACGCCATAGCGCGTGGCTCAGCGCGGCGCCATGCGGATCGCGCCGTCGAGGCGTACATCCTCACCGTTGAAATAGCTGTTCTCGATCATGGTCAGCGCGAGATGAGCATATTCCGGCGCATTGCCGAGCCGCTTGGGGAACGGCACGCTGGCGGCGAGCGCGTCCCTTACCGGCTGTGGCGCGCCCTGCATCAGTGGCGTGTTGAAGATGCCGGGCAGGATCGTGTTGACGCGAATCCCCTCGCTCATCAGGTCGCGCGCGATCGGCAAGGTCATGCCGACCACGCCGCCCTTCGACGCGGAATAGGCGGCCTGGCCAATCTGACCGTCCTCGGCGGCGACGCTCGCGGTCATCACGATCGCGCCGCGCTCGCCATCTTCACCCGGGTCGAGCGTCAGCATGCCCGCCGCCGACTTGGCGACGCAGCGGAACGTGCCGACCAGATTGATCTGGATAAGCCAGTCGAACGCGGCGAGCGGGAAATGCTTGATGCTGCCGTCTTCCTTCGACCGGCTCGCGGTCTTCACCGCATTGCCGGTGCCGGCGCAGCACACCAGCACGCTCTCCTGGCCATGCGCGGCGCGCGCCTTGGCAAAGCCGGCATCGACGCTCTCGTCCGAAGTCACGTTCACTTCGCAGAAGATGCCGCCGATATCGGCCGCGACCTTCTCGCCCTTTTCGGCCTGCAGATCGAAGATCGCGACCTTGACCCCCTTGGCCGCAAGCGCCCGCGCAGTCGCCTCGCCAAGGCCGGACGAGCCGCCGGTAACGACGGCGGCGGTGGTGTTGTCGAGTTTCATCAGAGTTTCTCCACGATCGTCACATTGGCGATACCGCCGCCTTCGCACATCGTCTGCAGGCCATAACGCTTGCCGCGCGTGCGCAATGCGTTGACCAGGGTCGCCATCAGCTTGGTACCAGACGCGCCGAGCGGATGGCCGAGCGCGATCGCGCCGCCATTGACGTTGAGCTTTGCCGGATCGGCGCCGACATGTTTGAGCCAGGCGAGCGGGACCGGCGCGAATGCCTCATTGACCTCGTACAGATCGATATCCTCGATCTTCATGCCCGCACGCTTCAGCGCCCGGTCGGTCGCGAACAGCGGCTCTTCGAGCATGATTACCGGGTCGCCGCCGGTCACCGTCAGATTGACGATGCGCGCGATCGGGGTGAGGCCATGCTCCTTCAGTGCTGCCTCGCTGACGATCAGCACCGCGCTCGCGCCATCGCAGATCTGGCTGGCATTGGCGGCGGAGATCGCTCCGCCTTCCTGCAGCAGCTTGACCGAGCCGATTGATTCGAGCGTCGCGTCATAACGGATGCCCTCGTCGCGGCGATGGCTTTCGACGCCTTCGGGCGTCTCGACATCGATCGCGACGATTTCGCGTTCGAACGCGCCGCTTTCGGTCGCGGCGATCGCGCGCTTGTGGCTTTCCAATGCGAATGTGTCGAGCTGCTCACGGTTGAAGCCGTGCTTCTTGACGATCATTTCCGCGCCCATGAACTGGCTGAACAGGATGCCAGGATATTTTTCCTCGAGCCGCGGCGACTTATAATTGCCCAGGCCCTCCTTCATGTGGAGCATCGCGGTCGATCCCATCGGGACGCGCGTCATGCTTTCCACACCTGCGGCGATCACGATGTCCTGAGTGCCCGACATCACGGCCTGGGCAGCGAACTGGATTGCCTGCTGCGACGACCCGCACTGACGGTCGATCGACACGGCGGGCACGCTGTCGGGCAGGTTCTTCGCGGCGAGCACGGCGTTGCGGCCGACCTGGCCGGCCTGCTGGCCACCCTGGCTGACACAGCCCATGATCACGTCGTCGACCGCTGCGCCGTCGAGTCCCGTGCGCTCGATCAGCTGGTCGAGGACATGCGCCGCCATGTCGACCGGATGCGTGCCGGCAAGCTTGCCGCCGCGCCTGCCGCCTGCGGTTCGCACCGCATCCACGATATATGCCTCGGCCATCCGACTCTCCTATAAGTCCCGATTTGCAACTTCTCTTGCTCAATCCGGCGTGCTCGGCAAGGGGTGTGCGAACAGTGCGGGTGCCGAAACGGAGTGTCTTCAATGAAAGTGTCCGAAGCCGTAGCGGCACGCCGATCGGTGCGCGGATTCCTCGATACGCCGGTCGATGCGGATTTGTTGCGCGGCCTCGTGACCAAGGCCGCGCGCGCCGCGACCGGCGGAAATCTGCAGCCCTGGCATGTCGACTTGCTCAGCGGTGCGCCACTGGCTGAGCTCAAGGCGATCGTCGCGGCGAAACTGATCGCCGGCGAGACTGAGGAGCCGGCGTATCAGATCTACCCGGCGCCGCTCACCGCGCCCTATCGCGACCGTCGCTTCGCGGTCGGTGAAGCGATGTATGGTGAGATCGGCATTCCGCGCGAGGACAAGGCGGCACGGCGGATGTGGTTCGCGCGCAACTTCCAGTTCTTCGGCGCGCCGGCCGCCTTGTTCTGCACCGTCGACCGACAGATGGGGCCACCGCAATGGGCCGATCTCGGCATGTATCTGCAGAATGTGATGCTGCTGGCGGTAGAGGCGGGGCTCGCCACCTGTCCGCAGGAATGCTGGGCGATGTATCCCGGGACGATCACGTCGTTCCTCGGCACACCGGCGGAGCGCATGCTCTTTTGCGGCATGGCGATCGGGTATGAGGATACAGAGGAGCCCGCGAACCGCTTGCGCAGTTCACGGGCTCCCGAGGAAGAGTGGCTGACGGTTAGGTCTTAAAGCGGGCCTGCTAAGCCCCTTATTCTTCTCCCCTCCCTTTATGGGAGGGGTGGGGGAGGGTGCGATCGCGGAGCGTATCGCTCGACGCGAAGCGTCGACCGGGGCATCGAGCCCCGCCCGCCGCTGACCCTCCCCTAGCCCCTCCCATAAAGGGAGGGGAATGATAGGGTCAGCACAAACGGTTGAAATTCTAGACCTTAAGCCGCTGGTGAACGGCGCCCGCCGCCCGAATGCTGACGACGCGGACCGCCACCAGCAGGACGGCCGGCATTGCCGCCGGGACGGCCCGGACCACCGGGCCGATGGCCACCGGCCGGACGACCGGCACCTTCAGGACGACCACCGCCCGGGCGACCCGCACCCTCGGCACGCTGGCCGGTCGGGCGCGCAGCATGCGTTGCGCGCGGCGGCGCGCGGTGACGGCCGCTATCGTCGCGACGGCGCTCGTCATCGGCGCCGGCCGGGCGGTTGGCCTTGATCTTCGCCGCCTCGGCGGTGAAGCCCTCGGGCAATTCCATCACGTTCGGCTTGACGCGCGTCAGCTTCTCGATGTCGCGCAGATACGGACGCTCGTCGCTCGCGCAGAAGCTGATCGCCACGCCGCTCGCGCCGGCCCGTGCGGTCCGGCCGATGCGGTGGACATATTGCTCGGGCACATTGGGCAGTTCGAAGTTGAACACATGGCTCACGCCCGACACGTCGATGCCGCGCGCGGCGATGTCGGTCGCAACCAGCACCCGAGCCTTGCCCGCCTTGAACTCGGCCAGCGCCCGCTCGCGCTGCGGCTGGCTCTTGTTGCCATGGATGGCGTTGGCGAGGATGCCGGCATGGCCGAGCAGCTTCACGACGCGGTCGGCGCCATGCTTGGTGCGGGTAAAGACCAGCGCGCGCTCGACGCTCTCGTCGCGCAACAGGATGGTCAACAGCGCCTGCTTTTCGGCCTGGTTGATGAAGGTGACATGCTGGTCGACGCGCTCGGCGGTGGTCGATACCGGCGCGACCTTCACGGTCACCGGATCCTTGAGGAACTGGTCGGCCAGCTCGCGGATCGCATTGGGCATCGTCGCCGAGAAGAACAGGGTCTGGCGCTGCTTGGGCAGCATGCGGACGATCTTGCGCAGCGCATGGATGAAGCCCAGGTCGAGCATCTGATCGGCCTCGTCCAGGACGAGGATTTCCAGCGTCGCCAGGCTGACGAAGCGCTGTTCGATCAGGTCGAGCAGACGGCCCGGCGTGGCGACCAGGATGTCGACGCCGCGCGCCATGTCCTGGCGGTTCTTGTTGATGCTGGTGCCGCCGAACACGGTTGCGACCGACATCTTGGAGAACTTGCCGTAGTCGCGTGCGCTGTCGGCGATCTGGCTGGCCAGTTCGCGCGTCGGTGCGAGCACGAGCATGCGGCAATGCGTCGGCAGGACGCGCTTTTCCTCATTGACGAGGCGCTGGATCGACGGGAGCACGAACGCGGCGGTCTTGCCGGTGCCGGTCTGCGCGATACCAAGCAGGTCGCGGCCCTCGAGCAAGGTCGGGATCGACTGCTTCTGGATCGGGGTGGGGGTAGTATAGCCCTTTGCTTCGAGAGCGCGGACCAGGGGTTCGGCAAGGCCGAGATGTGCGAAAGACATGAAAATGATAGCCTGAATCGGCCAACGCACGTCGAATCGACGCACGTATGGCGGGGGAGGATGACACCCCGCGTGAAAAGGGAAGCCTGTTAAAAACGACCGAGGCGGAGCCGGAACCTTGCGGATCCAATCACGCTGCATGACGCCTCGATGGGCGCTATTTAAATGCTGCGCTGCAAAATGTCAATGTGGATCGGGTTCGGCGCGTCGTCATGCGCGCGGCCGACGGGCTGGTTGATATCCGTTGTTCGGCTACCACTGCGTCAGACGGGCAGGTGGATTCCGGCCCTTCCGATTTGCCGCTATGCTCGGCGAAGCTCGATGCCGCCCTTGTGCGTCGAATGCATATTCAACCGCAGCCCGAGGATAATAGACAATGTCGCACGAGGACGGCACCAGGATCATTCACAGGAGAACGCCGGAATCTGCGGCCATGGTGGCGAGCGTCAAGCGGGCGATGGCGCTCACCCCGGCGCTCAATCGTTTGGCATATGACGATGCGGACGCAATCCGGGCCGTGTTCAGCGATTTGATCGGCAGGAAGGTGGACGACGGCTTTTCGTTGATCCCGCCATTCTACACGACCGGCGGCGAGAATATCCGCGTTGGGCGCAACGTGTTCATCAACCAGAATTGCACCATGTACGACCTTGGCGGGATTGATATCGCCGATGACGTGATGATCGGTCCGAACGTGAGCATCATCACATCGGGCCATCCCATCGAACCTTCTCAGCGACGCGCCTTCGTAATCGCAAAGCCCATCGTGATTGAGAGGAATGTGTGGATCGCAGCTTGCGTCACGATCATCGGCGGGGTGACGATTGGCGAAAACTCTGTTGTGGCTGCCGGTTCGGTCGTCACTCATGACGTTCCCCCGAATAGCTTTGTCGGAGGGAATCCGGCACGAATCATCCGATCGATCGGTGGCGAGTGAAAGGCATCCGCGAAGGTTCGTTCCAGCCGGCAGCCTCCTGCCCTCAGCGCTGATACGCCTTGGGCAACGCGCCTTCCTGCGGCACCAGATAGCGATCGCGCAGCATGCCCTGGCGCGTCTCGAGTGGTTGCTTGACCCCATCGATCCAGACGCTGAGCGCTGCCGTATCGAGTTCGAGTGGGTCGCCGCTCCAGATCACCACATCGCCGCGCCGCCCGGGGCGCAGCGAGCCGATTTCGCCGCCCAGGCCGATCACCTCTGCCGGGATCGAGCTGATCGCGGCAAAGGCGCTGTTCCAGTCAAGCCCGGTCGCACCAGGCAGTTTCGTCAATGCGACGAGGTTGCCGGCATATTGCTTCTCGAGCCGCGCCTGGCGCGCTTCATTGTCGTTGATCATGCCGATGCCGACCTGCACGCCCGCTGCCTTCATCCGGCCGATGTTCGACTGAGTCGATCCGAGCTGCTCGAACGAAGCGGGCAGGTCGGTCAGCGCGCTGGCGATCACCGGCACATGCGCCGCGGCGATCTGGGGCGCGACGGTCCAGCCCTCCGCCGCACCGACCAGCACCAGTTTCAGCGCAGGCATTTCCCGCTTCAGGTCGAGCAGCACCAATATGTCGGACGCCCGCTCGACATGGATCAGCAGCGGCATGCGCCCGCTCGCCACAGCGCCCAGCGCCTCGGCATCGGCGCGGGTGAGCAGCGCATCCTTGCCGAGATCGGCATAGCCAGCCGGGTTGCGCGCATAATCCCTCGCCTGGATCAGTGCATTGCGGAACTGCAGGATCGCCGAGGCGCGGCTGCCGCCGCCGGCACGTGCGCCGGATTCGCCATATTCCATGAACTGGAAAGCGCGGGCGCGAGTCACTGCGTCGCGGTCCGCTCCGAGATCGATCACTGCGCCCATGCCCGCGAAGACCGAGCCATTATTGTCCGGCGCGACGATCGCGCGGGTTACGCCCTCGGCGCGATTGAGCGGGATCGAGCTCGACTTGGGATTGACCGCCGGTGCGATATCGATCGCGGCGTGGAACGGGCTGCTCGATGCGCCCGAATCATTGGTCTGCGACACGCCATCGACTTCGATGATGCCCATGCGAGTGAAGCCGGCGACGATGCCCGGCGTGACCCAGCGACCACCGGCATCGACCGTGTCCACGCCCGCCGGCACCGCGATATGCGCGCCGGCCGCGATCACCTTGCCGTCGCGTACCACTACCGTGCCGCCCTCGATCGGGGCGGAGCCGTCGCCGATCACCAGCTTCGCATTGACGATCGCCACCGATTGGGCGGCTGCCGGGGTTGTCGTGAATGCCACGGCGCAGAGCAGGAGGCGCTTCACTTCACATCTCCAGCACCAGGTTGGCCAAGCTCGAAATCGGACACCGGCCTGAGTTTGGGGTTGGTCGCGTCGTAGAGCAGGGCGCCGTCGATCCAGACCTTTTCGGGGCGCGAATAGACGCTGAACGGATTGCCGTTCCACAGCACGACATCGGCCATCTTGCCGGCTTTCAGGCTGCCGGTGCGGTCAGCGATGCCGAGCGCCTTGGCCGGGTTGATCGTCAGCCATTCCCACGCCACCGCGTCCGAAATGTCGATCCCCGCGCGTCGCCCGGCGGCGAGCGCCTTGGCCACTTCCTGATTGAGCCGCTGAATGCCATTCTCGTCATCGCTATGGATCATCGCGCACGCGCCGGCCTTTTGCAGCAGCGCGAGATTCTCGCTGATCGCGTCATAGCTTTCCATCTTGAAGCCCCACCAGTCGGCCCATACCGCCGCGCAGGTGCCGTTCTGCTTCAACAGGTCGCCGATCTTATAGGCTTCGACCGCATGGTGGAACGCCGCGACATGATAGCCGAACTCCTTGGCCATATCCATGACGATGGCCATTTCGTCAGCGCGGTAGCAGTGATTCTGGACGAGGATTTCGCCGTCGAGCACGCCGCGCAGCGTGTCCATCGCGATGTCACGCGTCGGCGCGTCGCCACCGTCCTTCTCGTACTTGTCCCATTTGCGCTTATACTCGACCGCCTTGGCCCAGGTCTGGCGATCGACCGCGATATTGCCCATCCGGGTCGAGGGCTGACGGCCCTTGCTGCCATAGACGCGCTTGGGATTCTCGCCGCACGCCATTTTCAGGCCATAGGGTGCGCCGGGGAATTTCATCCCCTGCACGGTGCGGGCATAGACATTCTTGAGCACGACTGACCGGCCACCCATCAGGTTGGCCGATCCGGGCAGGATCTGCAGCGTGGTGACCCCGCCATTGGCGAGCGCACGGCTGAACCCCGGATCCTGCGGCCAGACGCTATGCTCCGCCCAGACATCGGCGGTGACCGGTCCGGTCGCTTCATTACCGTCGGAATTGGCTTCCACCCCGGGCGAGGGATAGTCGCCGAGATGGCTGTGGATATCGATGATGCCGGGGGTGACGACCTTGCCGGTGCCGTCGATCACCGTCGCGCCCTCGGGTGCGGTGACGGTCTCACCGACTGCGACGATCTTGCCGTCGGCGAACAGCACCTGGCCCCTGGCGATACTGCCGCCTTCGCCGTCGAAGATCGTGACGTTGGTGACCAAAGTCGGCGCGCCCGGATAGGCTTTGTAGGTCGATGGATAGGGATCGCGGCTATAACTCTTGCCCGGCGTGGACTTGGCCGAGCTGCTCGCGCTCTTCGGCTTGTCGGCATTGGCGTCTGTGGCGCAGGCCGAGAGCATCGCTGCGCCCGCACATGCCATCGTCGCGGTACGCAGCCAGTGTGCCGCCCGAAACCCGTCCGCCATTACGCCCCCTGTTATTCAATCCGGTGTCGTCCCGGGAAGCGGCACGAATCCGTTAGCGCGGGCCCTGTGTCAACCGTCGTGTCAACCGCTGGTTTGCGAAAATCAGCTGCCCGCGAGCCATGTTTCGGCGGCGGCGAGCGCCTTTGGATCATCGACGTCGATCCAGTCGATATCGCTGCAATCGACCACGCCGGCACCGCCGCCGGCGGCGAGCAGGCGGACCGCATCGGTGATCGACGGTTCGGCCAATGTCTCGAGTGCGGCGAAGAAGGGCACTCCGACCGCGAACACGCCGGTGTCGTAACAATCGTGCGGCGCCATGCCCTTGCCGATCGCGATGATTCGATCGCCTTCGGTCGCAACAAAGGTCACGTCGTCGGGATCGACCCAGGGATGGCCAAGCCGGCGATCGATGCCGAGGTTGAGCCCGTCACCCGCGCCGGCATCGGCCATGCGCGCATAGAGTGCCGGATCGACGAGATGGTCGCACATCGCAAGCAGCGTCGCTTCGCCCGCCAGCAACGGCGCGGCGGCCAGGGCGGACACGCCATTGGGCTGGCGCCAGTCGGCGGTCAGCGCGGTTTCGACCGTGACCGGCCAGTCGCGCGCGGCAAGATGCGCCTCGATCGCTTCGGCACGGTAGCCGGTGGTGACGATGACGCGGCGGATCCCCGCTGTCGCCATGCGTTCGATTGCATGGTCGATCAGCGGTTTGCCGCCAACGACGCACAGCGGTTTGGACTCGGCGGCGGAGCGCAGGCGCGTGCCGGCGCCCGCCGCGAGCAGGACCGCAGTGGTTATTCGATTCACGCAGCGGCGGCGATGAAGTCTTCAACCGCGAGCTGCGCCAGATCGTCGGTCATCTGGATCGGAGGATGCTTGCAGAAATAGGCCGATGCCGGATGGATCGGGCCGCCCATGCCGCGGTCGCTGGCGAGCTTCGCGCAGCGGATCATGTCGATCGCGACGCCGGCGGAGTTCGGACTGTCCTCGACCGAGAGGCGCAGTTCCAGGTTCATCGGCACGCCGCCGAACATCTGGCCTTCCATGCGCAGGAAGCAGACCTTGTTGTCATTCTGCCACGCGACATAGTCGCTCGGGCCGATATGCACATTGTCGTCGGTCAGGCGCTCGGCCGCGACCGATTGCACCGCTTCGGTCTTGGAGATCTTCTTCGATTCCAGGCGGCGATGGTTCGACATGTTGAGGAAGTCGGTGTTGCCGCCGGTGTTGAGCTGATAGGTGCGGTCGAGTTTCACGCCACGCTTGGCGAACAGGTCGGTCAGCACGCGGTGGACGATCGTCGCGCCGAGCTGCGCCTTGATGTCGTCACCGACGATCGGCACGCCGGCATCTTCGAAACGCTTCGCCCAGACGGCGTCGCTGGCGATGAAGACGGGGATGTTGTTGACGAAGGCGACGCCCGCTTCGAGCGCGCATTCGGCGTAGAATTCGGTCGCCTTCTGGCTGCCGACCGGCAGATAGTTCATCAGCACGTCGGCCTTGCTCTCGCGCAGCGCGGCGACGACTTCGGCCTTGGTCGGCTGGGGCAGGTCGGCGACGATGAAAGTGCGGTCATCGGCATAGTCGGCCATATGGTCGGCCACGCCGTCGAGCACATTGCCCATCTTCACCTTGACGCCGCTCGGCGGGACATCGGCGCAGAACACCGCGGTGCAGTTCGGCTTGGCGAAGATCGCGTCGGACACGTCGACGCCGACCTTGCGCGTATCGACGTCCCAGGCTGCGACGACCTTGATGTCGCTCGGCTTGTAGCCGCCCAGGTCCCAATGCATCAGGCCGACATGGTCGTTCGACCCCTTGTGGTAGAATGCCAGACCCTGGACCAGCGAGCTGGCGCAGTTGCCGATGCCGATCACTGCGACATTGATGGTTTTCATGGTTGAGGTAGCCCCTTCGATATTCAAATGTTCAAATGATGGTGTAGCGGATGGCGACCATATAGGTGCCGATGGTCATGTATTCACGGGTGCGGCGCCACCTGGATGCACCAGGTCGGCTTCGACGCGCCGATGCCAGACGAGCGTGGCAATGATCAAGAGGGTTAACGGTACGATCTCGAACCACCAGAACAAGCGGGGATTTCCGATCAGGCAGGCGACGAAGATCGCCAGAACGCGCATATTGGCGCTTTCCAGCGCCATCAATTTCATCACCGGTGCGGCGCGCAGGCCATAATCCACGCCAAAGCGTGCCGGATCGCGGCTTGACCGGAGCGCCTGATCGAACCGGCCCGCGACTCGATCGACCCCGTGCGAGATCGCGTCATAGCCGCGCTCGAGCAGGCCGCCAGTTCGCGCCGGCGGCGACTCGCCCGAATCTCCCCGTACGCGGCGGTGGAAACGGGCGCGTTCCGCCTCGTACAGGCTGGACTGGACGATATGGGCGGCACCGGCGACGACCGCCAGCGCCCAGCCTTCGCCGGTGCCGATCGACGTCGCGATCACGACATAGATGAGGATGAACACGCCATGGTCGCAAATGCCGTCGAGCAGACGGCCAAAGGCGCTGGCGGTCTGCGTCGCGCGTGCCACCATGCCGTCCAGACCATCGGCGATCAGCCAGCCGATCGACAGGATCAGGCCGATGACCGCAGCAAGCGGCGTATCCCAGTTCCAATAGGCGATCGCGGCCCCGATGCCGAGGACAAGGCCAATGAACGATACCGCATTGGCGGACACGCGCCATGCAAGCGCTACCGGGAGGAGCCGCCGAGCGGTGGGATGGATCAGCCAGAGATTGGTTGGATCTTCTATCCGCCTGTCTCGGGTGCCGTCAGGCGTTGGGGGTGTCATCGGATCGCCGTCATGCCGACATGACAGTGTTTTTGCAAGAGACGACGCGACGAACGGTGACGTAGCCAATACGCCACCGCCGTAACGGCTTTTCGCGGCACGGCCGTTACAGACTCCGCCCGATCAACTCTTTCATGATCTCGTTGGTTCCGCCGTAGATCCGGCTGACCCGCGCCGCGCGCCACATCCGGGCGATGGGATATTCGTTCATATAACCGGCACCGCCATGCAGTTGCAGGCATTTATCCATCACCTCCCATTGTAGCTCGGTGTGCCATAGTTTCGCGGCGGCGCCCTCGACCGGGGTCAGCTCGCCCTTCAGGTGCCGCGCGATTGCCCAGTCGAGATGCGCCCAGCCGACCTGCAACTTGGATTTCAGATCGGCGAGCACGAAGCGCGTATTCTGGAAATCGAACACCATGCCGGCAAAGGCCTTGCGGCTTTTGGTGAATTCGACCGTTTCGTCGAACGCCTTTTGCGACGAGGCCTGCGTTCCGACCGCGATCGACAGCCGCTCCTGCGGCAGCTGGCTCATCAGATAGATGAAGCCCTTGCCTTCCTCGCCCAGGCAATTGGTCATCGGCACGCGGACATCTTCGAAGAACAATTCCGACGTGTCGGCGGCGTCCTGCCCGATCTTGTCGAGCTTGCGTCCGCGCTTGAAACCCTCGCGATCACTTTCGATCAGCAGGATCGACATGCCCTTATAGGCCGGTTTGGCGTCGGGGTCGGTCTTGGCGACGACCAGGATCAGGTCGGCATTCTGGCCATTGGTGATATAGGTCTTGGAGCCGTTGACGACATAATGATTGCCGTCCTTCTTGGCCGAGGTGCGGATCGCCTGCAGGTCGGATCCGGTGCCCGGCTCGGTCATCGCGATCGCGGTGATCGTCTCGCCCGACACGAAGCGCGGCAGCCAGTGCGCCTTTTGCTCCTCGGAGCCATAAGCGACGATATAGTCGCAGACGATGTCGCTATGCAGCGTGAAGCCGGCCGGCACGCCATTATAGGCAAGCTCTTCATTGACGATCGAATTATAGCCGAAATCGAGACCCAGCCCGCCATATTCCTCCGGCACGGTCGGGCACAGCATGCCGATCTCGCCGGCCTTACGCCAGAATTCCTTGGGGACGAGTCGCTTTTCCTCCCATTCGCCGACATTGGGCACGCCTTCCTTCTGCAGGAAGCTGCGTACCGTCTGGCGGAACGCCTCATGATCTTCATTATAGGCGAAGCGGCCGGGAATGGCGTCGAGCATCGGTTAAGTCCTCTCTTGCAACTCGTTTTGAGCGGTGTGCTGTGAGGTTACGTCCGCGTCAACCCAAGACGTCATCCCCGCGAAAGCGGGGATCCCGCTGCCTTTTTCGTGGTCGGGGAGAAGAAAGCGGTATTCCCGCTTTCGCGGGAATGACGGGGAGGGCTATGGTCGCGTTCGAGAATAGAACCTAGGAGACCCCATGAAACTGGCCAGCCTCAAGCACGGGCGCGACGGGAAACTCGTCATCGTCTCCAATGACCTCGCCTGGTACGCCGATGCCAGCCATATCGTCCCCACACTGCAAGGAGCGCTCGACGACTGGGACCGGCTGTTGCCCGACCTGCAGAATCTCGCCACCGATCTCGAACATGAAATGATCCCGATGCGGCGCTTCCATGAAAAGGACGCCGCCTCGCCGCTGCCGCGGGCGTATCAATGGGCCGATGGCTCCGCCTATGTGAACCATGTCGCGCTCGTGCGTCAGGCACGTGCGGCGGAAATGCCCGAGACCTTCTGGCACGACCCGCTGATGTACCAGGGCGGCTCGGACGGCTTTCTCGGGCCGCGCGATCCGATCCCGCTCGCCGACGAGGCATGGGGCTGCGACCTGGAGGGCGAAGTGGTGGTGGTGACCGGCGATGTGCCGCTCGGCGCGACTCGCGAAGAAGCGCTGGCCGCAGTCCGGCTGGTCGGGCTGACCAACGACGTGTCGCTGCGCAACCTGATCCCGGGCGAACTCGCCAAGGGATTCGGCTTCTTCCAGTCAAAGCCGGCCAGTGCTTTCTCGCCGGTGTTCGTGACCCCCGACGCGCTCGGCGATTGGTGGAAGGACGGCAAGCTCCACCGCAAGCTGATGGTCGATCTCAACGGCAAGCCGTTCGGTCGCGCTGAGGCAGGCGAGGACATGACGTTCGATTTCGGCACCCTGATCGCTCATGCCGCCAAGTCGCGCGCGCTCGGCGCTGGCACGATCATCGGGTCCGGCACGGTGTCGAATCGCGGCAGCGACGGCGGCCCGGGCAAGCCGATCGCCGAGGGCGGAGTCGGCTATTCCTGCCTTGCCGAAGTGCGCACGGTCGAAACGATCAAGGGCGGGAAACCCATCACGCCGTTCCTGACCAAGGGCGACACGGTGCGCATCTGGGCCGAGGACGACAAGCATCACGCGATCTTTGGTGTGATTGAACAGACCGTCGGCGGCTGAGGACCCTGATGGGGCGGGAAAGGAGTGCGTGTCCGGCCGAGACACGCACTCCGACCCGATCGGAGAACGAAACGACACGATTGGCACAGTGGCGGCACGGCGGGACACTCGCCAAGCGCGTTGAAATTTTATAACAAGGGGACGATCATCGATTCCACGCGTTTGCTCAGACCAGGGGCAACGCCGAAAAGACTGGAGAGGCCATGGCAAGCGACATTCCGCGCGCCAATCTGAAACCTTTGTCGCTGTACGTGCCGGAGCCCAAGTTCCGCCCCGGCGACGCGGTCGACTTCACCGAAGTGGCGATTCCCGCGGCCGGCTCGGTCCGTCGTCCCGACATCGCCGATCCCGCCGACAGCTTTATCGACCTCGCCTATGAACTCGTGCGTGTGCTCGACCATGAAAATCAGGCGGTCGGCTCGTGGAATCCGCGCCTGTCGCCGGACACGCTGCGCGCGCTGCTCCGCAGCATGGCGCTGGTGCGCGCGTTCGACGAGCGCATGTTCCGGGCGCAGCGCCAGGGCAAGACCAGCTTCTACATGAAGTGCACCGGGGAGGAAGCGGTCGCCGTCTCCGCCGCTTTTGCGCTCGATTATGAAGACATGTGCTTCCCTTCCTATCGCCAGCAGGGCCTGCTGATCGCGCGGGGATGGAGCATGGTCGACATGATGAACCAGATCTATTCCAACCGCGGCGACCGGCTGCAGGGCAAGCAGCTGCCGATCATGTATTCGGTCAAGGAAGCCGGCTTCTTCTCGATCTCGGGCAATCTCGCCACGCAATATCCCCAGGCCGTCGGCTGGGCGATGGCGAGCGCCGCCAAGGGCGACACGCGCATTGCCGCGACCTGGTGCGGCGAAGGCTCGACCGCGGAGGGTGATTTCCATTCCGCCTGCACCTTCGCCAGCGTCTACCGCGCACCGGTGATCTTCAACGTGGTCAACAACCAATGGGCGATTTCGAGCTTTTCCGGCTTTGCCGGCGCTGAATCGACCACCTTTGCGGCGCGCGCGGTCGGCTATGGCATTGCCGGCCTCAGGGTCGACGGCAATGACGCGCTCGCCGTCTATGCCGCGACCGCCTGGGCTGCGGAGCGCGCCCGTACCAATCAGGGTCCGACCCTGATCGAGCATTTCACCTATCGCGCCGAAGGGCATTCGACCTCCGACGATCCCGGCCAGTACCGCTCCGAAGGCGAGCCGACCGCCTGGCCGCTCGGCGATCCGATCAAGCGCCTGAAGGATCATCTCATCGCGATCGGCGAATGGGACGAGGAGCGCCATGCCGCGCAGGACAAGCAACTCGCCGAGGATGTGAAGGCGGCCCAGAAGGAAGCCGAGAAGAACGGTATTCTCGGCCATGGCCTGCACCAGCCGCTCGATTCGCTGTTCGATGGCGTGTTCGAGGAAATGCCGTGGCACCTGCGCGAGCAGCAGGCGCAGATGATCGCTGAAGAAACGGCCTCGGGCCGCCCATGGGCACGCAAGTCATGAGTGAGACGATCGAAACCATCGCGGCAGACGCCGGCGAGCCTGCGCTTGGCGGTGAAACCACCCGCATGAACATGATCCAGGCGATCAATTCCGCGATGGAAGTGGTCATGGCGCGCGATCCGAACGTGATCGTGATGGGCGAGGATGTCGGCTATTTCGGCGGCGTGTTTCGCGCCACCGCCGGCTTGCAGGAAAAATTCGGCAAGACCCGCGTGTTCGACACGCCGATCACCGAATGCGGCATCATCGGCGTCGCGGTCGGCATGGGCGCCTATGGCTTGCGCCCGGTGCCCGAAATCCAGTTCGCCGATTATATCTATCCCGCGCTCGATCAGCTCGTGTCGGAAGCGGCGCGGCTGCGCTATCGCTCGGACGGCGAATTTACCGCGCCGATCACGGTGCGCTCGCCATTCGGCGGCGGCATCTTCGGTGGCCAGACGCATTCGCAGAGCCCGGAGGGCATCTTCACCCATGTGTCCGGGATCAAGACGGTGATCCCGTCGACGCCATACGACGCGAAGGGGCTGCTGATCGCGGCGATCGAGGACAATGATCCAACGCTCTTCTTCGAACCGAAGCGCATCTATAACGGCCCGTTCGACGGCCATTGGGATCGCCCGTCGCAAAACTGGTCGAAACATCCGGCCGGCGAAGTGCCGACCGGCTATTACAAGATCGAGCTGGGCAAGGCGAACATCGTCCGTGCCGGCGACGCGCTGACCATCCTGGCTTACGGCACCATGGTGCATGTCTGCATGGCGGTGGTGACCGATGCCGGTGTCGATGCCGAGATCATCGATCTGCGCACCCTGGTGCCGCTCGACATCGAGACGATCGAGGCGTCGGTGAAGAAGACCGGCCGCTGCATGATCGTGCACGAGGCGACACGCACCGGCGGCTTCGGTGCAGAGCTGTCGGCGCTGGTGCAGGAACGCTGCTTCTATCATCTCGAAGCACCGATCGAGCGCGTGACCGGCTTTGACACGCCGTATCCGCACAGCCTGGAATGGGCGTATTTCCCCGGACCGGTGCGGATCGGCGAGGCGCTGAAGAAAGTGATGCGGGACTAGGCTCCCGGACGACCCACCCCGCGCGCTGATGCCGCGAAGTCGAAAGGCGGGGCTGGATACAGGTTTTTTCGACTTCGCTCGAAACGAACGGATGACTGGGATGGCACGCTTCGAATTCAAACTGCCCGATATCGGCGAAGGCATTTCCGAGGCGGAGATCGTCGCGTGGCACGTCAAGGTCGGTGACCGGGTCGAGGAAGATCAGGGCTTGGCCGACATGATGACCGACAAGGCGACGGTCGAGATGGAATCGCCCGTCTCCGGCACGGTGATCGCGCTGGCCGGCGAAGTCGGCGACCAGGTGTCGATCGGCTCGCCCTTGGTGGTGATCGAAACCGACGCGGCCGAGGATCACGTCCCGGCGAGCGATGCAGCGGCCCGCGCGGAACTGGCGCAGGATGTCGCCGAGCAGATGGGTGCGGAAAATCCCGGTGCGGAAGAGATCGCGGAAACGCCGGCTCCCCCTCCCGTTCGCGCTGAGCCTGTCGAAGCGCCGGTCGCCGACACGCCGGCTGCTGCAAGCGCGCCGGTTCTCCACGCGCTCGCCTCACCCGCCGTCCGTGCCCGTGCGGCGGATCTCGGCATCGATCTCACGCAGGTGAAGACCGAGGGCGACCGGGTGCGCCACTCTGATCTCGACGCGTTCCTGCGCTACGGTTCGGGCCAGGGCTATCAAGCTCCACATGCCAGCAATGCGCGCGCCGATGAGCCGATCAAGGTCATCGGCATGCGCCGCAAGATCGCGGAGAATATGGCCGCGTCGAAGCGCGCCATTCCGCACTTCACCTATGTCGACGAGATTGACGTGACCGCGCTTGAGGAGATGCGCGCCGATCTCAACAATAATCGCGGCGGCCGGCCCAAGCTGACCATGTTGCCACTGTTGATCGTCGCGATCTGCAAGACCATCCCCGATTTCCCGATGATCAATGCGCGCTACGACGATGAGGCCGGCGTTGTCACGCGTCACGGCCAGATCCATCTCGGCATGGCGACTCAGACTCCGGCCGGCCTGATGGTCCCGGTGATCCGTGATGCGCAGGACCGCAATGTCTGGCAACTCGCGACCGAGATCGCCCGCCTTGCCGAGGCCGCGCGTACCGGCAAGGCCAAGGTCGAGGAATTGTCAGGCTCGACCCTGACCATCACCTCGCTCGGACCGCTCGGCGGCATCGCCACCACGCCGGTGATCAACCGGCCCGAGGTCGCGATCATCGGCCCCAACAAGATTGTTGAGCGCCCGGTTTTTGACGGCGATGAGATTCGCCGCGCCAAGCTGATGAACCTGTCGATCAGCTGCGATCACCGCGTGGTCGACGGCTGGGATGCAGCAAGCTTCGTCCAGGGGCTGAAGAAATATCTCGAAACCCCGGTGCTGCTTTTTGCCAGCTGATCCCGCGTAACGCGAAGAAGGGTAGGAGGTGGGTCCCGAAAGTCCTACCTCTCTCTCTCCCGTTCGTTTCGAGCGAAGTCGAGAAACAGCCATAAGCGCCGCGCGGGGTTTCTCGACTTCGCTCGAAACGAACGGATGGGGAGGGCCAATCCGCTGCTGCGTTTACAGCCCGAGCTTTTTCTCCAGCCAGCGCGCGGCCTCTTCCGGTGACGCCTTGTCGGCATCACGGTCGACCATATAGTTCGCCTCGCGCATGGCCTCGACCGGTACCTTGCCGATCAGCGGCTGCAACGCCGCAGCGAAGCGCGCATCCTGCGCCCGGCGTGGCGCAAGCAGCAGAATCGCATCATAGCCGGGAATCGCGCCCTTGGGGTCGGTGAGCACGGTCAATTTGTCCGCCGCGATCCGTCCGTCGGAAGAGAAGGCTGGAATGACATCGGCAGTGCCGCTGGTCAGCGCGCGGTACATGAAGGTCGGTTGATAGGGCTGGGCCGAGGCGAAGCGCAGGCCGTACGCCTTGCGCACCGCCGCCCATTCGGGCCGTTCGAGAAACTCGATATCGGTGGCGAGCTTCAGCCCCGGCGCGATCGCGGTCAGGTCGGCGATGCTCGTCACGCCGCGTCGCGTCGCATCGGCGCTGCGCATCGCAAAGGCATAGCTGTTCTCGAACCCGAGGTTGCCGAGCAGACGCACGCCATGCTGCTTCATCGCCCAGGCGCCGACCCCCGCCACGATCGCGTCGCGCGGCGGCACGTCGTTGCGCTTCATTTCGTTGGTCCAGATCGTGCCCGAATAATCGACATAGGCATCGACATCGCCGCCAGCGGTCGCGTGGAACGCAACGACCGATCCGAGCCCTTCGCGATATTCGACGCGATATCCGGCCTTTTCCAGCCTGTGCCCGATCAGCCGGGCCAGGATATATTGCTCCGAAAAGCCCTTTGCGCCGACCACCACCGTCTCACCGCCGCGCGGCCACATTGGCGCCAGCGCCGCGACCACGCCAAGCGCCAGCACGCCGCCTGCAATCCATACGCGCAGTTTCTTGCGCGCGGCGATGCCATGCTCGATCACGCCGAGTAGTGCATCGACCGCCAGCGCCAGCGCCGCCGCGCTGAGACAGCCGGCCAGCACCAGCGCCCAGTTCTGCGTCTGCAGCCCGGCAAAGATCATGTCGCCCAGGCTTGGCTGGCCGACCGTGGTCGAGAGCGTCGCGGCGCCGATCGTCCATACTGCGGCGGTGCGGATGCCGGCCATCAGCACCGGTGCGACCAGAGGGGCCTCGACCAAGCGCAATTTCTGCCAGGCGGTCATGCCGACCCCATCAGCGGCCTCGATCACCGCCGGATCGAGCCCGATCAGCCCGGTCACGCCGTTCCGCAGAATCGGCAGCAGCGCATAGAGCGTCAGCGCGAGCAATGAGGGCAGGAAGCCCAATGCCGGAATGCCGCCGCCGATCAGCGTCGAGAGCGACAGCAGCAGGGGATAGAAGAGCGCCAGCAGCGCCAGCGACGGAATGGTCTGGACCAGGCTGGCAAAGCCAAGCGCGACCCGCGCGATCAGCGGCCGCCGCGCCGACCAGATCGCCAGCGGCAGGCTGATCACCAGCCCGAGCGCCAGCGCCGACGCGGCGAGCAGCAGATGCGCGGCAAGCAGGTCGGGCACCCGCGCGAACGCGGCGAAGAACGGGCCGTTCATGCGCCGCGCTCCAGCGCGATCAGGCGGCGGCTCTGTTCGCGCGGCACCGCGACCAGCGCATCGGCGGCCGCACCGCCCTTGCCGGCCAGCAGCTCACGTGGCGTGGCGTCGGCGACGATCTTCCCCGCTTCCATCACCAGCACCCGGTCGGCGAGCAGCAGCGCCTCGGCCATGTCGTGCGTGACCATGATCGTGGTCAGCCCGAGCCGGTCGTGCAGCGCGCGGATCGCCACGCCGAGCTGGTCGCGCGTCACCGGGTCGAGCGCGCCGAACGGCTCATCCATCAGCATCAATCCCGGCGCAGTGGCCAATGCCCGCGCCACGCCGACTCGCTGGCGCTGCCCGCCCGACAGCGCGTCGGGCATGCGCACGGCAAAGCCGGCGGGCAGATCGACCAGGTCGAGCAATTCGGCGACGCGCGCCGCCTGGCTCGCCTTGTCGCCCGCGTTCGACAGCTTCAGCCCGATCGCGATATTGTCGGCCACGCTCAGATGCGGGAACAGGCCGATATTTTGGAACACATAGCCGATCCGCCGGCGCAGCGCGTGCGGTTCGACGGCTAGCACCGCTTCACCGGCGATGGCGACATTGCCTGCGCTCGGCTCGATCAGCCGGTTGATCATCTTGAGCAGCGTCGATTTGCCCGATCCCGATGCGCCGACCAGCGCGACGAAACTGCCCGCAGCGATCTCGACCGACACCGCATCGACCGCGGTCGTTCCGCCCGGATAGGATTTGGTCACGCCGTCGAACGCGACCGAAGGACCGGGCTTGGGGTTCTCTGGCATCGGCGAGACTGTGCGGGAGGAGCGGCGACGCGTCAACGAACGCGATTCAACATCGGCGGCTGCCGTGCCAGCGCAGGACTGCGCGGCCGCGATTCGGCGGCCACTCACGCTCTTTCTCGGGAGGAAACGGTCCGGTGCTGTGAACGCTCACTGTTTTTGCGATAACAGGGAGGAAAATCTCCCTGTTATCATGCCGTCGCTCCCTGTTCTTTGAATAACAGGGAGATTGCGGGTCAAGATACTGAAAATGATCAGCTATTTTCCTGCCAACCTCCAACATAACAGGGAGAAATTCTGCGAAAAAATACCATCCGGCGAAAACAGGGAGGATCAGGGAGTAACAGGGAGATGCCCGACGCCCGTTAAGACGCGGCGATGCAATCCCCGGCTTGTCCAACGCGCTCCCGTTCCGCATAGATCGCCGCGAAATTGACACGATGGGTGCCGGAACAGCGCCGGTACCGGAGCGAAGAGGGAAGCAGGATGGCGGACGGCGTGCAGCAGGCGATCTTCATCACTGGTGGCGGATCGGGAATCGGGCGGGCGACGGCGATCCTGTTCGCGTCGCGTGGCTGGCGGGTCGGGCTCGCCGACGTCAACACCGCTGGCCTCGCCGACACCGCGGCGATGCTGCCGGCAGGCATGGTCTCGACCTATCAGATGGACGTGCGCGATCGCGATGCCTGGGTCGCCAATCTCGATGCCTTCACCGCGACCAGCGGCGGGCGGCTCGACGTGTTGTTCAACAATGCCGGGATCGGTACCGGCGGGCCGATCGCGCAGATGAGTTTCGACGATATGGACCGCACTGTTTCGATCAACCTGATGGGAGTGCTGAACGGTGCGAAGATCGGTCATGCCTATCTTGCCCGCACGCCCGGTTCCTGCCTGCTCAACACCGCGTCGGCCTCGGCAATCTACGGCTCGGCCGGCCTTGCGCCCTATTCCGCGACCAAGTTCGGCGTGCGCGCACTGACCGAGGCGCTCGACGGCGAATGGGCAGCCGACGGCATCAAGGTCCGCGCGATCGTGCCGGCCTTTATCGAAACCCCGTTGCTCAACTCGCCCGCCGGTGGCTCGAACCGCTCGATCCGCGAGACGGTGACCGGGGCAGGGCTTGAACTGACCTCGGCTGATGTGGTGGCGCAGGCGGCCTGGGACGCGGTGCATGGCGACAAGGTCCATACCTATGTCGGCAAGACCGCCCACCGCATGGCCTTTGCCGCGCGCTGGATGCCCGGCAAGCTGCGCAAGATGATGCGTCGCGGTGTCGGCGCGGCAGCGGAGTAGCAGATAAATCCTCCCCGGAACGGGGAGGATTACCCCACCAACCCGTCGATCGCCTCGGCCATGTCCACGTCGCGGTGCGACAGACCGCCGGCGTCGTGCGTGGTCAGCAATATCTCGACCCGGTTCCACACGTTCGACCATTCGGGGTGATGGTCGGCCTTTTCGGCGAGCAGCGCGACGCGGGTCATGAAGGCGAACGCTTCGCTGAAATCGGCAAAGGTGATGGTGCGCGTGATCGCGTCGCGCGCCTCGTCATAATCCCACTCGTCCAGCGCATCGAGCGCTTCGACGCGGTCCTCTTCGCTGAGCGGCTCGATCGTCCCCGTCACGGCTTCCTCCTGCTGGCGCCATTTGCGCCTTGGCCTTATGGCATAGCCGATGGTTACACCCGATCAACCCAACCCGGGAGAATTCCGGGCACCCGACGCAAAAGCGATCGAGGACATCGCGCTCCGCACGCTGGAAAGCCTGCCCGAGGCGTTTCGCGCGCATCTCGGCGATGTCGTGCTGATCGTCGAGGAGCTCGCCGATGAGGAGACGCTCGACGCGCTCGGCATCGAACATCCGCTCGACCTGACCGGCCTCTATCACGGCCGGCCGCTGGGCGAGAAATCGTCGATGGAATCGGGCTCGCTGCCCGATCGCATCCATCTCTACCGTCGCGCGATCCTGGAGGAATGGGTCGAGACCGGGGTCGGGCTCGACGCGCTGGTGAGCCATGTCATGATCCATGAGATCGGGCATCATTTCGGCCTGTCCGACGCGGACATGCACGCGCTGGAGGAAGCGGCCAGTTGAGCCTGTCCCGCCAGGATGACGGGCTCGCTTTCCATGCTGTGGCGTGCGCGCGGGGTGGACGGCCCCTGTTCGAGGACCTGTCGTTCGCATTGAAGCCGGGTGAGGCGCTGCTCGTCACCGGGCCGAACGGCGTAGGCAAGTCGAGCCTGGTGCGCGTCGCGGCCGGACTGCTGCAACCGGCTTCGGGCCGGATCGATGTGCGTGGCGACCGGGCCTTGCTGACCGAGGCTAGCGCGCTCGATCAGGATCTGACGCTGGGTCGGGCGCTGGGTTTCTGGGCGTCGATCGACGGGCGGCCTGAAGGAATCGGCGCAGCGCTTGCGGCGTTCGATCTCGCCGTCTTGCACGATGTGCCGGTCCGCCTGCTCTCGACCGGCCAGCGTCGTCGCGCCGCGCTGGCGCGGGTTGCGGCGAGCGGGGCGGGGATCTGGCTGCTCGACGAACCCGCCAATGGCCTTGATGCCGGGGCGATCGGCCTGCTCGAGGCGGCGATTGCCGCGCACCGGGCGCTGGGCGGCATCGTGCTGGTCGCGACGCATCTGCCGATCGCCGTACCCGACGCGCAGGCGATTATGCTGGAGAGATGGGCATGATCGCCGCGCTGATCCTGCGCGACCTGCGCCGCGCCTGGGCGGGCGGTGGCGTGACGCTGGTGGTCGCCTTTTTCCTGCTTGTCGCGATCCTTTTCCCCTTCGCGATCGGGCCCGATGCCGTGCTGCTCGCTCGCGTTGGTGGCGGTGTGATCTGGGCCGCTGCGCTGCTTGCCGCATTGTTGCCGGTCGAGCGGCTGGTCGGTCCCGATGCCGATACAGGCGTGCTCGATCAGCTTGCGGTCCGCGGCGTGAGCATGGCGACCGTCGCCGCCGCGAAGATTGCGGCGCACTGGCTGAGCTTCGGCCCGCCGCTGATGCTTGCCGCGATCATCGCCGCCGGTCTGCTCGGCTTGCCGCTCGAAACGCTGCTGGCGGTCGAACTCGGGCTGCTGATCGGTACGCCCGGCCTCGCTGCGCTGGCGGTCGCGACCTCGGCGCTGGTCACCGGCGTGCGTGGCGCGAGCGCGGTGGCCGGGCTGGTGATGCTGCCGCTCGCCGTCCCGCTGCTGATCTTCGGTGCCGGCTCGATCGAGGGCGGCCCGGGCGCGGTAAAGCTGCTCGCCGCGGTCAGCCTGGTGCTGCTTGCCGGGGCGCCGTTCGTCGCCGGCGCGGCGATCCGCGCAGGGATGGACTGACAACGGGAGGTCAGTTTGTCAGTCTTGTGACCACCGCGCGAAGATCGCCGTCGGCAGCAGCAACCCGCGCGCTTCCTCGCGCACGACCAGCTCGCCCGCCTCGACCGTGCCGCCAAGATCGGCAAAGGCCTGGCGCAGCAGCTCGCCGATCGCCAGCGCCGACATGCGCACGGCATAGACGGTGAGGAACAGAAAGCGTGAGTCGGCGTCCAGCAGCTTGCGGCAGTCGGCGATCAGGTTGGGCAAGCCTTCCTCCAGCTTCCACACTTCGCCCTCCGGCCCACGACCATATTTCGGCGGGTCGAGCAGGATGCCGTCGTAACGCCGTCCGCGTCGCACCTCGCGCGCGACGAACTTGGTGCAATCGTCGATCATCCAGCGCACCGGCTTGTCGCTCATCCCCGACAGCGCGGCATTGGCGCGCGCCGCCTCGACCGATTTCTTCGATGCATCGACATGGACCATCTTCACGCCCTTGTCGGCCATCGCCAGCGTGCCGACGCCGGTATAACCGAACAAATTGAGGCATTCTGGCGCCTCGACCCCGGCCACGCGTTCGCGCATCCAGCTCCACACCGGCGCCATGTCGGGGAAGAAGCCGAGATGGCGGAACGGCGTGTTCTGCGCGGTGAAGGTGACGCCGTCCCATTTGAGCGGCCAGCCCTCGCGCGGCACCGGCTCATTATACTCCCAGCGACCGCCGCCATCCTCGTCGGATCCGGGCACGAACTCGCCCTGCGCGCGCCAGTCGGGGTTGGCGGGCGCCCATAATGCCTGCCCCTCGGGCCGGATGAAGCGGAAGCGGCCATAGCGCTCGAGCTTGCGGCCATGGCCCGAATCGATCAGGCCGTAATCCGCCCAGGGCTCGCCGATCAGGGTGGTGAGGTTCATGCCCTTACCTTGCTTTCCGTTCGCCCTGAGCTTGTCGAAGGGCCGTTCTTGCTTTTCCGACGTCCCGCAAAAGAAGGACGGGGCTTCGACAAGCTCAGCCCGAACGGATGGTTATTCGTTTAGCGCGTCGAGACCGCCCGCTCGGCGATATAGGCGGTCACTGCGTCGAACGTGCCGGGCAGGCTGTCATAGCGTTCCTGCCGCTCGAACAGGTCGCCGATCCGCGCCGGCAGCGTCGGGCGCACGCCGGTGGCGCGCTCGACCGCGTCGTCGAACTTGGCCGGATGCGCGGTCGCCAGCGTCACGACGGGCACATCGCCGAGGTCAGCACGCCGTGCGGCGGCCAGGCCGATCGCGGTGTGCGGGTCGATCACTTCGCCCGACTTCTCGCAAGCCCAGCGCATCGCCAGCGCCATATCGTCCAGGTCGATCCGGTCGCTGCCGAACAGTCCCGCCGCGCCCTCGCGCTGCGCATTGGTCAGGCGCATTGCCTTGCTCGATTCAAACCCGGCCATCTGTGCGGCAAGGGCAATGCCGTCGCGGCCGCCAAGGTCGAACAGCAAGCGTTCGAAATTGCTCGAGACCTGAATGTCCATCGACGGGCTTGGCGTCGGCACCACGGTGCCTTGCGAATAATCGCCATCGGCGAGCGCGCGGTGGAGGATATCGTTGACGTTGGTCGCGACGATCAGCTTGGCGACCGGCAGGCCCATCTTCGCTGCGACATAGCCGGCGAAGACATCGCCAAAATTGCCGGTCGGGACGGAGAAGGCGACCGGCCGCTCGGGCGCGCCGAGCCGGACGGCGGCGTAGAAATAATACACCACCTGGGCCATCAGCCGCGCCCAGTTGATCGAATTGACCGCCGACAGCGCGAAGCGGCCGGAGAAGTCGGGCGAGTTGAACATCGCCTTCACCAGCGCCTGGGCATCGTCGAAGCTGCCGTCGATCGCGATGTTGTGGATGTTCGGCGCCAGCACCGTGGTCATCTGGCGCCGCTGCACGTCGGACACGCGGCCTTTGGGATGGAGCATGAAGACGTCGACGCCCTCGCGCCCGGCAAGCGCATCGATCGCCGCCGAGCCGGTATCGCCCGAGGTCGCGCCGACGATCGTGACATGCTTGCCGGAGCCGCTGAGGAAGCGCTCGAACAACAGCCCGAGCAGCTGCAGCGCGACGTCCTTGAAGGCGAGCGTGGGCCCATGGAACAGTTCGAGCAGCCAGTGGCGCTGGTCGAGCTGGACCAATGGCGTGACGGCGGCATGCGAGAAACGGCCATAGGCTTCAGTGCACAGCGCGCGCAGTTCGTCGTCGCTCAGCACGCCGGCGACGAACGGCGCCATCACCGTGACTGCGGTATCGACATAGGACATGCCGCGCATCGCCGCGATCGTCTCGGTCGAGAGGGTCGGCCAGCTCTCGGGCAGGTAGAGCCCACCATCGCTGGCAAGGCCGGCCAGAGTGACCTGCTGGAAATCAAGGGCTGGCGCGGTGCCGCGGGTGCTGATGTAACGCATGGCCTTGGCGACTAGCGGCGTGGGCGCAGAGTCACAAGTTGTGTGTCATTGCTTCATCACCCGAACTGGCTCCGAACCAACCCTTTCCACCAGGGCATGGGCATAGTTGAAAACCATTGCTCCGAACTTTGTGCTCCCGCGAAGGCGGGAGCCCAGGCTGGGTTCCCGCCTTCGCGGGAACACAAACTTCCTTACTTGAATGAGATAGGCCCTGACTTGTTTCACCACGGCGAAATCAAAGCTTTGCGAGAATACCGGGCAATGGATCCCGGAACAGGTCCAGCATGATGGCTAGGCCTTCATCCGCCGCCTGAGCGCGAGCGCATAGATGATCCCGGCGATGGTCGCGAACACGAACCATTGCACGGCATAAGCGAGATGGTTGTTGGGCACCGCCGACAGGTCAGGCTCGGGATTGGCGTCGAACCCGGCCAGCGGCGTGTCGGTGACCAGCATCAGCGTCTTGGGATGCGCGCGCCCGATCAACGAGGCGATCAGCGGCTGATCGTCGGGGGCATGGGTGATATAGCCATGCACTTCGCCGCCGGTCCATGTCGGTTTCGCGTCGGGGGTACGCGCCAGGCCGATCTGCACGGTCAGCCCAGGGCCCTCGGCGCCGGTCCGGCACTGCGCGATCTGCCGCCAGCCGGTCGCACCCCTGGCGTTGCGCCCGGCGCGATTGGTCCAGCCGACCGGCTCCAGGCAAAAGGCGCCAGCCTTGCGGAACAGCAGCGAATCGTCGACCGGAATGGCGGGAAAGGCGATCGGCGGCAGCGTCCGGTTCGCGGCGTATTGCGCGATCAGCGCTTCCTTCTCTCCCTTGCGTTGCAACTGCCAGATGCCGAGCGCGATCATGATCGCAATGGCGAGGCCGACCACGATGGTGGCGACGATCGGGATCCGCTTCACGCGTCTTCGCCCTTGATCCGGCCTTCGCGCGCGGCGTTGCGATATTCGAGCGCGATCAGCACGCCCTTGACGGCGCGCAGCGATCCGACCACGCCGGCCGCGGTCACCGGGATCCAGATCAGCATGTGCAGCCAGAGCGGCGGGTGCAGCGTCAGCTCGGTGGTGATCGCCATGGCGACGACGATCGCGCCGAGGATCAGGGTCAGGAACGCGGCCGGGCCATCGCCGACATTGAAGCTGTCGAAATCGAGACCGCAATTCGGGCAATTCGGCGCGAAGGCGGCAAGGCCGGCGAACAGCGTCTTTGCGCCGCACCGCGGGCAAAGTCCCTTGATCGCGACCTGGGCCGGCGTCGGCGCCGTGGTGAGATCAGGCGCGGCCGACACACCATGGATCGGGTTGATGATCGACCGGAACGCCGGACTCGTCGGGCGCCGGGAAACGCGCCTTGAAGGTAAAGGCTTGAGCCGTCGGGCCATAGCGGTCGAGCCGCCACAGTCGTCCCAGGGCTTCGTCGATCGTCGGTATGTGACCGGCGGGAATCCACCACAGCGCCTGATAGGCACCGTCGAAGCGATCGAAGAATTCGCGTCGCCGCGCCATGACCGGCGTGTGCGCGCTGCGATAGACATAGTCGAACAGCGCATCGGCATCGCGCCACACCGACATGTTGACCGCGAACAGCGGGTCGGATGTCGGCCGGATCGCGGTCGCATTGCCGCTATCGTCCTGCAGCCGCCAGATGAAACCCGGCGATGCGTCGGCAATGGCGTTGATCCGGTCGAGCGCAGCCATGAATGGCTCGATGCGCGGGTCGCCGGGCGGCGCGACGAACCGCCCGACATTGACCTGCGCGAGGTGCCAGCTCTCGCTCACCCGCCGTGGACCGGCGCGCCCCAGCCGCCCCAGACATAGATGGTGACGAACAGGAACAGCCACACCACGTCGACGAAGTGCCAGTACCAGGCAGCGGCTTCGAAGCCGAAATGCTGGCGCGGGGTGAAGTCGCCCTTATAGGCGCGCACCAGGCAGACGATCAGGAAGATCGTGCCGATCAGCACGTGAAAGCCGTGGAAGCCCGTCGCCATGAAGAACGACGCGCCATAGTTGATGCCCTTGAACGGGAATGGCGCGTGCATGTACTCATAGGCTTGGATCGAGGTGAACAGCGAGCCGAGGATGATGGTCAGCCACAGGCCCTTGAGCACGCCATCGCGGTCGCCCACGCCGAGCAAGCCCCACAGGCCGGTCTTCTCACCGCCACGCTGACCATGGATCAAGGCATGGTGCGCCCAGGTCACTGTCGTGCCCGAGGTCAGCAGGATGATCGTGTTGAGCAACGGCAATTCGAAGGCGTTGATGACTTCGATGCCCTTGGGCGGCCAGTGCGCCGCGCCGGCGGCGGCATCGGCGATCACGCTCGTCGCGCCATCCGCATATTGGATCGCGGCGGGAAAGAGCGAGAAGTCGAAGAATGCCCAGAACCAGCCAACGAAGAACATCACCTCGGAGGCGATGAACAGGATCATGCCGTAGCGCAGGTGAAGCTGCACCACCGGGGTATGGTCGCCGGCATGCGCTTCCTTGATCACGTTCGCCCACCAGCTGAACATGGTCAGCAGCACGCCCGCCACGCCCAGGAAGAAGACGATGCCACCACCGTTCGGCTTGCCGACATGGCCGCCATGCATCCACATGATCGCGCCCGCCGCCATGGCGAGAGCCGAAAAGGCGCCGGCGATCGGCCAGATATCGGGTGGCAGGATATGGTAATCGTGGTTCTTGGCGCCGGCCATGCGTCGGTCCCTTGTTGAGATAGGCTGTTCGTAGGTGCTCTAGCTTGCGCCGCCGCCGGAATCCACCGGGTAAAATGTATAGCTGAGCGTGATTGTCTTGATGTCCTTCGCGTCGGGATCATCGAGCATTTTCGGATCGACGAAGAAGATCACCGGCATGCGCGCGGTCTCCCCCGGTTTCAGCGTTTGCTGGGTAAAGCAGAAGCACTGGATCTTGGTGAAATATTTCCCGGCCTGGGCCGGAGTGACGTTGAAGGTCGCGGTTCCGGTCACCGGCTTGTTCGATGTGTTGGTGGCGGTGAAGAAAGCCATGTCGCGCGCGCCGACATCGACCGTCTCGGAGGGATGCTCGGCGGCGAACTTCCAGGGCAGCTTCGCGCTGACATTGGTATCGAAGTCGATCTGCACGCGGCCCGCGCCGGCGACTGCTCCTGGTGCGACCAGGCCGCGCTGTGTCGTGCCGTTGAGCCCGGTCGCCTCGCAGAACATGCTGTAGAGCGGCACGCTGGCAAAACCGAGCCCGGTCATGAAGCAAACGCCAAGCCCGGCAAGCAATGCGGTGCGGACCGGCGGGGTCAATGCGGCATCCCCGCCTTGATCTTCACGATGGTGATCGCGAACACCAGGATGACCAGTGCGCCGAGGATCAGGCCCATGACGGTGGCGCGCGAGCGCTGGCGCGCGCGGATCAGCTTGTCGGTATCGGACTGGAGGTCGGGCATGATGTCAGATCCAATGATCGACGACGAGCGCGCCGAAGAGAATGAACAGATAGAGGATCGAATAGGCGAACAGGCGCTTTTCCGGGCGCATCGTATCGCCGGCGCTGGTGGTGCGCAGCGCGACCTGCAACGCCATTGCGCCGAACACCGCAGTCGTCACGACCGCGACGATCCCGTAAAGCTCGCCCGCCAGCCCAAGCGGCCAGGGCGCGATCGCGGCGGCCGCCATCGGCAGGGTGTAGAGCCCGATCTGCACCCGGGTGGTGCGCTCGCCCGCGACGACCGGCAGCATAGGCACACCGGCAGCAGCATAATCGGTCTTCATGAACAGCGCGAGCGCCCAGAAATGCGGCGGCGTCCACAGGAAGATCAGCGCGAACAGCAGGATCGGCAGGGTCGCGACGTCGCCAGTCGCGGCGGCCCAGCCGATCAGCGGCGGAAAAGCGCCGGCGGCGCCGCCGATGACGATGTTCTGCGGCGTGCGGCGCTTCAGCCAGATCGTGTAGATGAAGACATAGAACAGGATCGAGGCGGTCAGGATCGCGGCGGCGACGAGATTGAGCGCCAGGCCCATCAGGATCACCGAAAAGGCGGCGAGCCCGACGCCGAAATGCAGCGCCGACTGGCGCTCCATCCGCCCGGCGGGCAGCGGCCGGCCGGCGGTGCGCTTCATCACCAGATCGATATCGGATTCATACCATTGGTTGAGCGCGCCCGCGGCACCCGCGCCGAGCGCTATGCACAGGATCGCGGTGAAGCCGAGCACCGGGTCGATCGTCACCGGCGCCGCGAGCATGCCGCATAGGCCGGTGAACACGACAAGGCTCATCACCCGGGGCTTGGTCAGGGCAAGAAAGTCGCGCCAGTCGGCGGGCAAGGTGAGAGTCGCGGAGGTCATGATTGCCAGCGCCTATAGGCCGCTGGGACGGCTGGGGAAAGTGCTGCGTTTGCCGGCCGGCCATTGCATTGGATGACACGTGATTCTAGCCTTTGGCATGCCTTCCGAACCCGACGCTGCGATGGATCCGTCGCTGATCGAATCCTGGTTGCGCGCGCGATCCGTAGCGCGGAACCTTCCCCAGCCTGTCCGTGACCAGGGCGGCCTGAGACTCGACACCAATCTGCCCGCCGAGATGCGGCGATACGTCTTCGCACGGCCCGGGCCGGGACTGGTCGAGCTGGGCCGATCGATCACCGCGCCGCTTGTCTTTCTGAAGCTGTGCGGTCCTCCGGAGCAGCTCGCAGCGTTGCTCCCCGCACATTGGCGCCTGTCTCCGGTCGGCTATGTCATGACCTCCGACGCAACGCCTGCAGCCGCTGGGCTGTCGCCGGGCTATCGGATGGAAATTCATGCCGACGGTCCGACCACTGAAATCCGCATCCTCGACGACCGCGGCGATCTCGCGGCGAATGGCTTCGCCGCGGAATGGGACGGGCTGTTCATATACGACCGCATCGTGACGGATGCCGGGCATCGCCGGAAAGGTCTTGGCCGCGCCGTCATGGCCGCGCTCGGCGCGGCGCGACGGTCGCCGCAATCGCGCCAGCTGCTCGTGGCCACCGAAGAAGGACGCGCGCTTTACGCCACGATGGGCTGGGAGGTGGGGATGCTCTTTTCCTCCGCCGGCATCGTGGATGCCATTGGCATGGTGGCAGGCGGCGATTCAATCGCGCGGTGAGATGCCGCACAGCGACGGTCGGACGAGATGCCGCCCGCTATTCTTGTTCCGCTCTTTCACATGGCCGCGAAGCGTCGCCCCTGTTTTGATCGCACGGCCCCTGTTGTTGCCCCTGTTTCACCCCTGTTTCCATAACAGGGGCTGGACCAGTCATGGTGCTGAAAACAAACGCGTAATTCGGCAGGCGAATCCAACTTAACAGGGGCGGGAAAATACAACGCCGAAAACAGGGGATAACAGGGGCGAAGCCCGAGCCATCGGCGGACGCGACAGCCGTCCCGGGTTTCCATCCTAACCGATCTCCCTCGCCGCTTGCGCGATCGCATCGGCAATGTCCTTGCCCGACATCTCCCCGGCGCGAAACGCACGGGCGGTCGCGTCCGCCCAGAGTGTCGGCGGATCGGAGCTGGCGCGCGAGAGGCCGCCGACCGCTGCCGCTTCTTCCCGTGCCCAATGTTTGAGCGGCGCTGCCAGGACGGGGTCCGGCTGAGGCGAATCGCCTCGGGCCAGATAGGCGCCCCAGCGATGCGGTGCGTCGCACACCATGCTGACCAGTGCGCGGTCGAACCGCCGGCGGACTTCGTAATGGCCGAAATCGACCAGCCGGGCGCGAACCCCCGCCTGCCGGTCGAAGCGCGCGAGTTGAATGTTGATGCCGTCGCAAGTCGCGGCGTCCGTTCCGTCAAGCGCCGCCTCGACCTTGGCCCGGATGCCCGGATCGACTGGTTCGAAGGCGCCATCGACATAGGCAATGCGCGACCCATCCGCTGTCGCCTGAAGATGGTGGCGCGATCCGGCATTACTGCTGGTCAGACCATAAGCGCGCAGCAGCAGCTCGATTTCCAGCCGAACCCGCTCGCCGGTCGAGCTGCGCCAGGGCAGAACCGGTTCGTCCTGGTCGCGGGCATGGGCGCGGCGCACCAGCACGGCGGCGGGCAGCTGCTCGCCGCGATGAGTCAGGACATCGAAACCGAGATCGAGCACCGCATAGGTCGGCACCGTCCACAGATCCGGTGCGGCGCGCGCGAAAATCGCGGCGATGATTGCCTCCATCAGCACTTCGCGCAGTGCCTCGCGAAGCGAGCAAAGTCCCGACGAATGATGCGCGCGTGCCGGGACATGCCCCGCACCGCGACCAACGCCTTTCAGGTCGAGCAGCAGATGGTCGGCGCTCCCGGGTCCCTCGGTACGCAGCACGGCGGCGCGGCCATAGCGCGGCGGCCGCCATGCCGGGCGCGGTGCGCCGATGGTGGCGATCGGCGTGTTGACCTCGGTCTGGGCTGCCTGGGTCGGCGAGACCAGGCCGGCATGGTCCACTATCCAGGCCTCGCGCGCCGCAACCGGATCTTGGTCGACGGCACGAAGCGCGGCGTCGGACAGGGCCGGCAGGTCATGGGCGAGCAGGGCGTGATCGAGCAGGACGACCCGCGCCGTGGCGACCCGCACCAGCTGGCCGGCAACCCCCTCCGGGGCATCGATCTCGGCCAGGTCGCGCTTCGGCGGGTCGAGCGGCAGGCGCCTCGCCAACAGGCTCATCTATGACTCGATCGGTGCAGGAACATTGTCTATGCGTAACGAACCGCCGGAGCGAGTACAAACACGTGCCGATGGTGGCGGCAACAGGGGGATGCAGACCATGAGCAGCGACGACTCGACGCCATCGACCGATCCACATGCCACCGCCGCGAATCTGGCGTCGCAACAGGCCGGGCAGGCCGTGCCCGGCGATGCCGGCCTGAGCGACGATATGAATGACCTGCTGCTCGGCCTGAAACGCAAGATTGCGGCCAGCCCGGCATTGCAGAGCACGCTCCATGCTGCCGAAGATGTCGAGGATTTCTTCAAGCGCCTGGTCGGCATCGGTGCCGACCACAATGTCGAAATCACCCCGGAGCAGTGCAAGGCGTTCGTGCAGCGCCGCAATGATGTGGTGGCCGCCAATCTCGGTGCTGAGGTGCCGGCCAGTTCGCAGACCAATGGCTGCACCCAGGGCAATACCTGCCAGACGCTGTGCACCAACAATCCCTATAACTCGGCCTGCTGACGGCCGGACTGGCCGGGACGGCGAATTGCATCGCGAGTGGTTCCATCTGCGACTCGCTCGACGCCAAAACATTGTCTATGCGTAACGAACTGCCGACGCCCGGACGGACGATCTAGGCCGGTATCTGGCAACAGGGGATGCACGCGATGAGTGGTGACGAACAGAAACCTTCGACCGACCCGCATGCCGCCGCGGCGAGCGCCGCGTCGCAAAAGGCGGGGCAAGCAGTACCCGACGCTCACGGCCTGAGCGACGATATGAACGACCTGCTGCTCGGCCTGAAGCGCAAGATCGCGGCCAGCCCGGGGTTGCAGGGCATTCTGCACGGCGCCGAGGATGTGGAGGATTTCTTCAAGCGGCTGGTCGGCATCGCCAGCGATCACAATGTCGAAATCACGCCCGAGCAGTGCAAGGCCTTTGTCAAGCGCCGCGACGACGTCGTCGCCGCCAATGTCGGCACCGAACCTCCGCCCAGCTCGCAGACCAATGGCTGCACCCTGGGGAACACCTGCCAGCACTTGTGCACGGCAAATCCCTATAATTCGAGTTGCCGCTGACGGTTGATCGCGCCGCTCCGGCCTTCCCGTCGGGGCCGGACGGCGTTGCCCGATGATGGTTGATCGGTCATGCCTGACATGATGACGCAGGCGCCGATCCTGTCCGCCTCCACCCGCCCGGCAAGCATCTTGCCGGGCGTCGATCCAGCCATGCCATTGCCGTTCGAGCAAGTCCTGGCGCCGCTGGTCGGCCGGACGGTGGATGCATTGCTGGCGACGCTCGGGCAGGCGCATCCCGCCTTTGCCGAGCGGCTGGCGCCCGCGGCGATCGGGATGATCGAGCGCTCGCTGCTCCACCGTCTGGTGTCGTGCAGCGTGCCGATGCTGCTGGGCGCGTTCAACGACTGCCGCCCGCCGGGATTCACCCTGTTGTCGCGCTTCCTCGATGGCGAGGTTCGGGCGGCCAATCCCGAGGAAGGCGCGTCGCGGGTCCGCTATGACGGCTTCGTCGCGGACATGCTCGCCGGCGGGTTCGAGCGACTGCGGCTCAGCCATCCGGTCTTCGCTCATGTCCTCGATACCGAGACGGGCCATTTCCACGATCATCTGGTCGAGGCGGCGGGGCGCCTGTTCGCCGATCTTCCTGCGATCGTCCGCATACTGGGCGGCGAAGGCGATCCGGGTGCGATCCGGTCGCTCCATCTGACCCTGTCCGATCCGCATCGCCATGGCCGTTCGGTGATGATTTTCGCGTTCGAATCCGGCCTGTCGATCGTCTACAAGCCGCGCGATCTGGCGCTTGATGCCGCATTTCACGCCTTTTGGCAGCGCTGCGAACCATCCGCGACCCGACCGGCCTTTCTGCTGCGCGGCGACTATGGCTGGATGCAGGCGATCGAGCCGGTCGCGCCCGCCACGCCTGCGGAACAGCGAGAGCTCGACACAGCGTCGGGGCGGTTGCTGGCGGTGCTGTATCTGCTCGGCGCGACCGATTGCCATTTCGAGAATTTCATCGTCCGCGGCGGCGAGCTGGTGATGATCGATGCGGAGACCGCATTGCACCCGGCGCTATCCGGCCAGCCGGTCGATCGCGCCCATCTCGGCGATCCCTGGGAATGGGACAGCGTCGTCCGCCCGGGTCTGCTGCCCTATTGGATCCATGCACCCGAAGGCGACGGGGCCTGCGATGTCAGCGCGCTTGGGTGGCGCGGCGCGGTGCGCGGCAATTTCGCGCGTCAGCGCTGGCGCGCCCTCAATACCGACGCGATGACGCTGGCGAGTGAGCCGGTGATGCCCGATGCCGAGGCTTCCGACAGTCCCGCGATCGATCTCGACGCGTTGAGCGATGGCTTTGCCGCGATGTACCGGAATCTGGTCGAGCGGCGCGGCGCGTTGAAGGAATCGGACGAACTTCGCGCGCTGGGCGCGGCGCGGGCGCGGTTCGTGCTGCGCGGGACGATGCAGTACGGAACCATGCTGCAGAAGAGCCTGGTACCGCATTGCCTGGAAAGCTTCGCTGCTTACCGCGCGCATTTCGAACAGCTGCCCGTGCTGGTCGATGCTACCGATCCGCATTGGGCCCGGCTGCGCGAGGCCGAGATTGCCGCGCTGGAGCGGCGCGACATCCCGTATTTCGCGGTCGATACCTCGGGTGTGACGGTGACTGCATGCGACGGCGCAACGGTCGACGCATCCGGGTTGCGCCGCGCCTATCCCGATATGCTGGAACGGTTCGACCGGCTCGGCACGCCCGATCTTGCGCGGCAGATCGCGCTGATCGGTGCGAGCGTCGCGGCGACGCAAACCCGGCGCGGGACCGTCGATGGCGATCGCACGCTGGTGCCGATTCCGGAGCCGGGCGATCGGTCGGATGAGCTGACACAGGCTGCGCTGGATATCGCCGACCGGATCGTCGCCAGCGCTCATGGCCTCGATCGGGGAAACGCGCAGTGGATCGGGCTGCACTATTACAAGGCGGCCGATTGCTACGCACCGCAGCGCCTGGGCCATGGGCTTTATGAGGGCAATGCCGGGATTGCGCTGTTCCTCGCCGCCGCTGCGGGGCTCGGCCGGCGCGATGACCTGCGCGACGCAGCGCATGCGGCACTGGCCCCGGTCCGTGCATTCGATCCGCATGGGCCGGATGCGGCGGCCGGGCGGATTACCGGGATTGGTGCTGGCGCCGGTCTCGGCTCACTAGTGTATGCGCTGACCCGCTGCGCCGATCTGCTTGGCGACGACTCGCTGCTCGACGATGCGACGCGGATCGCCGGCGCGATCGACGATGCGGCGATCGCCGCCGACACTCATGCCGACATCCTGTACGGCACGGCCGGCGCAATCGTCTCGCTGCTCACGCTGCATCAGCGTACTGGTGCGCCGGACTTGATCGATCGGGCCGTCGCCGCCGGCCGGCGCCTGACGCAGCAATGGACCGAAGTGTCGCGCGCGCCGGGCATGTCGCACGGTGCTGCCGGTTTTGCCCTCGCGCTGGCGCGACTCTCCCATGCGACCGGCAATGCGGCGTTCGGACGCACCGCCGGCGAGGCGATCGCGTTCGAGCGCAGCCTGTTCGATACGGCGGCGGGCAACTGGCCGGACCTGCGCTTCCCGCCAGAGCCGGAGACCGGCCGGCCGCCCTGCTCGATGATGTGGTGCCACGGCGCGCCGGGCATTGGCGTGGCGCGCCTTGCCATGCTGGACCTCCATGCCGATCCGCAGTTTCTGGAGGAGGTCGACGCCGCGATCGCGGCGACCTTGGGTAATGGTGTCGGTCCGATCGATCATCTGTGCTGCGGCAATTTCGGGCGGCTCGATTTCCTGGCCGAGGCGGGACGCGTGCTCGATCGACCCATGCTCCAGGCCCAGGCATCCGCGATCGCACTGGCTCGCCTTGCGCGCTGGCGTGACACCGGATCGTTCGCGCTCGACGTCAACGATGCACCCGATGCGCTGAAGCCGGGATTGTTCAGCGGTCTGGCCGGGATCGGCTATAGTCTGCTGCGCCTCGCTGTGCCGGGACGGCTGCCCACGGTCCTGACATGGAATTGAGTCCGGGCGAATTGATTCCCGGCGTGACGCCGACGGTCGGGACCATGCTCAACCGCCTGGCGCCGGCGCTGGTGCCGCCGCTGTTCGGTTCGGTCGCGCTCGACCGGTTGCACGCCGTGTCGAAGCGCCTGCCGCCGGCGCGCTTCCTGCTGTTCGAACGCCATCTGGGTGATGAGGCCGGGCGCGTCGATCTGAGCATCGGCCACCCTGCCCATCTGCCCGCGGGGCTCGATCTGACGGCGATACCTGCCGCGCCGGGCGCGCTGTGCCTGGAATATGATCTGCACGGTGATATGCCGGCACCTGCTCTGTTTTATACGGTGTCGCCCAGCCCGGCGCTGGCGGATATGGCACTGGTTGCGTTGGCGACCGGCCTGCTTGGGCAAGTGCCGGCGCCGATGCGCGACTGGCTCATGGGTGCCGCGGCGGCACAGGTGCCGGACGAAAGCTGGATCACCCATGTCGGCGCGATGCTGGGCCGGGACGGCCGGCCGATCCGGATCAATATCGGCGCATCGGCCGCCGCACCGCTGCGCCGTTATGCAGCGGCGGCGGGATGTCGGGCCGGGCCGCTGGCCGCGCTCGATCGTCTGTTGTCGATCGTCGATGGCCTCCCATTATCGCTGATCCTCGCGCTGGAATTCGGCATCGCGCTGTCGCCGCGTATCGGAGTCGAGCTCTATATGCCGCCGCCCGAACAGGCGGTGGCGGCGTTGCTTCACCGCCTCGAGACGCATGAATTGTGCAGCGCCGCCGAAGCCATCGCGATCCTCGCCTGGACCGACGAAACGGACGCGGATGGACCACCCTGGCCGGAACCGCTGCGCAGTCTCGACGCGCTGCTCGGCCCGGCCGAGCAGGGGCGGGCGATGCGGTCGGTCGCACATCTCAAGCTGGTCGCCGAACCCGAGGGCGACGTGCGGGCAAAGGCGTATCTCGCGGCATTCTATGTGCGCGGCGATCCGCGAGCGGTACGACAGGCATGAGTGACATGCGGGTCGAGTGGCGCGGCGACCTGTTCGCGACTGACCTGGCCGCTGCGCGGGCCGGCCTGGCCCGTTTTCCGGTCATCGCGCGCCCGTTCAGGCACACCATCACCATATTTCTGCATCCCTCGCGTGACGATGAGATCGATCTCGGCGCGATCATCCGCCTTCGCGCCTATCACGACCTGGCGATTGTCTCGGCCGAGGCGATCGCGGTGCTGTTGCGAGATGGGCTGCACGGCAAGCTGCAACGCAAGGCGCAATCAGGGGAGATGTGCTCGCTCGGGTTCGCAACGCTGCGCTGGCCGGACGGCGAGATATTGGTCGCGGGCACGCTCTATCGGCCACTGTCGGTGCGGGTATCGGATCGCATCCATCACAGCCTGGCCGATGCCGCATCGTCCGGCCCGGAGGCCGAGGCGCGACGCGTGACGGTCGATCTCGATCGGCATCTGTTCCGGCTCGCTACAGATGGGGAAGTCAGGCTGGTCGGGCAATTGGGGCCGCGGATCGAGTTCAAGGGGCCGACACAGGCCTGGGTCGATGATGTGCGCCTCGCGGTCGCTGCCGACCATCTGGTCAGGCGCCGACCCAATCGCGCGCTCGAACTGCTGTTCCAGGATATGCTACGCGACAAGGTCGTTCCCGCACCTGGTGGGTTCCCCGAAGTCGAGCTTAAATTCGACCTGCAGGGCGGGATCGATGACGCGCTGGTCGACGATGCCATGCGGGCGCTTGGCGATGTGCGGCCGCTCCTGCCGCCGCCGCACCGGATCGAGCGGATGCGCCGTTATCATCTCTGCCGTGACCGCCCGGGCAGCGATGCCTGCACCGTGGTCGAAACACCGTGCGGGCGACTGTCCGAAAAGCGCAAGCGCAACAGCCGGGCGCTCGGTGCCGTATTGCTGCGCGATACATCGGCCTCGCGCACGACCGACCGCGACGGCGCAGCGGTGCCGATCGCGTCCTTCCTCGCCGAGCGTGGCTGGACATGCCTCGCCATGTTCGAAAAGACTCAGACCAAGCTGCCCTTCGCGCTGCCTGGCGGCCGTGCTTATCTAATCAGCATCGATCAATGTTTCGCGTCCGATGGGCGGACGCTGGATCAGGTCGAGCTCGAATTCATCGGGTCGGTGGATGGAGCGCCGGTCGATCCGGCAGTGGTGGTTGCGGAGCTTGAGGATCTTGGGTGGCGGCTAAGGCAGAGCGCGCTGGGTCGGCGCCTCACGCCCAGCACGCACACCAAGCATGGATTTTTCAGCGCCGCCGCGGCGCTTGTCGCCTGAGGCGGAGAGTATCAGATCGAGCACGGCATGGAAGGCGCGCCGCTCGGCTGGCATGCCATGACCTGACGCCATCTTGCGGCCGTTCCGCACCAGGCGAGCGCGCAGGTCCTGATCCTCGATCGCGCACAGGACCGCCCCGACATGCGCATCGAGATCGCCGAACGGCGGCTGAAGGCAGGTCTCCTGCGCAATGCAATGGCCGTGCGTGCCGGCGACGTCGCTGCAGACAACGATGCATCCGGCTGCCATCCCCTCAAGCGCCGGCAGATAGAAGCCTTCGACCCGGCTGGGCAGCGCGACCAGCACATCGGTGGCGCGAATGATGCCGACCTGCTCGGCATGAGGGCGCCAGCGACCGTCGAGCAGCTCCGGTTCGTGACCGCGCGCGCGCAACTGTTCGTCCAATCGGGCCGCGAACTCGGGCTGTTTCGCGGCCAGAATGGTGATGCGGTGGCGCTTGCACGGATGGCGCGGCGCGAAACAGGCGGGGTCGATGCCGATCGGCACGACATGGATCGGCCCGTTCGCCACCGGCGCGATCTGGTCTGCTAGGGCCGGAGTGGTGCAGATGCGCCGCGCCGGCCGTTCGAGATAGCCGCGTAGCACAGGGTCGGCGAGATAGCCGGGGTGCTGGACGAAATGGATGATCTCCGCGGCGGCGGTGTCGTCGGGCAGCAGCGACCAGTCCTTGCCGTTGATACAGACGAAGCGGATGCCGTCCATCGTCGGCGTTGTGGCAAGACGATCGGCCGGCAACTCGGCCCAGATGTCGTTCGACTGGTGATTCGAGCAGGGCGGAAACCAGATCGTCGCGTCGATGCCGGGATGCGCCGCCGCGTGCGTGAAATAATCGCGGACCTTGATGTTGCCGCCAGTCGGCCGCCGTACGCTGCGAATGAACAGCATCCGGCTTGGGACTGGCGGCGACGGGATCATCCCGCCCACCGTAGCTATCCGCCCGGTCTTCGCAACGCTCCATAAGCAAAACGCCCCGGCTCATCACCGGGGCGTTTCGTTGCTTTAGGGACCCGTCGGTCTCAGTGATGATCGCCGTCGTCGATCACCGGGAGCGTCTCGAACTGGTGATAGGGCGGCGGGCTGGACAGCGTCCATTCCAGCGTCGTCGCGCCTTCACCCCAGGTGTTGTCGACCGCCTTGCTGCCCTTGGCCAGAGACCAGAACAGATTGACGAAGAAGATGATCATCGACGCGCCCATGATCATGTAGCCGACGGTCGCGATATAGTTCCAGTGCGCGAGGCCGTCAGTATAGTCGGGCATGCGGCGCGGCATGCCCTGCAGGCCGAGGAAGTGCATCGGGAAGAACATCACGTTCACGCCGACGAAGAACACCCAGAAGTGCAGCTGGCCGAGGAACTCGTTATAGTTCTTCCCCGACATTTTCGCGAACCAGTAGTAGAAGCCCGCGAACAGGCTGAACACCGCGCCGAGGCTCAGCACATAGTGGAAATGCGCCACAACATAATAGGTGTCCTGCATGTAATCGTCGACGCCGCCATTGGCGAGCACGACGCCGGTCACGCCACCTACGGTGAACATGAAGATGAAGCCGATCGCCCACAGCATCGGCGTCTTGAAGGTCAGCGAACCGCCCCACATCGTCGCGATCCAGGAGAAGATCTTGATGCCGGTCGGCACCGCGATAACCATCGTCGCGGCGGTGAAGTACATCTTGGTGTTCACGCTGAGGCCGGTGGTGAACATGTGGTGCGCCCACACGACGAAGCCGACCACGCCGATCGCGACCATCGCATAGGCCATGCCGAGATAGCCGAAGACCGGCTTTTTCGAGAAGGTGGCGATGATCTGGCTGACGATGCCGAAGCCCGGCAGGATCATGATGTACACTTCGGGGTGACCGAAGAACCAGAACAGATGCTGGTACAGGATCGGGTCGCCGCCGCCAGCCGGATCGAAGAAGGTCGTGCCGAAATTGCGGTCGGTCAGCAGCATGGTGATGGCGGCCGCGAGCACCGGCAGCGCGAGCAGCAGGAGGAAGGCGGTGACCAGCACCGACCATACGAAGAGCGGCATCTTGTGCAGGGTCATGCCCGGCGCGCGCATGTTGAAGATGGTGGTGATGAAGTTGATCGCGCCGAGGATCGAGCTGGCGCCGGCGAGGTGGAGCGACAGGATCGCCATGTCGGTCGACGGCCCGGGCTCGCCATAGGTGGAAAGCGGCGCGTAGAGCGTCCAGCCATTGCCCGCGCCGCCGAAGAACGGCGACGCGAGCAGCAGCGTGAAGGCGGGCACCAGCAGCCAGAACGAGATGTTGTTCATGCGCGGAAACGCCATGTCCGGCGCGCCGATCATGATCGGCACGAACCAGTTGCCGAAGCCGCCGATCATCGCCGGCATGACCATGAAGAACACCATGATCAGGCCGTGCGCGGTGACGAGAACGTTCCACAGATGCAGCGAGTGATCGAGACCCGCTTCGCCGCCGGGCAGATAATGCACCCAGGTGTTGAGATACTGGATGCCGGGATGCATCAGTTCGGCGCGCATCAGGCCGGAAATCGAACCGCCGATGATCCCCGCGGTAATCGCGAAGATCAAATAGAGCGTGCCGATATCCTTGTGGTTGGTCGACATGAACCAGCGCGCGAAGAAACCGGGCTTGTGATCCCCGTCATGCGCGTGATCGTGACCATGGGCATGCGCGTCGAACGCGGACGAATGAATGGCGGTATCGGTCATGTCTTAGCGTCCGGTGCCGGCTGCGGCGGTGTTAGCCGTCGCGCCCTGAGTGGTGGTGGGGGCGGGCAGGCTCGCATTCTCGACCGGACCCGTGGTGTTGGCGACGGCCGCGGCAGGTGCTGCGGTTGCCGGAGCAGCGGCCGGCTTCGCGCCCTTGGGCGTACCGCCCTTGGCCTTGACCCAAGCCGCGAACTGTTCAGGCGTCACCGCCTCGACCGCGATCGGCATATAGCCGTGGCGCGCGCCGCACAGTTCCGAACACTGGCCGAAATAGACGCCCGGCTTCTCGATGGTGAAGCTGGTCTCGTTGATGCGGCCGGGGACGGCATCGAGCTTGATCCAGAAGGCGGGTACCGCCCAGCTGTGGATCACGTCATTGGCGGTGGTGATCAGGCGGATCGGCACACCGACCGGCAGGACGACGCGATTGTCGGCGGCGAGCAGACGGGGGCCGTCGGCGTCGGTGCGGAAACGCTCACCGGCGGCGACGTCGGCCTTTTCCTTGAGCATGTTGGCGGTCACTTCGAACCCGCCATTGTCGGGATATTGGTACGACCAATACCATTGGTTGCCGATCGCCTTCAGCGTGATCGCATTGGCCGGGGCCGGCTTGTACTGCGCCTGGAGCAGGCCGATCGACGGCACCGCGAGCAGCACCAGAATGATCACCGGCGCAAGCGTCCAGACGATCTCGATAAAGGTATTGTGCGAAGTCCTGGACGCCACCGGATTGGCGGCGGCGCGATAGCGGTACATCACCCAGAACAGCAGGAAGAGGACGAACAGTGAGATCACCGTGATCACGGGAACGAGAATATGGTCGTGGAACCGATGAGCAGTATCGCCATTCTTGGTGACCTGCGGCTGGATGCCCAAATGGCCATCGACCGGCTGGCCGATGCCTGCGGTCGGGGCCATGATCGGCGCGCCATCCTGGGCGAGCGCCGGATCGGTCGGCTTGGCAGTCGCGGCGGCGGGCGCTGCTTGCGGTGCCGTGACGGCTGGTGCGGTCGCGGTCGGCGCGGTCGCCGCGCCTGGTGCCGTTGCTGCCGGCGGCGCGGCATGGCCAGCCCCTGCCAGCAGCAAGCCTGCCGCCAGTACGATCGATTTCAACCCCGTTATACGCATCAATGTCGTCATCCCCGAAATCTTGGCCCAAAAATCTTGGCCCCGCGAACACGTCACCCCTGCTGGAAAGGTGACGCTGGGCGGGAATACGCCCGTTTATGACGGGCCTATACGCGCGACCCTCGCGTGTCTCAAGCTTGCGAGCGGCTTTTTTGACCATGACGTTGCGCTTGGGGTGCCCACCCCCCTATTTGAGCTGCGACGAAAGGGCCCAGCCATGACCAAAGCCATGACCGAAGATCAGGTTCTCGCAGAATTCCGTGCCGCGGAGGCGTTGCTCGAGGGGCACTTCATTTTATCGTCGGGTTTGCGTTCATCGCGCTATCTGCAATGCGCGCGCGTCCTGATGGATCCGGCGCGCGGCGCGCGACTGGCCGAAGCGGTTGCAGCGCAACTCCCTGACGATGTTCGCGAATCGATTCAAGCGGTGGTTTCGCCGGCGATGGGCGGGGTGATCGCCGGTCATGAGATGGCGCGCGCGCTGGGCGTCGAGGCGATGTTCCTCGAACGGCCCGAGGGCGTGTTCGGACTGCGCCGCGGATTCCGCCTTGCGCCCGGCACACGCGTGCTGATGATGGAAGATGTGGTGACCACCGGTCTCTCGTCGCGCGAGGCGATCGCCGCGATCGGCCGGGCCGGCGGCGTGACCGTTGCGGCGGCCGCGCTGGTCGATCGGTCGAATGGTGCCGCCGATCTCGGCGTGCCCTTCTTCCCGCTGATCCGGCTCGAGGTGCCCACTTATGCCGCCGACGCGCTGCCCCCGGAGCTGGCGGCGATCACGGCGATCAAGCCTGGAAGCCGCGCGGCATGACCGATCATCTCCGTCTGGGGGTCAATATCGACCATGTCGCGACCGTCAGGAATGCGCGCGGCGCGGGCTATCCCGATCCGGTGCGCGCGGCATTGCTTGCGGCGGATGCAGGCGCGGACGGGATCACGGCGCATCTGCGCGAGGATCGGCGGCACATCACCGATGATGATATCGCGCGGTTATCCGATGCGCTGGCCATCCCGCTCAATCTGGAAATGGCCGCGACCGACGAGATGCTGGCGATCGCGCTGCGCCACCGGCCGCATGCCGCCTGCATCGTGCCTGAAAAGCGCGAGGAGCGCACCACCGAAGGCGGGCTCGACGCGGCCGGCCAGCACAATCATCTTGCGCCGCTGGTCGCGAGCCTCAGAAACGCGAACATCCGGGTCAGCCTGTTCATCGAACCAGATGCGCGGCAGATCGACGCCGCGCTCAAGCTCGGCGCGCCGGTCGTCGAGTTGCACACCGGGCGCTATGCCGAACTGAGCGGGGAAGCGCAGACCGAGGAATTGCGCCGCCTGGCGGACGCCGCTGCGCTGGCGGCGAAGAATGGGATCGAGGTTCATGCCGGCCACGGCCTGACCTATGACAATGTCGCCCCGATCGCCGCGATCCGGCAGGTGCGCGAACTGAATATCGGCCATTTCCTGGTCGGCGAGGCGATGTTCGTCGGGCTGGGCGAGGCGGTCCGCACCATGCGCGCGGCGATGGACGTGGCCCGGTGAGCGGCCTGCTCGATCCTCCCTCGTCCCGAAGAGGAACAAGAGGATGATCATCGGTCTTGGTTCCGACCTGTGCAGCATCGAGCGGATCCAGGCGTCGCTCGACCGGTTCGGCGAGCGCTTCGAATTGCGCGTGTTCACGGAGGTCGAGCGGGCCAAAGCAGCGCGCCGTCCCTTCACCAAGGCCGGAACGCTGGCCAAGCGCTTCGCCGCCAAGGAGGCCTTTTCCAAGGCGGTCGGTACCGGCTTCAAGGCCGGGGTGTTCATGAAGGATATCGGCGTGGTCAACGCGCGGTCGGGCGCGCCGACGCTCGCGCTGACCGGCGGGGCCAAGGCGAGACTTGACGCGTTAACCCCTGCGGGCCACGTCGCGGCAGTACATTTGACGATGACCGACGATCATCCCTGGGCGCAGGCCTTTGTGATCATCGAGGCCATTGCGATCAAACACGATAATGGCAAGGAAGAGTAATGGCGGCCGAGGATTTGGCGTTGGACGCAAACCAGCCGATAGCGGAAGAGGCCGGAACGGAGCCGCCGTCAAAGGCCGGCAAGCCGCGTACCAGCTGGTGGGATGAGGCCAAGGGCATTGTCTGGCTGGTGCTGGCGGTGCTCGGCTTTCACAGCTTCATCGCCAAACCCTTCTATATCCCGTCCGAATCGATGCTGCCGGGCCTGCTCGTCGGCGACCGGCTGGTAGTGACCAAATATCCCTATGGCTGGTCGTTCGTGTCGCCGACCTTTCATTTGCTGCCCTTTTTCCATGGCCGGCTGTTCGGTCGCATGCCGGAGCGTGGCGATGTCGTCATCGTCACGCCGCCGGGAACCAAGACCGACTATATCAAGCGCATCATCGGTCTGCCCGGCGACCGGCTGCAGGTGCGTGGCGGCGTGGTGTTTCTGAACGGCGTCGCGATCAAGCGCGGGCCGCTGCATGAGGCGCGCATTCCGGTCGATCCCAACGCGACCTGCGACCCGGGCCAATATCCTGGCGCGCTCGAGACCGACAAGGACGGCACGAGCTTCTGCCGTCTGCCGCTTGTCACCGAGACTTTGCCCAATGGCCGCAGCTATGAGACGGTCGACCTGCAGCCCGACAGCCCGGGGGACAATTACGGCCCGATCACCATCCCCGACAAACATGTCTTCCTGATGGGCGACAATCGCGACCGTAGTTCGGACAGCCGCTTCCGGCTCGGCGAGCCCGACCTCGGTCTCGGCGGCCCGGTGCCGTGGGAATATGTCGGCGGTCGTGCCGAATTCATCACCTTCTCGCTCGATGGCGCGGCGACCTGGAACCCCCTGACCTGGTGGGGGTCGCTGCGGTCGGGCCGCGCCGGCACGTCGCTGCATCCGCGGGAAGAAAAGAAATGACCGATCAGCGCCCTCGTGACGGCATCGAACTCGTCACCGGTGCCAGCCCGCATGAGGTGCGCGATCCGATCATCCGCGCGGAACTGAAGCGTGCGACCGTCTGGTTGAGTCTTGCCGCGGCGATGGCGCTGGTCGTCCTGCTGATTCAGCCCTTGCTGATCATCTTCGCCGGGCTGGTGTTCGCGTCGATGCTCGATGGCGGTGTGCGCTTGCTCGGCCGGGTGCTCAAGATCGGGCGCGGCTGGCGGTTGATGATCGTCGTCGTGCTGACCGTCGCCTTTCTCGGCGGGACATTCTACCTGACCGGCGTGCAGGTCGTGCAGCAAGTCACGCAGCTGCAATCGACTCTGATCGAACAGTTTAATCGCGTCACCCATTGGCTGTCGGAAATGGGCATCATGCCCGGGCGTTCCGACCTCAATAGCATCCTGCAACAGGCGATGGGGTCGGTCGGCCGGCTCACATCCTTTGTCGGCACGGCGGCGGGCGCACTGACCAGCCTGTTCATGGTGCTGATCATTGGCCTGTTTCTGGCGATGGACCCGAGAGTCTATGAACGCGGCGTGCAGTGGATGATCCCGATGGACAGTCGCCGCGAGTTCGCCATCACGCTGCAGCGCATGGGCGTGACGATGCGCCGCCTGCTTGCCGGGCGGCTCGCCGGCATGGCGTTCGAAGGCGTGCTGACCTGGATCGTGCTGGCGCTCGGCGGCGTGCCGATGGCGATGCTGCTCGGCATCATCACCGGCATTCTTGCCTTCATCCCCAATATCGGCGCGTTCGTCAGCGGCGTGCTGATGGTCTCGGTCGGCTTCAGCGCCGGGGTGGATACCGGGCTGTGGGCGATCTTCACCTATTTCGCGGTACAGACCTTCGATGGCTATGTCGTCATTCCGATGGTTGCCAAGCGCACCGTCGACCTGCCGCCGGCACTGACGCTGGGTGCACAGATCCTCGCCAGCGCGCTGTTTGGCGTGATGGGGCTGGCGCTGGCCGATCCGATGACGGCGATGATCAAGGTCGCGCTCGAACGCAGCTCCGAGCGCTCCGACGAGGAGGATGCGGAGGCGGCAGGAGCGACAGTGGCATGATCCTGCTGCACGATTATTGGCGGTCCTCTGCCTCCTATCGGGTGCGCATCGCGCTCGAACTGAAGCAGATCGCCTATGAGCGCCACGACATCGCCCTGCTCGAAGGGCTGCAACGGGCGCCCGAGCATCTCGCGCGCAACCCGCAAGGGTTCGTCCCGACGCTGGAAATCGACGGCGCAGTGCTGACGCAAAGTCTTGCGATCATCGACTATCTCGACGCGACCCGGCCCGATCCGCCGCTGGTGCCGCGCGACCCGCTGGCGCGGTCGCATGTGCTGGCCCAGGCGCTGGTCATCGCCGCCGATATTCATCCGGTCGACAATCTGCGCGTGATGAAGCGGCTGCAAAGCCAGTTCGGCGCCGACCAGGCCGCGCGCGACGACTGGTACCGACACTGGATTTACGAGGGATTCGACGCGCTCGAACGGATGGCAGGGGACGGGCCGTTCCTCGGTGGCGAGGCGCCCAATCTCGCCGATATCTGCCTGGTGCCGCAGATGTACAATGCGCGGCGGCTGGAGATGGATCTTGCAGTCTATCCGAAACTGGTCGCGGCGGATGCGGCGGCAGCGGCCGTGCCGGAGATCGCGGCGGCGCATCCGGATCGGGTCAGGCCGACCGCCTGAGGACTATCGTCCGACCAGCCCGTCGAACAGTGCCAGATACTCTTCACCGGCAGCCTCTCCCGGCTGCGGCACCGGAGCGGGGCGGGCGCGGCCCGGCGCGAGCCAGTGGTCGAGCGCCGCAATCAACGCCGCCGCATCGCCCGCCGGTACGATCGTGCCAAGCGTCGGGCCGGTCACGATTTCGTGCACAGCGACGGTCGAGTCGGTCGTGACGACCGGTGTGCCCAGCGCCAGCGCCTCACGCAGCACGCCCGGCACGCCTTCGAAATCCGAGACCAACGCCGCCACCGTCGCGCGCGCGATGACGGGGAGCGGATCGGCGGCATGGCCGGGCAGGCTGATGCGATCGCCCAGGCCAAGCGCCGCGATCCGTGCCTCCAGCGCCGGCCGCTGACCGCCTTCGCCAAGAATGACGAGCGCAATCGCCGGGTCGGCCAAGTGCGGCATGGCGTCGATCAACCGCTCCCAACGCTTTTGAGGCTCGAGCCGGCCGACGCCGAGCAGGAAGCGGCCGTCGGGCAAGCCAGGCATGACCGCGCCCGGTATCGCGCGGGCCGGAGGGTTGGGGATGACGCTGATCCGGCCGGCGGGCATGCCCATCGCGACGGCAGCTTCGCCGGCCATTGCCGATGTCATCGCCACGACATGGGTGATGAAGCGGGGATGCAGCCGCAGCCACGCACGATAGCCTTGCGCGACGGGGAAATGCTGGTCCGGCCGGACCAGTGCATTCGAGACTTTTGCGACGATCGCCGGGCAAGCACGGCCGAGCCGCAGCCGGGTCGCGGCGGCGATGCTGGTATAATGATTGCCGGGGCAAAAGATCAGGTCGGGCCGCAACCGCGCAACCTGGTGCGGCACGGCGGCCAACAGATGTCGATATCTGGCCGATCCGAGTGCGATCGTCTCGACCCCGTCCGGTACCTCGGCGGCGAGCGGGCCGCTCGGATCGCCGATCAGCAATGTCACGCGTCGTCCCGCCGCGATCCAATCGCGCAGCAGTCGTAATTGCACGCGCTCCACGCCGCCGCCGCGCCAGGACTGGGCATAGGTCAATATGTGTCGGGCGGTGGCGGACGAGGAGACGGGCATGAACCGGGACACTTCCCGAGACGCTGCCGGGCGTCAAAGGAAATCCCCATTGGACCCCTGCTTGATTTCGCTCTGCCGCATCCCATGTTGCGGTGCGGCAATTATACGGCTATGCGCGCAGTGCTCCGTCTTGGAACTGTGCGATAACAGCGGACGTTTTCCTCAGTGACCATCCCCACCAGTGGAGCTTCCATGAGCACGAGCATCGCCGAGGCTTCCCTGCCGCTTGCCCCCGACCTTGCGGGGCTTGAGCCGCTTCAGACGATCAAGAGCCGCTGGCCGACGATCATCGGCGCGATACTGACGGTGGCAATGGTCATCGGCCTGGGTCACGAACTGTTCGGGTCCGGGCTGGCCGGGCTGAGCCGGATGGTCCCCGCGAGCCCCTTATTCTATCTGTTTTTCGGCTTGCTCTACATGTCGCCGCCGACCGGCGATCTGATCATCTTCCGCAAATTATGGGGGATTCCGATCGGGCAAGGCTATGCCGCACTGCTCAAGAAGCGGATCGCGAACGAAGTGGTGATCGGCTATTCTGGCGATGCCTATTTCTATACCTGGGCGCGGCAGCGTGCGCAGATGATTGCAGCGCCGTTCGGTGCGGTGAAGGACGTCACCATCCTGTCGGCGATCGCCGGCAACGGCATCACCTTGCTGATGATCGCGCTGGCCCTGCCGCTCGGCATCAATCTGCTCAGCGAAGCGCAACTGCAGACGCTGGGCGGCTCGGCGGCGGTCGTATTCGCAATTTCGCTGCCCTTCCTGATCTTTTCCAAAAAAGTCTTTTCGCTGCCGCGCAAGACCCTGTGGTGGGTCTTCATGATCCATTGCCTCCGCTTGACCGCGGGCTCGGTCCTGATCGCGCTGGCCTGGCATTTCGCCCTGCCGACGGTATCGATCTGGATGTGGCTGTTCCTCGCCGCCGCTCGCCTGCTGGTGTCGCGCCTGCCACTGGTGCCGAACAAAGACCTTCTTTTCGCCAACTTCGCGATCATATTCATCGGCCAGGATCAGGCCCTGTCGGAACTGGTGGCATTCAGCGCGGCGTTGACCCTGCTGATCCATGTCGTTCTGATCGGATCGTTCGGCTTGTACGGCCTGGTGAGGAAGAAGATATGAAGTCGCAACTGGCAGTCGTATTGACCGCGCTCGGCGTGGCAGCGGCCGCCTTTCCGGCGATCGACGCGGATGCGCAGGCGAGCGTGATCGGCAGCGATGCCGCGGCTTGTATCGCCGGCGGCGGTCCGGCGATTCGCGCCAATATCATCGGTCTCAAGGATCGCATCGGCGAGCTCAAGCTCGAACTCTATCCCGCGACGGAGGAGGATTTCCTCAAGGACGATCGCGACCTGATCAAGCAGGGCAAGTTCTTTCGCCGCGTGCGCGTGGCGACACCGCAATCGGGTGCGGTGTCGGTGTGCATCAGGGCGCCGCGCCCGGGCCGCTACGCCCTGCTCTTCACGCATAATCGCGACGGCAAGAACAAGTTCGACTTCTGGTCCGACGGAGCGGGCTTTCCGAGCAACCAGAAGCTCGGCCGGTCGCGCCCGAAACTGCCACAGGCGGTGATCAACGTGCCCAACGGCGTGGTGACGACCGAGATTCGCGCGCAATACCTGCGCGGCCTCGGTGGTTTTGCGCCAATGAAGGGCGATTGAGCCGATGCGCATCGTCGACGTCAACGAGTTCTACTCGCCGACCGGCGGCGGGGTGCGCACCTATATCGACCGCAAGATGGGCATCATGGCCGATCTGGGCCATGAACTGATCGTCATTGCCGCGGGCCGCGAAAACCTCGTCGAGGAGCGCCCCGGCGGCGGCAAGATTATCTACGTCAAGGCATCGCGCCTGCCGTTCGACAGCAATTACGGGCTGTTCTGGGATGCCGATCCGATCCTCCGGCTGCTCGACGAGTTAAAGCCCGATCTGGTCGAGGCGTCGTCGCCCTGGCGTCCGGCCTGGATCGTCGGTCAGTGGCAGCCCCAGCCCGGGCATGACGCCGCCAAGGTGTTCTTCATGCATAACGATAATGTCGCGGCCTATGCGCTGCGCTGGTTCGAGGGCCTCGCGCCGCACGACCGGATCGAGCGCGCCTTTGCCTGGTACAGTCGTTACATGAGCCGCTTTCTCGACAATTATGATGCGGTCGTCACCAACGGGCCGGCACTCGAAAAGCGCTTGAAGGCGCGCGGGGTACGGATCGATGCCGCGATGCCGCTCGGGATCGAGCGCAGCCACTTCTCCCCCGATTTCCGTGACGAGAAGCTGCGTCGTGCCTTGCTCGCGCAGTGCGATCTGCCGCCCGAAGGATTGCTGCTGCTCGGGCTCGGCCGGCATCACCCGGAAAAGCGCTGGCAATTGGTCGCCGACGCGGTCGCGCGCGCGGGATCGAACATTCCGGTCGGCATGATCCTGCTCGGCACTGGCGTTGCCAGCCGCAAGATCGAAAAGACCATTGCGGGCAGCCCGCATATCCGCATGTTCCGCCCGGTCTATGATCGCGAGCGGCTCGCCCGGATCATGGCGAGCTGTGATGCGCTGGTCCATGGATCGGAGGCCGAACCGTTCGGGCTGGTCGCGTCGGAGGCGATGGCCGCCGGCCTGCCGCTGATCGCGCCCGACACCGGCGGCTGTGCCGAGATCGCCGATCCGCTGGCGTCGGAACTCTACACCGCGCGCGACGCGGCGGCCTGTGCTGCGGCGATCGAGCGTTTCTATGCGCGCGACCGCAAGCTGGTGCGCCGCGCGGCGGTGGTGGCGGCCGGCAAGGTGCGCAGCGACCGCGAGCATACTGAGGAACTGATGGCCTATTATGCCGGGCTGGTCGCGGCCAAGCGCGCAGGCGGTATCCTCAAGGCCGCCTGACTCAGCTTCCGTTCGTGCTGAGCTTGTCGAAGCACCGTTCTCTCTTTCGTCGCAACAAGGACGGCCCTTCGACAGGCTCAGGGCGAATGGAGAGAAGGCGGTATGTAGAGCCGGAAGCGGCCACCTGTCACAGGAATCGACCGCCAGCCATTGCGCTTTGCCCAATCTTCAAGCGCCTGATCCAGTACGGCGTCGCCGCTGGTCCATTTGCTCTCGCCGCCGATCAGGATGGCCGCGGGTGGGCGAGCGAAATGCGCAGCCAGCGTGTCGCGCGAAATGAATCGATCCACCGCTTCGATCTTCAGGCCAAGCAGATGACGGCTGCGGAAATAGAAAGGACCCGTGGCAAAGCGCGTGTCGGGCAGCCGCCCCGTCGCCGGCAGGAATTGCGGTGAGAGCGTCGCGACCGGGCCGGTCACCGCGCCCGTATCCATTGCCGCGCGAATTGCCTTGCCCTGCCGTATCGCCTCGATCATCGGCACGCCCAGTACCGCGCGGGCAAGCGCCTCGACCGACGGGGCAAGACCGGCACAGGCGAATACCACCAGCGCGATCCGCGTCCGTCGTCCGGGCGGGCTGGCGTGCCAGCCGATCGCGAGGCGCACGAACAATGGCGGCAGGATCGGCAGCAGATATTGCCGCCAGGTCGGGAAGGGAAGAAGCGCGGCGATGATCCCCGCCCAGAGCATCCAGTCGATCGCCCGCCCCGATCGCGCGCGCCCCCATTTCCCTCTCCAGCGCACCCGGCTGGTCAGCAGCAATCCGATCAGTGCCGGGCCGAGCGCGAGGAATTTGAGCGTGTCGAGCAGCTTGGCCAGCCAGGACATCTTCCACGGCCGGTCGCGATAATAATCGCCTGGGGCAAAAGCGGGGAATTCGAACACGCCGAACATGAAGCCGTGCGGATTCCAGCTGAAACTGGCCGCCACGAACAGGATGATCGGCAGGGAACCCGCCGCAACCCAGAGTGGGCGATGACGGCGATCGAAAAGCACATAGATGCCATAAGCGGCTGCCGGCAGCGCATAGGAGATCTTTGCCGCCGCGGCCGCCGCCAGCAGCGCTCCGGCGAGCAAGGCGCTCCAGCATGTGCCGCGATCGTTGGCAGTGCGAATCACCAGCGGCAAGGCGGCGGCGAGCAGGGCGACCGGCAGCGCATCGTTGCGCGCAGTGCCGATGCTGAACAACAGGATGTCGGTGCAGGCGAACAGGCCGGCGCCCAGCAACGCCGGGCCGGCCGCCGCGCCGCCCTCGCGCGCGGCGCGATAGACAAAGGCGATCGCGGCTGTGCCGAGCAACGCATTGACGACCCGCAGGCCAGGCCAGGCCCAGTCTCCCAACAGCCAGGCGAGCGGCGCAAACAGCATCGGCTGCAACGGCACCTGCAGATAGGCGAAGTCGCGATAGGGAAGATTGCCGTGCGCGGTCAGCACCGCCGCGGCGACATATTGGCTCTCGTCGTGATCGAGCGGCCGCGCCAGCGCCAGCAGCACGAGGATCAGCGCCGCCGCGCCAAGCCATGCGCGCGCGGACATCAGGGGTGAAACCGGACTGGGAGGCATGGCTCTTTCGTTTCAGAGTGGACTGGCGCAGCCTTACCCAGCGCGGGGCGGCCTGTCACGGAAAGGCCCGGACTGTCACGAACCCGCCATATCCGCGGCGCATCAGACGCCGGCAAAGAGAAGAGGGTCGCCATGGAATTCACGATCGATCGCCGTTCACTGGTCCTGACGGGCGCATTGGGGCTGGGCGCTTATGCGATTCCGGGCTTTGCCCAGACTGCGGCGCTCGCCACCGCGCGCGGCTTCACCCATTCGGTCGCGAGCGGCGAGCCGGCAAGCGATTCGATGCTGCTCTGGACGCGCTATGTCCCCGCCGATGGCGGCGCGGTCGAACTCAAGGCGGAGGTGTCGACCACGGCGGATTTCGCAAAGGTGGTGAGCGGTGGGGTACAGATCACCGGTCCGTGGCGGGACCATACCGCAAAGATCACCGTTGCGGGACTGAAGCCCGGCACCGCCTATCACTACCGCTTCGTTGCGCCTGACGGCGGCATCTCGCCGGTCGGCCGCACCAAGACCCTGCCCGAGGGCCAGGTGGCACGGTTCCGCGCGGCGATCTTCTCCTGCTCGAACCTCGCATTCGGCTATTTCAACGCGTACGCCCATGCCGTGGCGCGTGACGATCTCGATCTCACCATCCATCTCGGCGACTATTTCTATGAATATAAGCCGGGCGATTATCCCTCGCTCAAGGACACGGTCGGCAACCGCCTGCCCCTCCCGGCAAGCGAAATCCTCCATCTCGCCGACTATCGGCTGCGCTATGGCAGCTACCGTGCCGATCCCGATCTGCAGGCACTCCACGCGAAGCATCCGATGATCGTGCAATGGGACGATCATGAATCCGCCAATGACAGCTGGGAAGGCGGGGCACAGAATCATCAGCCGGGCGAAGGCGACTGGAACGACCGCCGCGCCGCATCGATCCAGGCCTATCGCGAATGGATGCCGGTCTCCGACGAGCCGTGGAAAGCCTATGACATCGGCACGCTGGCGACTCTGTTCCGCACCGAAACGCGGTTGCTGGGACGCACCAAACAGCCCGATCTCGAACCGTTGCTGAAGGGGGCGGACCCGGCCCGGGCGCTGGTCGATTTCCGCAACGGGGCGTGGATGGATCCGGGTGCGACGATGATGGGCACGCAACAGGAATATTGGCTCGATCACGGTGTGCGCCAGTCGGTCAAGACAGGGCAGAAATGGCAAGTGGTCGGCTTCGGCACGATCATGGGCGAGACGATGACGCCGCCCGATGCACTCGACTGGCTCTCGCCGGACGCGCCGTCCTATGTGCGCGGCTATATCAATGAAGGCCTGGCGGCGGCAAAGGCCGGCCTGCCGTCCAACCTCGATAATTGGGGCGGTTATCCGGCGGCGCGTGCGCGCTTCCTGAAGGGCGCGCAAGGCGCTGGCGCGAACCTGGTGGTCATTTCCGGCGACAGCCATAATGCCTGGGCATTCGACCTGGCGCAGGACGGCAAGCCTGCGGGCGTGGAGTTCGCCGGGCATTCGGTCACCTCGGGCGGCTATGAATCCGCACTGACCGCCGATCCGAAGATCGTCGCGGCGGGGCTGGTCAGGGCCAATCGCGAGCTGAAATGGTGCGACACCTCGCGGCGCGGCTATATGGCGATGACGCTGACACCCGATCGGGTGAGCAATGACTGGGTGATGGTCGACAGCGTGAAGACCAAATCGGCCGGCGGCGTGGTCGGCCACAGCACGACGGTGACGCGCGGCCGGAACGTGATGGCGTGATCGTTCCAGGCATCTGCCATCCTCTTGCACCCGTTTGCCGTAATGTGCGTTGAGGGAGACGGTCTCACCCGACGCCGATCGAGATGACTCGATCCGCGCGGGTGCGGCCGGCTTTCAACGGTGACGGGAGTTGCGTGTGGGTATTCAGAAACAAGGTGTGTTCTACAAAGGTCTTTGTGGCGGTCTGGCCGGCATGGCGCTGCTCGCGACGGCCGCCTGCAACGACAAGAGCAGCGGTGGCAATCAGGCGATGCAGGCCGGTGATGCCGGCGGAAAACAGCTCGGCGACCAGGAGGCTCAGAAGAAGTTCAACACCTATGTCAAGGCGATGAACATGCTGATCGATTCGGGCAAGTTCGAGGAGCGCATCGCCTATTTCGAACGCCTCAATCCGCAACTGAAGAACAGCGCCCCGCTCACTGAAATGTACATGATGAATATCGGCGTCGATCATATCATCAGCCGGCTGGACGAAGCGCAGAAGATGAACGCCACCATTCCCGGCGTGGATGAAAAGGCCAAGGCGCTCATCCCGGTGCTGACTCAGCTCGATACGGTCAACACGGAACTGAACACCTATGTGTCGGCCAAGGAATATACGGTCGATGGCGGCAAGAAAGGGCGGGAGATCGCGCCGCGCTATCTGGCGGCGCTGGCCGCGGCACGCGATGCGCAGCAGCAATTCGCCGATACGACCGCAGCCTATGAACTGCAGCGCGATCAGGCGGCGCTGGCCAAAGCCAAGCCGGACTCGTTGCAGTTCCACAAGCTGACCGTCACCCTGGCCGCGCGCGGGGCGACACGCGAATTCGACAAGATCAATGCGCCGGGCGACGATACCAGCGCCTTCACCGCGAGCCTGACCAGGCTCGGCGAGGTCAATGCATCGCTGGCGGGCTTCGTCGGCAAGGCCCCGAAAACCGGTGCCGGGTCGCTGTCGTCCGACTGCCAGCGCTATGTCGACAAGGTCAATTCGATGATCGGCACGGGCCGGACCTTTGCGCAGACGCTCAAGAGCAAGCCCGCTGACGTGGCCGATGACGCGAAGGACTTTATCGAGGCGTTCAACGACGGTGTCGGCGAAGTGTCGAGCTGCGAGCTGGAGGATAATTGAGCCGCCAATACCAAAGCGCGTTGATCGAGACTCATTTTCGATTGGCTTCCCCCGGCGAAAGCCGGGGAAGCGGCAGGGATAGGGTCAGGATCAATGCGATCTGGTATAGGGCGACCGGATCCTTCTCGTCGCGGCGGGAAGGATCAGGCCCGCACTGCGGTTACGAAATAATCCAGCTTCCGGTCGTCGCTGAGCACGAAGCCCTTGGCGACCGAGAAGCTCAAGCCCCGCGTATCGACCAGCGTCAAGCCGGCCGCCTCGACCAGGGCGGTCAGCTCGTCCGGGGTCAGGAACTTGTTCCAGTCATGCGTGCCGCGCGGGATTTGCCCCATGCCCTCCGCCACCGTGATCATGGCGAGACGCGATAGCGCGGTGCGGTTGGGGGTCGACAGGATCAGCAGCCCGCCCGGCGCCAGTGCGCGGGCCAGGCCGGCAACGAAGCCGGCCGGATCGCTGACATGCTCGATCACCTCAAGCGAGGTGACCAGGTCGAATCGTTCGCCCTGCAACGATTCGACGCTGCCGGCGCGATAGTCGATCGCCAACCCCGACAGCGCCGCATGAGCGGCGGCGGCGGCGATATTCTCGGGTGCGGCATCGAGCCCGGTGACCGCCGCGCCGAGCCGCGCAAGCGGCTCGCACAGCAGCCCCGCGCCGCATCCGACATCGAGCGCGCGCTTGCCGGCGAGCGGGGTGAAGCTGGCCTCGTCGATCTGCCAGTGCCGGTTCACCTGCTCGCGCAGATAGCCGAGCCGTACCGGGTTGAGCTTGTGCAGCATCGCCGACGATCCCTTGGGGTCCCACCATTCCGCTGCCATTGCGCCGAAATGCGCGGCTTCGGCCGGGTCGATCGTCACTGCATAGATGTTTGCGGGCGTCGTTACGGGTGCGCTTGCGTTTGCCATGGCTGGTTCCTATCAGCACCCCTCCGCAGCCCAAGGACTTCCCGACCTTCCATGTCCGATCACTCACCTCGTATCGTGATGAAATTCGGCGGCACCTCGATGGCCGGTATCGAACGCATCCGCACCGTCGCCGCACGCATCAAGCGCGAGGTCGAGGCCGGTAACCAGGTTGCCGTGGTCGTCTCGGCGATGGCGGGGGAGACCGACCGGCTGGTCAATTTCTGCCGCGAGGCCTCGTCGCTGTACGATCCGCATGAATATGATGTGGTCGTTTCGTCGGGCGAACAGGTGACCAGCGGGCTGCTGGCGATCGCGCTGCAGGCGATCGGCGTGCCGGCGCGCAGCTGGCTTGGCTGGCAATTGCCGATCCGCACCTCGGACGGCCATGCCTCGGCGCGCATCGGCGAGATCGAGACGAGCCGGCTCAACGAATCGCTCGCGCGCGGTGAAGTCGCGGTGATCCCCGGCTTCCAGGGTGTCGCGGCGGGCGAGCGCGTGACCACGCTTGGCCGCGGCGGATCGGATACCTCGGCAGTGGCGATGGCGGCGGCGATGGGCGCGGATCGCTGCGACATCTATACCGATGTCGATGGCGTTTACACGACCGACCCAAGGATCGTACCGCGCGCGCGGAAACTGAAGCGCGTGACCTATGAGGAGATGCTGGAACTGGCGAGCGTCGGCGCGAAAGTGCTGCAGACGCGCTCGGTCGGTCTGGCGATGAAGGAAAATGTCCGTGTGCAGGTACTGTCGTCGTTCGTCGACGACGACGCGCCGCTCGGCAGCGCGGAGCCTGGCACGCTGATCGTCAGTGAAGAGGAATTGGGAACCATGGAACGGCAGCTCATCACCGGTATCGCGCACGACAAGAACGAAGCGAAGATCACGCTGACCGCGGTGCCCGACCGGCCCGGCTCGGTCGCGTCGATCTTCTCGCCGCTTGCCGACGCCAATATCAATGTCGACATGATCGTGCAGAACGTCGCGCATTCGACCGGGTCGACCGACGTGACCTTCACCGTCCCTTCGGCCGACCTCGCCAAGTCGCTCGACGTGCTGGGCAAGGCGCAGGGCGATATCGGCTATGTGCAGCTGGTCCATGACACGCGCGTCGCCAAGATCTCGGTTGTCGGCGTGGGCATGCGCAGTCATGCGGGCGTCGCCTCGACCATGTTCAAGACACTGGGCGAGCGCGGCATCAATATCCAGGCGATCACCACCTCGGAGATCAAGGTCAGCGTGTTGATCGAGGAGGATTATACCGAACTAGCGGTGCGCGTGCTGCACACGGCGTACGGGCTCGACGCCGAGGACGCGGCCTGACCTGATTCAGAATGTAGCGGTCGCGCGCTTGGCTCATCTTTGAAGGTTTCCGACCCATTCGGACGTTCAAATGGCTATTAATTGCCAGCGGAGGCTCTTCTTTCGTCGGGATCAAATCCCAGCAACATCGCGAGTGCCATTCGCTTCACGCCCCGCCAATAAGGCCGCCGGGGCCTCGACTTGTCTCGACCCACGATCGCCCGCAGCCAGTCGATATGTGCGCCGGACAGGTATAGCTCGCGTTCATCGGCGGTGACTCGGATACCTTTGGCCCACGCGCTCTCGTAATAGACATAACCGTCATTAATTGGCTCAAATGCGGCTGTCTTCACATGTCGGTCATTCATGACCGTATGCTATCCTCCAAATAATTGCGTTCCACCACAACCGGATATGCCGTCACGAAAGAACAGACTATCGGTTGTGCGTGAGCCCTTTTCCGGCACGACCTCAGGATCGAACGAACCAAGACTCTAGGCATTGCTTCATCCCCGATCATCGCCCCGAGTTGCGATAATTGGCGACGGACCCTAAGCCCCCGCCATGAATCAGATAACTTCGATCGGCGCTGAGCGCCTGCAGCGGCGCATGGCGCGGGGCGCCGCCTTCCTGGGCAGCGAGGTCGCGATCCTGTGCGGTGCCATGTCCTGGGTGAGCGAGCGTAATCTCGTCTCCGCCATGTCCAATGCCGGCGGCTTCGGGCTGATCGCGTGCGGCGCGATGACCCCCGAACTGCTCGATGCTGAGATTGCCGGCACCAAGGCGCTGACCGACAAGCCGTTCGGCGTAAACCTGATCACCATGCATCCCGGCCTGTTCGACCTGATCGAGGTCTGCAACAACCACAGGGTCAGCCATGTCGTGCTCGCCGGCGGTTTGCCGCCGACCGGCAGCATCGATGCGATCAAGCAGAATGGCGCAAAGCTGATCTGCTTCGCCCCCGCGCTCAGCCTTGCGAAGAAGCTGATCCGCTCGGGCGTCGATGCGCTGGTCGTCGAGGGTATGGAAGCGGGCGGGCATATCGGCCCGGTCTCGACCAGCGTGCTGGCGCAGGAGATTCTGCCCGAGGTCGCCGAGCAGGTGCCGGTGTTCGTCGCCGGCGGCATCGGTCGGGGGAAGCGATCGCCGCCTATCTCGATATGGGTGCAGCCGGGGTGCAGCTTGGCACGCGCTTCGTCTGCGCCACTGAAAGCATCGCCCACGCCAATTTCAAGAAAGCCTTTATCCGTGCCTCGGCGCGCGATGCGATCGCCAGCGTGCAGATCGACCCGCGCTTGCCGGTGATCCCGGTGCGCGCGCTGAAGAACGCCTCGAGCGAACTGTTCACCGCCAAGCAGCGCGAAGTCGCGCAATTGCTCGACGAAGGCGCGGTCGCGATGGGCGAGGCGCAGCTGCAGATCGAGCATTATTGGGCCGGGGCGCTGCGCCGCGCGGTGATCGATGGCGATGTCGAGCATGGCTCGATGATGGCCGGCCAGTCGGTCGGCATGGTGACGAAGGAAGAACCGGTCGCCGAGATCATCGCGACCTTGATGGCCGAGGCGGCGCATGCGCTGGAGAAGCGGGCAGCCTGAATGGAGACCGAGCGCGCCGGCCTGCCGATCCTTCCTTTCGCCGATGCTGCGGCATGGGAGGCATGGCTTGGCGCGCAGCCGCGCACATCGAAAGGCGTGTGGCTCAAATTCGCCAAGGCGAGCAGCGGCGTTCCCTCCGTCAGCAAGGCGCAGGCGATCGACGGTGCGCTGATCCATGGCTGGATCGATGGGCAGCTTAACCCGTTCGACGCCGACTGGTGGCTGATCCGCTTCACCCCGCGAAAGCCGCGGAGCAAATGGTCGGAGAAGAACTGCATCCGCGCAACCGAGCTGATCGCCGCGGGTCGGATTGCGCCGGCGGGACAGCGTGAGCTCGATGCGGCCAAAGCGGATGGCCGCTGGGACAAGGCCTATGCACCGCAAAGCACGATCGAGGTGCCCGACGACCTCGCTGCGGTGCTGGATGCCGAACCACAGGCGCGCGCCTTTTTCGACACGCTGACCGGCGCGAACCGCTACGCCATATTGTATCGCATCCATGAGGCGAAGAAGCCCGAGACCCGCACCGCCAGGATCGCGAAGTTCGTCGGCATGTGCCTGCGCGGCGAAACGCTGCATGGGAAGCGGTAACTCTGCGTCCGACAGCGCCTGTTTTCGATCAAGTACCTGATATATAGTGAATTATACGGACATCTCATTGACGCGCGCCGGAAAGATATGTTACATTCCGGTGTAACATATCTCCCCGCCGCCTCCTCGTTGTCGGCGATTCTACCATCACACAGGATCGGGCATGCCATCCCTTGCCGGACCAATACCGGCGCGCTCCTTCTCAGTGTCGAAACCGCATGGCTACTGCGCCGCTAGCGCGACGGGCTCGCGCATGACCCGCGCCGTGATGCCTTACGTCCGATGAGGATAACCCGATCTTAACCATCTTCGGGCGATGGCTGTCCGGCCGGGGGGCAACGGAGAGCCTGTATGACACGCCTGTGCCGCGTCCTGTTGCTGCCGCTTGCGATCGCCGCGATGTCGGGCTGTGCGCGCCGGCAAGTCGCAGTGGCGCCGCCACCGCCGCCGATAGCGCTGGTGCCGCCGGCCTCGAGCATCGCAATGCCGGCCGGTGCACATCCCGGCATGCTGATCCCCGTCATGCGGTCCGACGGCAGTTACCCCACCCCCAATCAGGGCCTCTCGCCCGCCGCCAGCATCTGGCATTTGCGCGCCGGGCTGAACTTCGCCGCACTTGCCTGTCGCGGCCCGGAGGAAGGCGCGATCATCGCCGGCTATAATGCGATGCTGAACGGCCAGAAAACGGTCCTGGCCCAGGCGGAGCGGTCGCTGGCAGCGGAATATCGTGCCTCGGGCGGCGCGACGTGGCGCGACTCCTATGACGATGCGATGACCCGGCTCTACAATTACTATGCCCTGGCGCCGGCCAAGCCTGCTTTATGCACGACGGCTGAGCGGTTGCTGGCCGAGGCGGCAACGGTGCCGTCTGCGGATTTCACCGCCTTTGCTGCGGCACGCCTGCCCGAACTCGACGCCAGCTTCACCGATTTCTACCGCGCCTATGATGCGTGGCGGAATCAGCGCCAGGCCTTCGCCCCGATCATTGCCATCGCCTCCAGCACTACGACGCGGCTGCCGCCCCGGATCGAGATCGACCCCGCGATCTTCCGGCTGCCCTAGCTTCTACCTGCCGATCCTCGCTGCCGGCTGGTCCTGCGACCCTATGGATTGCAGGCGGAGATCAGGGCAGGGGCAAAAGGAGCGTTTGACGGGGCAAACGGGGTTCCTTCCCCGGCTCCCCTTCGCTACGACCGGGGCGATGGCCGAGCATGATCCCGACCAGCCGCCCGATCGGCCGCCCGATTGGCCCCCCGATCGGCCTATTGCCGACCAGCCCGTGGGCGGCCGCTTTGACGGTTCCGAGCACCGCTTCCCGATCCGCGTCTATTTCGAGGACACCGATCTGTCTGGCGTGGTCTATCACGCCAACTATCTGCGCTTCATGGAACGCGCCCGGTCGGACATGCTGCGCCTTGTCGGAGTCGATCAGCGCGGCGCGCATGACGCTGGCGAGGGCGCATATGCGATCACCGAACTCGCCATCCGCTACAAGGCGCCGGCGAAACTCGACGACGCGCTGGTCGTTGTATCGCGCGTGGCAAAAGTGCGCGCGGCATCGGTGGATATTCAGCAACGAGTCATGCGCGGTGCCGAGATACTCACCACAGCAGAGGTGACGGCGGCTTTGGTGGGGGCATCGGGGCGGCCGCGCCGGCAACCGAAACAATGGATCGAGGCGTTCGAACGCTTGGTCTGGGTTCAATCGGGGGACGAAGGAAAATAATGAGCGTACTCTTAAATACCGACGCCGCGACCATGTCGCCCGTCGCCCTGTTCCTGCAGGCCGATCTGGTGGTGAAGTTCGTCATGCTCGGCCTGCTCGCCGCGAGCATCTGGACCTGGACCATCATCGTCAGCTTCGCGCTGAAACTCGGCCGAACCCGCACCAAGATCGACCGCTTCGAGCGCGATTTCTGGAAGGCCGAAGATATCGATGCCTTTCACCGCATCGAAGGCGATAGCGACCTGCCGATCGCCAAGGTCTTCTCCAGCGGCGTGGCGGAATGGCGCCGCTCCACCGCCAGCGGTGCAGTCGATCGCGGCGGCACGCGCGAGCGGCTCGCGACGGCGATGGGCGCGTCGGTGGCGCATGAGATCGACAAATTGTCCGATCGGCTCAACATCCTCGCGACAGTCGGCTCGGTCGCGCCGTTCGTCGGACTGTTCGGCACGGTGTGGGGCATCATGCGCAGCTTCACCGGCATCGCGCAGCAGCAAAGCACGTCGCTTGCGGTGGTCGCGCCGGGCATTGCCGAGGCGTTGTTCGCCACCGCGATCGGCCTGTTTGCGGCGATTCCCGCGGTGATCGCGTACAACCGCTTCAGCCATGGCATCAACCGCATCGAGGCGCGGCTCAACCGCTTTGCCGACGGCTTCCACGCGACTCTGAGCCGCCAGCTCGAGACCGAGGCGCGGCGCTAGGCGATGTCGATCAACCTCCCTTCGCAACGCGGTCGTGGCCGGCGGGCTCCGATGGCGGACATCAACGTCACGCCATTGGTCGATGTGATGCTCGTGCTCCTGATCATCTTCATGGTCACTGCTCCGCTGCTCACGGCCGGCGTGCCGGTCAATCTGCCCGACAGCCGTGCCAAGCCGCTCGAGCAGGACCAGAAGCCGGTGCAGATCTCGCTCGACGACAAGGGCAAGCTGTTCGTCGATGACGACGAGATCAGCGACGCGATCCTGCCCGATGTGCTGCAGCAGATCGCCAAAAAGGCCGAAGCCGGTCAACCGCCACAGGTCTTCCTGCGCGCCGACAAGACGCTGAACTATGGCCGCATCATGCGCGTGATGGGGGAGCTCAACCGGGCGGGGCTCAATCGCGTCGCGCTGGTGACGGTGGGCGACGATACCAAGTGACCGGACGGACGGCCTGATGGAACGGACCGAAAAAATCGGATTGGGCGTCGCGGCCCTGGGGCATGTCGTGCTGTTCGGTGCGCTGTCGCTCAGCTGGCTATGGCCGGCAAAATCGCCGCCCAAAGTGACGCCGATCGACATTTCACTGGTCGACGATGTCGCATTGCAGTCGCAGGCGCCGCCGGCGACCGAAGCGCCGGCTCAGTCGCAGGCACCGGAAGAAGGGCCACCCGAAGAAGCGGCACCGCCCGAGGCGGCTGAGGCCGAGCCTGCGCCAACGCCGCCGGCCAAGCAGCCTGAGCCTGCGCCGGCCCCCAAGCCGGCACCCAAGGCCCCGCCGCCGCCCAAGAAGGAGCCGGTGGCTAAGCCGGACAAGGCCAAGACCCCACCGGCCAAGACCAGCACCGCGGCGGTCAAGCCGCCCAGTCCCGTCAAAGCGACCGGCACCAAGCCGAACGCCGTCCGGCGTAATCCGGGTGGCTTCGCTTTATCGGAGGAAACGCTCAAGGGGCTGTCCGCGACAAAGTCGACGTCGAAGGCTGAAACACCGCCGGGTGCGACTATGAACGCCCAGGCGGCTGCCGATATCGGTTCCGCCATCAAACGCCAAGTACAGCCGTGCGCTGATCGCCAGGTCAATCCGGGACCGGGGGCATCGCGTATTCGCGTCACGATTCGTTTGCAGCTCAACAAGGACGGATCGCTCGCCGCGCGGCCGGCGATCACGGCGCATAGTGGCGTCGATGATGAAAATGGCCGTTATGTCGATGCAGTCGACCGCAGCGCGATCGCCACATTCATGGGCTGTTCGCCGCTGCGCGGACTGCCAGCCGAGCTATACGACGTGCCTCGCGGCTGGAAGACGTTCAGCCTACGTTATAATCTACCCGGGTGAGGAAAGACGATGATGCACCACAGTAAATTACTGGCGCTCGCGCTGGCGCTTTCCGGATCGACCGCTGCGCTGGCGCAGACCGCGCCGCCGGTTCAGCCCGCACCGCAGCCGGGCCAAGCTGCTCCCGGCCAGCCAGACGAACTGGTCGTCGATGTCGTCGGCGGCATTTCCGCGCCGCTCGGCATCGCCATTCCGGTCATGCCGACATCGTCCCCGGTCGACACGCCGGCCGGCCGCACCGACGAACTTGGCCGCCAGCTTGCCGGGATCATCACCAATGATCTGCGCAACAGCGGGCTGTTCAAGCCGATCGCGGCGAACGGGCTGAAGAGCGTCGCCTTTTCCGAAGTGACTGCGCCGGCGTTCGATTATTGGGGCGGAGCGAACGCATCGGCGCTGGTGCAGGGCTTCATCCGCGCCAATGGCGATGGGACGCTCACCGTCGGCTGCTATCTCTATGACGTGTTTTCGCGCAACGAGCTGGTGCGGCAGGGCTTTGTCGTGCCGCCCGGCGATTGGCGCCGCGCCGGCCATAAATGCGCCGACATGGTCTATGCGAAGTTGACTGGCGAAGGTCCCTATTTCGACAGCCGCGTGATCTACGTCTCGGAAACCGGGCCCAAGGGCAAGCGCATCAAGCGCCTGTCGATCATGGACCAGGACGGCGCCAATCACCGCTTCCTGACCAATGGCCAGTCGATCGTGCTGACCCCGCGCTTCGCGCCCAATCAGCAGACCATCGTCTATATGAGCTATCTCAACGATCGCCCGGCGATCTATGTCTATGATATCGGCACCGGCAAGCAGCGCCTGCTGGTCAACAACCCCAGCCTGACCTTCTCTCCGCGCGTGTCGCCCGACGGCCGCTCCGTCGTCTTCTCGATGGCGGTTGCCGGCAATACCGATCTCTACAAGGTGGCGACGTCGGGCGGCTCGCCGCAGCGCCTGACCGACGCACCGGGGATCGACACCGCACCGAGCTTTTCGCCCGATGGCCGGCGGATCGCGTTCGAAAGCGACCGCTCGGGCGCGCAGCAAATCTATGTCATGAATGCCGACGGATCGAACCAGCAGCGCATCTCGTTCGGCAGCGGACGCTACGCGACCCCGGTCTGGAGCCCGCGCGGCGACCTGATCGCCTTCACCAAGATCGCCGGCAATTTCCGCATCGGGATCATGAGCCCGTCGGGCGGTGGCGAAAAGCTGCTGACCGACGACTGGCAGGATGAAGGGCCGAGCTGGTCGCCCAATGGCCGCGTGCTGATGTTCTATCGTCAGGGCCGCGGCGGCGCGGGCAAGGCCGATCTCTGGTCGGTCGACCTGACCGGGGTCAACGAACGCCGCGTGCCGACCCCGCTTGATGGATCCGATCCGGGCTGGGGACCGTTGCGGCCGTAGGAACGTTACACCCTCGACCTGTATTTTTTGCGTACCACCCGTCGATGCCCGATCCGTTTCAAACGCCTCGATATCGACACGACCACTGACCGAAGGAGAAATCAGATGGCCAGACTGACAACCACGATCCTCATTGCGACGGCATTGCTTGCTACTGCTGCCTGCAGCAAGAAGCGCCCTGCAACGCTCCCGCCGGGGCCGGGTGAAGAGCAGACCGGCCCGGGCCCGGTTCAGGGCGACAATGTCGTGCCCGGCTCGCGCGCCGATTTCGAGCGCTCGGTCACCAGCAACACGGTCAATTTCGCGCTCGACCGCTACGATATCGATGCGCGCGCCCGCGAAATCCTCGACAGCCAGGCGGCCTGGCTCGCCAAATGGCCCAATGTGCCGGTCAGCCTGGAGGGACATGCCGACGAACGCGGCACGCGCGAATATAACCTCGCGCTCGGTGACCGCCGCGCCAATGCGGCGAAGAATTATCTTGCCGGTCGCGGCGTGAATCCGGCGCGCATCTCGACGATCAGCTATGGCAAGGAACGCCCGATCGCGCTGGGATCGGACGAAGCGAGCTGGGCGCAGAATCGCCGCGCGGTGACGATCGTCCTCAACTGATTGGCGTCCTCAACTGATACCGGGCGGCCTGCCGCTCGATACGATGCGAAACGCCGCCGGATCCCGGGTCCGGCGGCGTTTCTGCGTGCTCTCCCGCCCGATCCGAATCCTCTTGCGCCGCGGGAATACTGGATATAAATATGATATCATATTAATGGGAGGTTCCAATGTCGGATTCGGGTACGACCAACACTGCGCTCACGCTGTCGCGCGAGCGGCCGGCAGTCACGTCGAGCGGTTATGTGATGTTGCTGGTCATGCTCTTCATGATCGTGGTCGGCGTGTTCGGCGCGTCGATTATGCAGGACAGGCCTGGCACGGGCGGTTCGATCATCACCGCCGCGATTCTGGCTTTCGCTTTCATCCTGTGCGGCTTCTATATGCAGCAGCCCAACCAGGCGACGGCGATTACCTTGTTCGGCGCCTATAAAGGCACGGACCGCAATACCGGTCTGCGCTGGCTGATGCCGTGGCTCGGCCGCAAGAAGGTGTCGCTGCGCGCCAACAACATGATCTCCGAACGGTTGAAGGTGAATGACCTGCGCGGCAACCCGATCGAGATTGCGGCACAAGTGGTGTGGCGCGTCACCGACACGGCGCAGGCACTGTTCGACATCGACGATTACAAGGCGTTCGTCATCGTCCAGATCGAGGCTGCGGTGCGCACGATCGGCGCGCGCTATCCCTATGACGATTTCGAGCACCAGGAGGTCACGCTGCGCGGCAATCACGATCAGGTCGCGGTCGAACTGCGCCAGGAACTGATCGCGCGTCTCGTCGTGGCCGGGATCACGGTTGATGAATGCGGCTTCACCCACCTTGCCTATGCGCAGGAGATCGCCGGCGCCATGCTCCGCCGCCAACAGGCCCAAGCGGTGGTCGCGGCGCGCAAGACCCTGGTCGAGGGCGCGGTCGGCATGGTCGAGATGGCGCTCGAGCTGCTCAGCGAGAAGAATGTGGTCCATCTCGACGATGAACGCCGTGCGGCTATGGTCTCGAACCTGATGGTCGTGCTGTGCGGTGAACGCGATACGCAGCCGGTGGTGAACACGGGCAGTCTGTATCAATAGGCGCGTGGCATGACCGCTCCTTCCAAAAAGGCGTTCCCGTTGCGCCTCGACCCCGCACTCTATGCGGCGATCGAGCGCACCGCGGCGAGCGACCTGCGCAGCGTCAACGCACAGGTCGAATGCCTGCTGCGCGAGGCGCTGGCGAAGCGGGGGGTTAAACTGGAGGCGCCGGTCGCTGCGCGTCGTGGCCGGCCGCCGAAATCAACCGAAGGAGAATGACATGCTCGGACTCTTTACCTCCAAGGCGCGCCGACCATGGCCGCTCGCCGTCTCGCTGATCGTGCTGGGGCTTGGCCTGCTGATCCAGCTGGCGTGGCGGAAGTGACGACCATGGATATCGACTCGATCAAGCGCGCCTATCAAGTCCGCGAGGGGTATTGGTTTGCTCCCAAATTGTTCGGCCTGGGCGCGACGCCGGCGACCTGGCAGGGCTGGGTGCTGACCTTGGCTTATTCGGCAGCGATGCTCGCGACGCTGCGTCTCCTGCCGGGTCTCGTGCCACGCATCATCGTCTGCCTTGCCCTGACAGCTGCCTATGTGAGCATTGCCGCGCGCAAGACCGAAGGTGGCTGGCATTGGCGCTGGGGCGGAAAGTGATGGCCATGATGAAGGTACCGGGATTCGCCATCCTGGCGATCGTCGCGGTGTCCGCTGCTGCCGCACCCACACCCTTGGTAACGACCGAACTGACGGTGCCCGGTCCGCAGGGGCCGGTCGCGGGAACCCTGGTCGACCCCGACGGCAAAGGCCCGGCGATCGTCATCATCCCGGGGTCCGGGCCGACCGACCGCGACGGCAACAACCCGCTCGGCGTCAAGGCTGCGTCGTATCGCATGCTTGCGGAAGCGCTCGCTGCGCGCGGCATAGCGACACTGCGCGCCGACAAACGCGGGCTGGGCGCCAGCAAGGCCGCCATGGCCGACCCGTCGGCGGTAACGATCGCCGATTATGCCGGAGATGCCCATGCCTGGGCGAAGCTTATCGCCGAGCGTACGGGGCGGCGATGCGTCTGGCTGCTTGGCCACAGCGAGGGCGGGCTTATCGCGCTGCGTGCCGCACAAGATCCGTCGGGTCTATGCGGCATCATCCTGGTGGCTGCGCCCGGCCGGCCGCTCGGCACGGTGATGCGCGGCCAGTTCAGGGCAAATCCCGCGAACGCGGCGATCCTCGATGCCGCGCTCGCCATGCTCGATGCCATCGAGGCGGGCCGGCAGGTCGATCCGGCAACACTGCCGCCGCCACTCGACAAGATGTTCCCGGCCGCAGTGCAGCCCTATATGATCGACCTGCTTTCCTACGATCCGGCGAAGCTGGCGGCATCGGTGCGGCTGCCGATCCTGATCGTGCAGGGCGAGCGCGACACACAGGTCGGCGTCGAGGATGCCCGTGCGCTGGCGGTCGCCGCGCCGCGTGCGACGCTGGCGCTACTCCCTGGCGTCAACCATGTGCTGAAGCTGGTCGCCACCGATGATCGCGCGGCGAATCGGGCGACCTATGGCGATCCGACGCTGCCGATCGCGCCAGCAGTGATCGATACGGTCGCCGCCTTTGTAACGATGACGCGCTAGCCTAGTGCTTCGTCGAGCAGTCGTGCCAGCCGCAATCCACCGCGCTCGATCTCGAGCCGCGCGGTGGGCACCAGTTTCTCGATCGTCGCCTGATCGAGCCTGGCACGCGCCGGCACCGGGCCGCACGCATCGCCACCGAGCGCGGTGGCATAGGTCGCGTCGTGCGCGACCTGCCAGCTCTCCCGGCTCCAATCCTCGACGCTGCCTGCCTGAATCGCTGCCTTTTCTTCTGGCGAATAGCGCCGCACCAGCGATGGCGGCGTGGAGATCGACCGCTCGGCGAGATAGCCGTCCCAGATCGCATGCAGGTTGAGCCGTTCGGGTGCATAGGCGCCGTAGGCCGCGGTCACCTTGTTGCCGCCGAGATCGCCCCGATCGCCGGCATGGAGCGGCTGGTGCAGATCCCCCATGAAATGGACCAGAAAGGCAAGCGCCTGGACGCGCTCGCGCATCGGCAGGGTCTTGTCCTTGAGCAGCTTCAGGTCACGCTCGATCTGCGCCGACACGCAATTGCCGTCGCGGCATGCCGATTTCAGGTCGAACGGCTTGCACACATCGACATTCTGGTAATGCCAGTTGGAGGTGTAGCTGAAGCGCGGTCCCAGCGTCTTGATGCAGTCGGCCCAGACGCTGGCCTGCTCGATCGTCCTGGCGGGGCAGGTCGGCGTCTCGAGCAGTTGCGCATGATGCAGGATGCGGTCGATCGCAATTCGCGTTTCCGGCTTGGCATTGCGATAGCCGATCGTGGCGACCGTCTCATGGCCATATTCCCAATAGGCGGAAGCCGGAGCGGCGATGGTGGCCGCGAACAAGGCGAACAGGACGGGGGCGAGCAGGGCGGGGAGGATGCGACTCATGGCCCCGCTCTACTCCTCTTGCTTTCCCGGACAAGAGCGAGAGGTGTCCTCCCTTATTCGTCGGCGTAGATCGCGATCGATCGTGCGCCATCGGAGGTTGTGCGCGCGCGGTTCATCCCTGCGGTGATGAAGCTCCACGCCAGGTCGCCGTTCGGCGCGGCGACGATCACCCCGCCGGTGCCGCCCAGCGAGCGGACGTCGGCAAGCACCGCGTCCGCTGCCTCTTGTACGGTCGCGCCGCTCAGCCGGACGCGGGCGCAGATCTCGTGGGCGACGCCGGCACGGATGAAGAATTCGCCCGCGCCGGTTGCCGACACCGCGCAGGCGCGGTCGTCGGCATAGGTGCCAGCACCAATCAGCGGCGAATCGCCGACTCGCCCCCAGCGCTTGCCGGTCACACCGCCGGTGGAGGTTGCTGCCGCGACATGGCCGTGCACGTCACAGGCCACGGCGCCGACCGTGCCGTATTTCATGTCCACATCGAATGCGCCGCCGCCATGCGACTTGAGCTCGTCCAGCTGCCGGCGCCGCTCGGGCAAGGCGAACCAGTCCTGGCCCGCCTGTTCCAGTTCCGCGTCGACCGAAAAGGCATCGGCGCCCGCGCCCGACAGCAGCACGTGCCGTCCGTCCGCCATCACCGCTTGCGCCAGATCGACCGGGTGACGCGTCGCGGTGATGCCCGCCACCGCGCCCGCACGCCGGTCGCGTCCGTCCATGATCGCCGCGTCGAGCTCGGCCACCCCGTCGAAGCTGAGCGCTGCGCCGCGCCCGGCATTGAAATGCGGGTCATCCTCGAGCACGCGCACTGCCGCGGCGACTGCGTCGAGCGCCGATCCGCCGCCGTCGAGCACTGCCGACCCGGCGTCCAGCGCAGCGGCCAGCCCGGCGCGGGTGCCGGCATCCTGCTCCGGTGTCAGGCGGTCGCGTGTCATCATGCCCGCCCCGCCATGGATCATCAGCGTCCAGCGCGAATCGGAAACGGGGTCAGGCATGGACAGGGCTCCAGTCGGGGGGCTCAGATAATCGCGGGTCTGGTATCAGATGATACCGGCGGTGCCACCCTTGCCCGCAATCCGATCAGCGGCCGCAGCCATCCGACTTCGCGCCCGATCAAATAGAAGGCCCAGCATCCGGCGACCGTCGTCACGACCAGGATGGCGAACTCGACGCCCGCCGGCAGGCCGAATGGCAGCAGCAGATATTCGACCCCGACGATGATCGTCTGATGGATGATGTAGAACGGGAACACGGCTTCGGTGAGCATCGCGCGCCATGGATGGTCGCGGTTCCAGTGCGTATCGGCAAAGCCGATCAGCGCGACGATCGTGCTCCAGCCCTGCACCGCTCGCGCCCAGGAAAAGGCCTGACCATAGGGCCAGGGCATGGCGCTGCCGGGCCAGTTCCACTCGATCGTCGCGACCACGGCATAGCTCACCACCGCTACGATCGCTGCCGGGCGCCACCAGCGCCCGATTGCCGCAAAGGCGGGCTTGGACCCGGCCAGTGCGAAGCCGAACAGGAACCCCGGAAGATATTGGGCATGTGCGACCCAGTCACCGAACAGGGCGTGGGTTTCGCGCGCGCCGGGGAACAGCCATGCCGCGACCAGGATCAGCCAGATTACCGGGATCAGCCAGACAGTGACATTGCCGAACAGCCGGTCGAAGAGCGTCTGTAGCGGCAGCCGGTGGAGCAGCGCGATGCCGATCGCCAACGCCATGGTATAGACCCACAGATAGACCACGAACCACAGATGCTGCCAGGTCGGCAGGATGATCCCGGCAAGCGTGCCGAAGCGGAAATAGTCGTGCAGCCAGAAGGTCCACAGGCTTCCGGCATAGCCGAACTTGGTCGTCACCTCGACCCAGGGCTGGAGCGGGATGACCACGATCACGCCGAACAGCAGCGGGATCAGCAGGCGCTTGCTGCGCGATCCGGCAAATGCGCCAGCCCCGCCCCCCTTCATCAACAGCGCGCGGCTGGCATAGCCCGACACCACGAACAGCAGCAGCAAGCGCCAGCTGTTGGTCGCGAGCATCGGGATCGCCACCCATTCCAGCGGATGAGCGGTCTTCACATGGAAATCCCACGGCACGAAGACCATGCCGATATGGTAGAAGATCAGCAGCCCGAAAGCGCCGATCCGAAGCCAGTCCAGTCCGAAATGCCGTTCCATCGCAGTCCCTTTAGCAAGTAAGAGGCCGCTGGCTAGCGAGCAGCGCGTCCGCCCGGTATCGGCGAGGGGCCGGCGGCGGCATGCAGGGGACGAGAGTGACGGGCAGCGGGACCAGCGGCGGGGATGGCGGGACGAACGGCGCGCGGCGGCGGCTGGCGCTGTTGCTTGGCGCCGGCTTTGCAGTGATCCTGACTGCGATCATGGTCGCCGATGCCGAATCGATGATGAGCGACTTCGCCGCGGCGGGCGTGCCGGTGACCCGCACTCATGTCTGGGTATGGGAGGTGTCGAGCGTCATCGCCTGGCTCAGTCTGGCGCCGCCGATCTGGTACATGATCGCAAAGGTTCGTCCACCGCGCTTCACCTGGGTCCAGGTCGCGCTGATCCTGGTGCTTGCGACCGTGCCGGCATCGGCCTGGCACATCGGATTGATGATCGTGCTGCGCAAGATCTTCTATGCCTTTGAAGGACAGGCGTATCACTTTTTCGGGCCGCTGAAGAACCCACTGCTCTACGAATATCGCAAGGATGTCGGCACCTACCTGCAATGGGCCGGCATGGCGACGATCGCGCAATGGCTGCTCGCCACTGCCGGCGCGGCGACGCCGTCACGGCAGCAGACGGGCGCGGCCTTCCTTGCGGTGCTGGACGGCGCGGTCACGCACCAGGTGCCGGCGGTGGAGATCGATCAGGTCGTCGCAGCGGGAAACTATGTCGAGATCGCCTGGGGTACGCGCACCCTGCTGCACCGCGCGACGCTTGCCATGGTCGAGGCGGAACTGGGGGGCGATTTCGTGCGCATCCATCGCAGCCGTATCGTTCGCCGCGCCGCGATCCGCCGGGTCGAGACCGACCGCAGCGGCGACTTCACCGTCGACCTGGCGAACGGCGTCAGTGTGCGGGGGAGCCGACGCTATCGGGCCGCGCTGCAGGCCTGAGCCGGGGCCGGGCACGCAGGCCGATCAGCGGCCGCAGCCAGTTGATCTCGCGTCCGATCAGGTAAAAGGCCATGCATGCCGTGGCGGTGGCGGCGAACAGCAGGGCGAACTCGGTCCAGGGTGTAAGGCCGAGCGGCAGCGTGAACCAAGCCGTCACCACAATCACCGGATGATGGATGATATAGAAGGGAAAGACCGCCTCGCCCAAGGTCGCGCGCCAGGGATGATCGCGGTTCCACCAGGTCTCGGCGATATGCAGCAGCATGACGATCATGCTCCACGCCATCACGACCCGGGCCGACCGGTCGACCGCCATCTGCAGGTGGGGCGGGACGTGATCGCCTTGATAGGTCAGCTCGAAAGCGATGACGAAGACGCCGCTGATCAGCGCAAGCAGCCCGGCCATCCGCCAGTGGCGGGCGATGCACGGCCAAAGCAGTCGTGACCCACCAAGCGCGAAGCCGAACAGGAAGACCGGAACATACAGCGCGTGTCCCGCCCAGTCGGTGAACAGGCCCTGTTGTTCGGGTACGACGAACAGCAGCGCGAGCTTCGCCGCGATGAGCAGGCCAAGCGGCGCCCACAGGATCCGGCTGCCGCTTGCCAGCCATTCGACCCCGCGCTCCAGCCGTGCCGCGCCGCCCGCCCAGCCGAGGAACGCCGCCAGCAGCATGGTGTAGGCCCAGAGATATTCGACGAACCAAAGATGCTCGACGCTGGGGAAGCTGCGCCCGTAAAAGGTGCCGATGCGCCAGTAATCATTGATCCAGAAGTGCAGCAGGCCGAACGGATAACCCTTTTCCAATACCCGCACCCACATTTCGGGCGGCACGATGACGGCCATCGCGAAGGCCCAAGGGATCAGCAGCCGTGCACAGCGCGAACGTACAAAGCCCTGAACCGAGGGCGATTTCTCGAACAATTTGCGCGAGGCATAGCCCGACACCGCGAACAGCAACGGCAAGCGCCACGGTGTCAGCGCGGCCATCGGCGCGACCAGCCCGGGATAGGTATGGGCGGATTTCACCACCCAGTCCCACGGGGCGAAGACCATGGCGATATGGTACAGGATCAGCAGGCCGAACGCGGCGATGCGCAGCCAATCAAGGCCGAAATGGCGACTGCTCTGTGTCAAATGGTCCAGCTTCGTAAGAGTCCGTCATTCTGTTATAGCGGCGGTCCAATCACCAAAAGGTTAGGACGGACGATGCGGATCGGCGGCTGGATCGGATTGGGGGGCTTGCTTGTCGCGGGGGCGACGACACCGGCGGTGCCGCAGATCGGCCAGGCGCTGAAGATCGCGCGCAACAACCAGCCGCCGCCCTTCCCGTTCGACCCGCGCAAGGCGCCGCCGGCGCCGGATTATGCAAGAGCCTCGAACTGGGCCGCACTGCCCACGACGCGCGACGAGGCTGATGTGACGCCGCGCGGCGTGACCGCGATCGACCAGCGTAGTGCCGACGCCGATGTCTTCTTCATCTATCCGACCGTGCTGATGAGCCGCACGCAATGGAATGCCGATGTCGGCGACGCAGCACTCAATCGCAAGATCGAGGAGACGACGATCCGCGCCCAGGCCAGCGTGTTCAATGGTTGCTGCGCGATCTATGCGCCGCGCTACCGCCAGATGACACTCGGCGGTTACATCAAATGGTCGGCCAACAGCGAAGCGGCGACCGAGCTGGCCTATGGCGATGTCGCGCGCGCCTTTCGCTATTTCCTTGCCAATCACAACAAGGGCCGGCCGTTCATCATCGCCGGGCACAGCCAGGGATCGCGGCTAGGCCGGCTGCTGATCGAGCGCGAGATCGACGGCAAGCCGGTCGCGCGGCGGATGATCGCGGCCTATCTGATCGGCACCTGGATCGAGAAGGACTGGTTCAGCCGCCTGCGCGACGTGCGCGCCTGCGCCCAGGCCTATGACACCGGCTGCGTCGTGACCTGGTCGACCTATGCGCAGGGACGCAATGCGTCGCTGCAGCGGGTGAATATCGGGCGACAGTCTAAATACGCGCCCGAGACGAAGATCCGGCCCTATGCCGGGATCAATCCGTACAGCTGGAGCACCGGCGACGCGATGGCGCCCAAGGCGATGAACAAGGGCGGCTGGCTGTACGGCACGGGCGCTGCCCCAGCCGCTGCCGTACCCGGGCTGGTCTCCGGGCGGATGCGCGACGGCGCGCTGTACATATCGCCGCCGGGCAAAGCCTATACCGACCTGATGATCCCGTTCGGCAACTTCCATAATGTCGATTACAATGTCGCCTATATGAACCTGCGTGAGAATGCCTGGGTGCGGCTGGGCGCGTTCTGGAAGCAATAGGTTCCGCCGCCCACGCGGTCGCGCTATAGGGAGCGGGAATATACCCCGAGGAATCCTCATGTCCCTTCGTCCGTGGCGTGACATCACGCGCCGCCAGAGCCGCCAGATCATGGTCGGCAACGTCCCCGTCGGCGGCGACGCGCCGGTCACCGTGCAGACGATGACCAATACGCTGACCTCCGACGCGAAGGCGACGATCGCCCAGATCCGCCGCTGCGAGGAGGCCGGGGTCGATATCATCCGCGTGTCCTGCCCCGATGTGGAGAGCACTGCGGCCCTGAAGCAGATCGTCCGCGCGAGCCGCGTGCCGATCGTTGCCGATATCCATTTCCATTATAAGCGCGCGCTCGAGGCGGCCGATGCGGGCGCCGCCTGCCTGCGCATCAACCCCGGCAATATCGGCTCGTCGGACCGGGTGCGCGAGGTCGTCAATGCGGCCAAGGCCAATGGTTGCGCGATCCGCATCGGCGTCAATGCCGGCAGCCTGGAAAAGGACCTGCTCGAAAAATATGGCGAGCCCTGCCCCGAGGCTTTGGTCGAATCGGCGCTCGATCACATCAAATTGCTGCAGGACCATGATTTCCACCAATTCAAGGTCGCGGTGAAGGCATCCGACCTGTTCCTGGCGGTCGCCGCGTACCAGCAGCTCGCCGAAGTGGTCGATTGCCCGCTGCATCTCGGCATCACCGAGGCGGGCGGGTTCGTCGGCGGCACGGTGAAGAGCGCGATCGGCATGGGCAGCCTGCTCTGGTACGGCATCGGCGACACGATCCGCGTCTCGCTTTCGGCCGAGCCGGAAGAGGAAGTGCGCGTCGGCTTCGAGATCCTCAAGAGCCTCGGGATTCGCAACCGCGGCGTGCGCGTCATCTCCTGTCCGAGCTGTGCGCGCCAGGGCTTCGACGTGATCCGCACCGTCCAGGCGCTGGAGGAGCGGCTCCAGCATATCCGCACGCCGATGTCGCTGTCGGTGCTCGGCTGCGTGGTCAATGGCCCCGGCGAAGCGCGCGAAACCGATATCGGCCTGACCGGCGGCGGCAACGGCAAGCATATGGTCTATCTGTCGGGCGTCACCGACCATACTGTGTCGAGTGCCGACATGCTCGAACATATCGTCAAGCTGGTCGAGGCCAAGGCGGCGGAGATCGACGCGGCGGACGAAGCGCGCGCGGCGGCCTGAGGCTTTAGATAGTATTTGAATGCTGTTTCCCCGGCCTTCACCGGGGAAGCACTTAGGATTGCCATTAGGACATTATTTGCCATCGCTCTTAGCCCCGGCCTAACGCCTGGCGGCTACAGCGGGCGGCATGAAGATCGCGCTTGCCATCATGGCCGTGACGGGCATCGCCATCGGCCTGGCCGTCCCGACCGCCAAGCCCAAGGTCGCGGCCGCTCCGGCTGCGCAGCCGGAGGGCGCCGTGCCGGTCAGGGACGTGCCGGTCGAGACGGTGCTCGACCGCAGCCCGAGTGGGTCCTTCGTGGCGATCGCCGACGTCAATGACGAGCCGATCCGCTTCGTGGTCGATACCGGCGCCGACACCGTCGCGCTGACGGTGGAGGATGCCAAGCGCGCGCATATCGTGTTCGACCCGTCGCAATTCCAGGTCGTCGGCCGGGGCGCTTCGGGCGACGTGCGCGGGCAGGAAGTGCGGATCGCCGACATCGTGCTCGACGGCAAGCGCGCGACCGATGTCCGCGCCGTGGTGCTGGAGGGAAGCGACATGTCGCTGCTCGGCCACACCTATCTGCGTCGCCTGAAAAATGTGCAGATCAGCAACGACAAGATGACTCTGCGCTAGCCCGAGCCGGCCTGTGCCGCACTGCCGTGCAGCAGGGGGGCGAGGGATGCGAAGTCGTCCTCCGCGCTCCCGGTCGCAAGCGCCCGGCGGAAGAGCGTATCCATCGCGTCCGGTATCGCGGCATTCAAGCCACGCTCTTCGCATGCTTCGAGCAAGTGCTGAAACGCACCATAATGGGCACCCAGCGACGCCAGCGTTTCGTCGTCGCCGGCAAAGCGGCGGGCGTGTGTCCGGCCGATCACATCGTAGAGCGCTGCATCGACAACCGGCTTGAAGGCAGTGAAATGACTCTCGAACGCCCGCAGGTCGAGGCCCTCCGCCGCAGCGACCGCCATGCCCTGCAGCGCTCCGAACAACCCGCCCCACATCTGAGTCAGCAAGGCGGTGTCGAGCGCCGACGCCTGGCCCGGCGCCTCACCGACAAATTGCGTATTGCCGCCGAGCGCCAGGAGCAGGTCCTTGTGCCGTTCATAGACCTCCGGGCGACCCGAATAGAGCAACGACGTGTCCGGCTTGCCGATGAAATCCGGCGTGGCCATGATCGCCCCGTCGAGATAGCTGCCGCCCTGCTGCTCGACCCAGTGCGCCTCGTCGCGCGCCAGGCGCGGCGAGCCGGAGGTGAGCTGCACCACGGTTTTTCCGCGCAGTGTCGCCGCCACCACGTCCTGTTTCAGCAGCGCATCGCTGGCGGTGTGATCCAGGACATTCACGATCACGACATCCGCGGCGCGGACCCCGTCCTCCACGCTCGCGGCCAGTGTCGCCCCGAGTTCGACCAGCGGTGCGCATTTTTGCCGGGTCCGATTCCACACCTGTACGGGATGGCCGCCGGCGAGCAATGTCCGGACGATGGACGAGCCCATCCGGCCCGCGCCGAGAACGCAGACAGTCGATTTCATTTGTCATCTCTCCATGGGCGGCCGCCTGTCACGATACGGTCGAGAGCGTTTGCCGCGCTGAGTGAGAAGATATAAATTTCGCTGAAGGTGAGAAGTACGCACCTTCAGGTAAGCGCCCAAAATCGAAAGAAAGGGATCTGACAATGAGGCGGAAGGAACCGGACAGCTGCGGCTTCGCTGCCGCCTTGGAAGCAATTGGCGGCAAGTGGAAAACCTCAATCCTGTGGGAGCTGCATTTGCGCCCGCACCGGTTTGCCGAACTGCGCCGGTCCTTGGGCGGCGTCAGCGAAAAGATGCTCGCTCAGCAATTGCGGCAGATGGAAGCCGACGGACTGGTCAGCCGCTGCGACCATGGCGAGGTGCCGCCGCGCGTGGATTATTCGATCACGCCGCTCGGCCTGAGCCTGAACGAAGCCGTCACCGCGATGTCGGCATGGGGAAAATATCACGAGACGTGGAAATCCGGGCGGCAGGAAGCGGCCTGATCCGAACCGGCAGGACCGGGCAGTATGTGCCCGCGACAGGCGTTTCCCCCTGTTATCCGCCGAAAAAAACGTCACCCCTGTTATGTTGGATTTCGGGTGAGATTTATCGGCTCGTTTTCAAGGACTTGAGCTTCATGACCCCTGTTATCCGTAACAGCGGTGGAACAGCGGCGGAACAGGGGTCGCAGGTGCCGGAACAGGGGTGCCGGATGTCCAGGATGTCCAACGATGAGAAATAGCGCGCCGGCATGCCGGAAGCATCCCGTTCGCCGGCACGCTGTCACAAGTGGATCAGCGATTGAATCGCCAAGTGGTCCGCCGGATCGGCATTCGTTGTGGTGACGTGACGATTCCGCGCCGCTATCGCATCGGGTATGAAGCCAAGCACCACCGCCTTCGCGATCGCGACACTGGGCATCGCCCTGTACTCGTGCATGGACGCGCTGATGAAGGGGCTGACGCTGGCGATCGGCGCCTACAACACCTTGCTGTGGCGCAGCCTGGCGGGGGTGGCGATCAGCGGCGTGCTGTTTCTGGCGACGCGGACCGCCTGGCCGGCAAAGGCGGTGATGCGCGTCCATCTGATTCGCGGCAGCGTGTCGGCGGTCATGGCAGTGACCTTCTTCTGGGGGCTGGCGCGGGTGCCGATGGCGCAGGCCGTGGCGCTGGCCTTTATCGCACCGCTGATCGCGCTGTTCCTCGCCGCGGTACTGCTCAAGGAACATGTCGGGCGGACCGCGATCATCGCTTCGCTGCTGGCGATCGCGGGCGTGGGCATCATCCTGGCTGGCCAGGCCCGCGCCGAGCTTGGGCATGAGGCGCTGCTCGGCACCATCTCCATCCTGATCTCGGCGGTGTGCTACGCATACAATATCATCCTGATGCGGCAGCAGGCCCAGCTTGCCGGGCCGATCGAGATCGCCTTTTTCCAGAGCGTGATCGTTGCGGTGATCCTGGCACTGGCGTCGCCCTGGCTCGCCGTGGTGCCGGCGCTCGAACATGTACCGGCGATCGCAGGCGCTGCGCTGCTTGCGGTCGGCTCGCTGCTGTTGCTCAGCTGGGCCTATGCGCGCGGCGAAGCGAGCTATCTCGCACCGACCGAATATACCTCGTTCTTGTGGGCCGCATTGCTCGGCTGGCTCGTCTTCGGCGAAACCGTTTCGCTGTTCACGCTGGCCGGCGCCGCATTGATCATCATTGGCTGCGTGATCGCAGCGCGGCGCCGTCCCGTTCCCATATCCAATGTGGAGGCTGCGCTATGAGCATCACGATCCGTCCTGCCGTTCCCACCGATATCGCCACGATCCTGGGGTTCGTGCGCGAACTCGCCGAGTTCGAGCGCGAACCCGATGCGGTGACCGCGACCGAGCCGCATCTGCACGACGCGCTGTTCAATTCGCCTCCGGCGGCCGAAGCGATCATCGCCGAGCAGGACGGCGTGCCGGTCGGCATGGCGGTGTTCTTCCATAATTTCTCGACCTGGACCGGGGTGCGCGGAATCTGGCTCGAGGATCTCTATGTCACGCCGGCCGCGCGCGGATCGGGCGCTGGCAAGGCATTGCTGGTTCATCTCGCCGGACTGGCGGTCGACCGCGGCTGTGCGCGGTTCGAATGGGCGGTGCTCGACTGGAACGTCCGCGCGATCGATTTCTACCGCGCGATGGGCGCCGAGGCGATGGAGGAATGGACCACGCAACGCGTCTCCGGCAACGCACTCGTCAAGCTGGCCGGGCGCAGTTGATGGCCTGGATCCTGCTGATCATCGGCGGCTGTTTCGAGATCGGCTTCACCACCTGCCTTCGCTATGTCGATGGCTTTCGCAATCTGCCCTGGACCGCCGGCTTTCTCGTCTCGGTCACCTTGTCGATGGGGCTGCTCGAAGTCGCGTCGCGAACCATTCCGATGGGGACGGCCTATGCCGTCTGGGGCGGAATCGGCGCGCTTGGCACGGTGCTGGTCGGGATCGCCTGGTTCGGCGAGCCGGCGACGCTGCCGCGGCTGCTGCTGATCCTCGGCGTGGTCCTGTGCATTGCCGGGCTCAAGCTGACATCGGGGCATTGAGAGGAGGACTGGATGGCATTGGATACCGGACTGGTCGATTGGGTCACCGAGGCGATGGCGCCGGTCGGTACGGTGACGATGCGCCGCATGATGGGCGGTGCGACGCTCTATCTCGACGGCATAGTGTTCGCGATCGTTGGCCGGGAGGCGCTGTGGTTCAAGGCGGATGCGGAAAGCGACGCGGCCTGGGATGCGGCGGGTTGTGCGCGCTTCACCGTCGAGATGAACGGCGAGCTCAAGTCGATGAATTATCGGCGTGCGCCCGACGATGTCTATGACGATGCCGATGCGCTCAGGGAATGGGGCGGGCTGGCGGTGGCGGCTGGGCTGCGCGCGCCGCCCAAGAAAGCCAAAGCTAAAAAGAGCGGCGTGAAAAAAGCCGGGGCGCGAACGACGCGATAAGCGCGGCGATCAGCAGCGCGACCCAGGCGAGTGCGAAAGCGCTCATCATGCCGCCTATCGGGAAGATGGTCAGGCCGTACAGTGCGTACAGCCCACCACCGAGCAGGATCAGCCCAAAGACAACGGCGAGCCATTTGCGGCCTGTGATCAGCGCCACGCCGATGCCCGCCGTGCCGAGTGCCAGAAACGCGAATTTGACATGCACCGCCCACCACAAGGGATCGAGCAGCGCCTGGGTGCCGGGCAGGTCGCGCAGGATTGTGTAGAGCAGTACGCCTTCGATCTCGTCACTGAGTCCGGCAATCGCCAGTGCGGCGATGGTCAGCGTGCGCAGCATGCCGCGCTTGCCCGTCGCCAGCGCACCGAGAATCAGGAAGGCCGTATAGGCGGGGATGAAGCCGAATTCGTCGAGCAGCAGGCCGGTCTTTTGCGCTGCGACCAGCGCCGACCGGCAGGGGTCGCTGCCGAACAGCAGCGCCACCTCGGCCGGTGTGCGCACGAATTCGAACGCGATGATCGGGGTGAGGTCCCCGATCGGACCGCACGCGACCAGACCGGGGATTTGACCGAACAGCCAGGAACAGAGGAATGCGACGACACCTGCCGCCGCGCACCACCGCCAGGCTGCCCGGTTGCTCAAGCCGGTTCCGCGGCCTTGGCCACCTTGGCTGCCTCGATCGCCTCGACCACGATGCGGCGCGCTTCCTCGGCATCGCCCCAGCTGCCGATCCGGACCCATTTCTGCGGCTCCAGATCCTTATAGTGGGTGAAGAAATGCTCGATCTGGGCGAGGACGATCGAGGGCAGATCGCCGCGCTCGCCGACATCGGTGTAATAGGGGAAGGTCGTGTCGACCGGCACGGTGATCAGCTTTTCATCGCCGCCGGCTTCGTCTTCGAGCTTAAGCACGCCAATCGGCCGGACGCGCACGACGCTGCCCGGAATGAAGGGCGAGCGGGCGATGACCAGCGCGTCGAGCGGATCGCCATCGGGCGACAAAGTGTGCGGTACGAAGCCGTAATTGGCCGGGTAGCGCATCGGCGTATGCAGAATGCGGTCGACGAACAGCGCGCCCGATTTCTTGTCGAATTCATATTTCACCGGCTCGCCGCCGACCGGCACCTCGATGATGACGTTGAGGCTGTTCGGCGGATCGTCGCCGACCGGAATCATGTCGATACGCATATCATTCCTTTGGAAATCGTCGTTCGCCGCGTCACCGCGGCATCAGAAGCTTATCCAGGCCACCCTCTCCGGAGCCGATTTTTTCCAGGCGCGGATAGCGCGGCCCGCCATGATAGTCGATGGCGATGGTGTCGATCCGTTCGCCATTCTTGACCAGCAGCCGGATCGGGTCCTTCGCCGTCTTTGCCGTGACGATCGCCGCCTTGAGGATGGTGTCGCTATAGGCGAGGTCGTTGACTGCCAGCACCTTGATGCCGATGTCGAGGCCCGCTTTATAGGCCGGGCTGTCCCAGCCGACCGCGGTGATTTCCGCATCCTTGTCGATCACCAGCCCCAGTGAATAGGTCAGGTCGGTCTTCTTTCCGGTCATTTCGCTGTTCTTGAACGCCAGCGTCGGCTCATCGGTATAGATCAGCTTGTAGCCGTTCGCGACGAACCCGCCGAGTGGCGCGGGTGCGCCGGTTTCGTTGATCCGGGTGCCGAGGAAGCCGTTCCAGTCATAGGGCTGGATGGCATTGAGCGTCGCAACCACGTCGTCGAAAGTATAGGTCACCTGGCCCCAGTCGCCGTCGTTGATCCCGAAAAACGCCTTCGCGAAATCGTCGATCGATTTGGTCCCGCCGGACTGTTTGCGCAGGATCGAATCGACCTCCATCCAGATCAGCAGGCCCTCATTGTAATAATCCTCGGAGCGCTGATAGCTGGTCCAGCCCTTGGGCTTGCGCTGCGACATCACTGGATCGTTGGTCGTGTCGACCATCGGCCGCCAGTCGCGCGCCGGGCGATTGTCGAGGCTGGCCAGGATCGAGGCGTACATGTCGAGCGTATCCTGTTTCGACACGATGCCGGAGCGCGCCTGCAGCACATAGCCCCAGAATTGCGTCTGGCCTTCATAGACCCATAACAGGCTGCCGCGCATCGGCGTGCGGAAGTCGGGCGTCCACAGGTCGGCGCCGCGGCGGAACTTGCCGTCCCAGCTATGGGTGAATTCGTGCGGCAACAGATTGCGCGACCCCGGGCCGTCCTTCCATTTAGTGAAATAGCCCGGCTTCACCCCGTTTTCGGACGAGCGGTGATGCTCAAGCCCGATCCCGCCCAGTTCGTCGGTGATCGAGAGCAGGAATTCATAATTGTCGTAATGCTGCGCGCCGAAATTCTTCACCGCCTGCTCGACCAGCTTCTTGTGCGCATCGATCTGTTCGGGGGTCGCGACCAGTTCCTCGGGCGTGTCGGCGACCACGTTCAGATTGACGCGCGGACTGAGCGCCCAGCGCTTGTAATAGCGCCCGGCCAAAACGGGGGAATCGACCAGCACCTCGTAATTGGTCTTTTCATAGGCATAGGTCGATCCGACCGCCTTGGCCGTCAGGGCCGACGCGGCGGTCCAGCCATCGGGATATTTCACCGTCGCCTTGATCGGAATCTGGCGTGTGAAATAGCCCGCCGGATACAGGCTCATCGAGTTGAACTGCAGGCTGAGCATCTTCGGCGTCATGACGATGCGGCCCTGATCCGTCTTGGTCGCCGACAGGAATTTCAGGCTGATATCGAGCGCTTTCGCGCCCTTCGGCACGTCGATATGGAAAGCGAAGACATCGACCGGGTCGCGCTTCCACGGCACCGGCTTGCCGTTCGCGGTGATGAACAGGCCGGCGAGCTTCTCGATCTCGCCGCGCGGGCTGTGCGCGCCGGGGAGCCATTTCGGATAGAGCAGCACCATCGGGCCGGCTTCCTTGACCGGGATGCTTTCCCTGACCGTGAAGATGCCGCGCCTGGTATCGGTGGCATCGACGTCGAGCGTGATCGTGCCGGGATAGGCGATGTCGCGCGCCGCCGGGATGGTATCGACAAAGGGCACCGGCTGCGGCTTCGAATTCTCGGCGAGCGCGGGGGTGGCGGCGGAGGCGAGCATCGCGGCGGTGATAAGCGGACGGATCATCAGGAGCGGGGCCTTTCGGCAAAGGGGAGGTTGTGCGTGGCTTAAGCCCCCGAGGCAGCGGGCGTCCACCCCTTCAGCCGCTCAAGTGCCGTTTGATCCGGTCGTGCGAACGGGAGATACCTCAGCCGCCCAGCACGTTGATGGTGAAGGCAAGCACCCCGATGTTGAACACGAAGGCGGCAAGGCAATGGCCGATCACCACGCGGCGGATGCGCGGTGCGGTGATCTCTACGTCCGAGGTCTGGAAAGTCATGCCGAGGGTGAAGCTGAAATATACGAAGTCCCAATAGTCGGGCTCGGAGCATTTGGGGATATCGACCCCGCCGCTGTCCTTGCCGGTGCCGTTGTCGAGGTAGAAGAGGTGCGCATAGTGCAGCGCATAGATTGTGTTGGAGAACAGCCAGGCGAGGATCAGCGTGACGACGATCAATGCGGTGCCAAAGCTGGTGCTCTTGCCGCCCATCATCTCGCTCACGACCGAAACCAGGATCACGATCGTCACCGTGGCGGTGATGGCAAGCAGCAAGGCGCGGTTGGCGTCATTGTCCTTGGTATGGGCGCGCATCGCGTCGGCCTTGCTTCCCAGCAGCGGCGTGACCAGGGCCAGGAACGCGGCGGCGGCGATATCGAATGCCGCCATCGTGCCCAATCCCTTGCCCAGTGGCGGGATCAAAATGGCGAGGCCGATGACGAACAGGATAGCAAAGGCAAGGAAGCGCGGCGGTGCGATCCTGTTGCCGAGCTGCAGACCCGAGTTTTTCGCTGCCATGCCGAAGGTCTAGCGCTCCTTCCCGCGCTCGCATAGAGAGCAGCCGCAAATGGCACGTATCGAAACCCCCAAGCGCATTCGCGGCACCCAGGACATCTTCGGCGAGGAGCAGCGCCGCTTCGCGCAGGTCATCGACACGTTCGAGCGGGTGCGGCGACTTTATTGTTTCCAGCGCGTCGAGGTGCCGATCTTCGAATCGACCGCCGTGTTCGCGCGCTCGCTCGGCGAAACGACCGATGTCGTGTCGAAGGAGATGTACAGTTTCGAGGATCGCGGCGGCGATTCGCTCACCCTGCGGCCCGAATTCACCGCCGGCATCGCGCGCGCCTATCTGACCGAGGGCTGGCAGCAATATGCGCCGCTGAAGCTCGTCGCGCATGGGCCGGTGTTCCGCTACGAACGCCCGCAAAAGGGCCGTTACCGCCAGTTCCACCAGATCGACGCCGAGATCATCGGCGCGCCCGAAGCGGCGGCGGATGTCGAGTTGCTGGTCTTGGCCGATCAGCTGCTGCGCGAGCTCAAGATCGATGACGGTGTGACCCTGCAGCTCAACACGCTGGGCGATGCCGAGACGCGCGATGCCTGGCGCGCGGCGCTGGTTACCCATTTTGAGCAGCACGAAGGCGATCTGTCGCAGGACAGCAAGGACCGGCTAACCCGCAATCCGTTACGCATCCTCGACAGCAAGGATCCGAAGGACCGACCGATCGCCGAGGCCGCCCCCGATATCGACGCCTATCTGACGCCCGAGGCGGGCGCGTTCTTCGAAAGCGTGGCCAAGGGTCTGGATGCGGCCGGCGTCGCCTGGACGCGCAATTCGCGGCTGGTGCGGGGCCTCGATTATTATCGCCACACCGCGTTCGAATTCGTCACCGACCGGCTCGGCGCACAGGGCACGGTGCTTGCCGGCGGGCGTTATGACGGGCTGATCGGTTCGCTAGGCGGGCCTGAGACGCCGGGGATCGGCTGGGCGGCGGGGATCGAACGGCTGGCGATGCTGCTGGACGAGCCGGCGGTCGAGAAGGTCGACGCAGTGATCGTTCCAATGGGTGCCGCCGCGGAAGCGCGAGCGCTGGCTATCGTTGCCGATTTGCGTCGGGCCGGGGTCGCCGTCGACATGGCGTATCGCGGCAACATGAAGCGGCGGATGGCGAAAGCGGATGCGCAGGGTGCGCGCTTTGCCGTTATCCTTGGCGACAATGAGCTCGAAAAGGGCGTCGCCGCCGTCAAGGAACTGGGCCCCGGTACGCAGAAAGAAGTGGCGCTCGACGCCCTGGCGGAGGCGCTGCGTTGACGATTGAAGGCCGGCCGGCCGCATGACCGGCATCTCCGCAGCACGGATCGCGCAGATCGAGGCGCGGCGCGACGAGTTGCAGGCGCAGATGGCGACTGGCGACTTGCCCTCCGACCGCTTCGTCGCGGTGTCGAAGGAATATGCCGAACTCGAACCGGTCGCGCGGGCGGCGGGCGAAGTGCGGCGGTTGCGCGCCGAGCTCGAAGTGCTTGCAGGCATGGAGAATGACAGCGATCCCGAGATCAAGCAGATGGCGCGCGAGGAGATCGAGGCGATCCGCGCGACCCTGCCCGCCGCCGAGCGGGCGTTGGCACTGTCGCTGCTGCCGCGCGATGCCGCCGATGAGCGTGCGGCAATGCTCGAAATCCGCGCCGGGACCGGTGGTGACGAGGCGGCGTTGTTCGCGGGCGACCTGTTCCGCATGTATCAGCGCTATGCCGAGCGCCAGGGCTGGCGGGTCGAGCTGATCTCCGCCTCAAGCTCCGAATCCGGCGGGTTTCGCGAGGCGATCGCCTCGGTCGAGGGCAAGGGCGTGTTCGCGCGGCTGAAGTTCGAAAGCGGCGTGCACCGCGTGCAGCGCGTCCCCGCGACCGAAGCGCAGGGGCGGATCCATACCTCCGCGGCGACGGTGGCGGTGCTGCCCGAGGCGGAAGAGGTCGACGTCAAGATCGACGACAAGGATCTGCGCATCGACGTGTACCGATCGTCGGGTCCCGGCGGGCAATCGGTCAACACTACCGATTCCGCGGTGCGCATCGTGCATATCCCGACCGGGCTGGTGGTGATCCAGCAGGACGAAAAATCGCAGCACAAGAACAAGGCCAAGGCGCTGAAGGTCCTGCGCACCCGACTTTATGAGGCAGAGCGCGAGCGGCTGCACAATGAGCGCGCCGGCGCGCGCAAATCGATGGTCGGATCGGGTGACCGCTCGGAGCGGATCCGCACCTATAATTTCCCGCAAGGCCGCGTGACCGACCACCGCATCAACCTGACCCTGCACCGCCTGCCCGAGATTCTTGAGGGCGAGATGGACGAGCTGGTCAGCGCGCTGATCGCCGAGGACGAGGCCGAACGGCTGGCGACGCTGGATGCGGCCTGATCTCTTATTCCCCTCCCGCTTGCGGGAGGGGCTAGGGAGGGCCTGTCCCGCCCATGGTGGCGCCTGTGACAGGCCCTCCCCCGACCCCTTTCGCAGGCGGGAGAGGAGTCAGGGCGGCGCTCGCCAAGGCGGCGACTGTCTTCGCCGCCAGTTCGCAAACGCCGCGCCTCGATGCCGAGCTGCTGATGGCCCATGCCCTTGGCATGTCGCGCGAGAAGCTCCTGCTCAACCATCTAGACGCCGCCGTGCCGGAAGCCTTTGCCGCGCTGGTCGCGCGCCGCCTCGCGCATGAGCCGATCGCCTATATCACCGGCAGCCGCGCCTTCTGGACGATCGACCTCGCCGTCGGCCCCGGCGCACTGGTGCCGCGCGCCGATAGCGAGACGCTGATCGAGGCGGCGGTCGCGCATTTCGGCGATCGCGCCCCGAGCCGGATCCTCGATCTGGGGACAGGGCCTGGCACGCTGCTGCTCGCCGCCCTGTCGCAATGGCCCGGGGCGAATGGGCTCGGCATCGATGCATCTGACAAGGCGCTTGGCTATGCCGCGATCAATGCGCGCAATCTAGAGATGGGCGATCGTGTGTCCTTCAGGTTCGGCAATTGGGCCAAGGGTCTGGAGGGCGAATTCGACCTGATTCTTGCCAATCCACCCTATATCGCGACCGGCGACACGCTCCCCGCCGAAGTGCGCGATCATGAGCCGGCCGGGGCGCTGTTTGCCGGCGCGGACGGGCTCGACGATTACCGCATCATCGCGCCGCAGCTTCCCGCCTTGCTCGCACCGGATGGGGTCGCCTGTATCGAGGTCGGTGCCGGGCAGGCGGCGGCAGTGGCCGAATTGCTTGGTGCGCAGGGGCTGGCGACGGGAATTCGATCCGATCTGGGTGGAATCGAGCGCTGCGTGACCGCTCGCCTCTCCTGAACGGGGAGGCATATCGCCCGCGTATGGAACGCAGCCGAAATGGAATCTGATCTCAAGCTTCGATTGGAAAACTCAGGCCCCTGCTAATGCCGGGTTTCGAACCGGTCCGCCGGGGGAGAAGTCATGTCCAACGTCACGCGCTCGATCAACATTCAGGTTTCGAACGCCGCACATCTGAACATCTGTTCGATCAACGATTTTACCAGTGGCACGGCGCTGTCCGCGACCAACCAGAATATCGCGCCGATGAAGCATCAGAGCTTTACTGGCAGCAACACGTCCGAGGCGATGTCCGGAACGCTCGCATTCCATCAGAATAATTATCAGGGTCTGGAATGCCTGACGGTCGCGTATTGCGCGTCGTCGCAGGCCGACAATACCAGCCTGTCGATCACACCGATCGCCGCCTTCGCCGCCTCGATCTCGAGCGAGACGATCGGCGCCAGTTCGGTCGTGGCCAATATCACGCTTTATGACGGGCGGCCGCAGCGGGAAGGGTCGACGATCATGATCATGTCGCTGACCGCGACGCCGATGACGATTGCCAACGCTTTCTCGTATGTCTTTGCTGACCTCACCAACGCGATGTTCAACACCGGGGTGCGCAATGTCGATGGCATTGCGACGGTATCCACCCATATCACGAGCTCGGTCGGGGCGGGCATGCCGCCGGCGATCCATTATTACGACCTGACCGGCGGGCAGCTCAAGACCATGGTCGCGATGTTGAGCAGTTGCTGGATGACCGGCGACGCTACCAAATGTGCCGCGCCCGACGCCTATCTGATCGGCTTGCTGAAAGGCTTTATCAGCGCGACACCCAGCCCGCCGATGTTGTGGATTCCCGAAATCGATTATGCCGCGACGAAGGGAAAAGCTGCGGTCTTCACGCTGAGCGGTTATGCCGGCCTGTCATTCTTCGATGGCGGGAACTGGAACCAGACCGCGGTCGACACTTTCCTGACATTGCTGGTCGCCGGCGCCCATATCGTCACGATCTGCGCGACGAACGATGTTGGAGGCTATAATCGCAACCGTGACTTCTATGCCTGGTTCAATGGTTCCAGTGCCTGGGGCCGTCCGGATGGCGGTACGTCGCATTATTGTTCGCCGCTTAGTACCACCAACACGGCGCGCTATTATCTGAACATCACTGGCGAGACCATGCCGGCGACGGTCGCCTATGATTATGTCGATGAGGCGATCGGGCCGGCGGGCATACTCAATGCCTTCATGACCGGAAAGACCGTGCCGGACGCGACCGATGGGGGCGATTACAACGCGTATATCCAGCTCGAGGGGTGGCAGCAGCAGGGCATGACCGGCGGCACGCGGCACATGGCGGATTATTCGAGCTTCAAGGATACGCGCTGGAACATGTCCACCTTTGCGGCGTGTCCGTACAGCGAGACGCGGGCTACGGCGGTGTTCCTTGCGCCACCGGGCTGGCAGCCCTTGGTCACCAAGACGATCGGCATGATGCCCTATGTCGGTGCTTATGGGAGCGAGTGGATCAACGAGGGCGCGGCGCACCAAACGGTCGATGGGCCGTATCCGCCCGACTGGATGCATCCCGACCTCGTCGGAATTCCGGCCGATGCGGCGCCCCTGTCGAGCGCCTATATCACGGTGCACACCAGCCACGCCTCCTGAAAGCGAGTTCCTTGAACTTGTCCCCACGCGGTAACATATTTCCGCTTGGAGATTGGCGCGCCAGCCGCTATTGAACGGACAGGGGCACGCGCTTTCACCATAACTGGTTGAAAACGGGCTGTTGCCCATCTCCTTCGTCATGGCACCGCTGCAGTCCGGCGGTCGTGGCAGGCTCGTTTCGCCGAAGGTCGGCGAACACAGGCCAAGGAGCATTGCATCCACATTGTTGCGGAGCACTAGCCGGTTGGTTTCGAAGGACAGGACAACAGCACTTGATTAACAATAATCGTCAGGCCGGCCGCCGTCGCGGTCGTGGCGGGCAGCAACAGCGCCCGCAGGGTAATTCGGGCCGCCCGGATAATGGCAACCGTATCGACAACCGGGCGCGCGGCAACGCGAGCCAGCTGCTCGAGAAATACAAGACGCTGGCGCGCGACGCACAGATGCAGGGCGACCGCGTCAACACCGAATATTATCTGCAGTTCGCGGACCATTATTTCCGCGTGCTCGCGGAAACCCGGTCGCGCTTCGAGGACAACCGGCGCCAGAATGGCGGCGCGGCGTTCGAAGAGGACGAGCAGGAATATGACGAGGACGGCGAGCCGATCGCCCGCGTCGAGCCGCAGCAGCGTCCGCACGACCGTAACCAGGGTGGCCAGAACCAGGGCTATCAGGGCAATGGTGGTCAGAACGGCAACGGCCAGTATGACGATGATCGTCGTCCGGCGCGCGGCAATGGTAATGGCGGGGGTAACGGCGGGGGCAATGGCGGCGACAATGATCGCGCCGATCGTGCCGATCGCTATGTCCGCGACGATCGCGGCGATGACCGGCCCAACAACGACCGGCCCAATAACGATCGCCAGAATGGCGACCGGCCGCAGCGTCAATCCAACGACCGGGGCGACCGCTACGAGCGCAACGACCGGAACGCGAACACCGATCGCGGCGACCGCAACGGCAATGAGCGCGTGAATCGCGCACCCTACGCACAGGACGAGCAGGACGTCGCCCCGGCGCGTCGCGAAACCCGCGCTCCGCGTGTGGACCGCGCACCACGCCAGGACGAGGCCCCGCGTCAAGAGACTGCGCCGCAGCCCGAAGCGGCTCCGATTCAGGAGGAACCACGGCGGCGCGGCCGCCCGCGGCGCGATGCTGCGCCGGCCGTAGTCCGGGAAGAGGCGCCGATGTTCGAGCCGGATCGGCTGCCGCCGTCGCTCGGCATCTCGGCGATCGTGCCCGACGCCGAGCCAGTGCCCGAGAAGAAGCCCCGGGCACGCCGCACGCGTGCAGCGACGACTGACGAGTCGACCGCCGTCGAGTAATTGGCCGACGACAATGAACCGGCAAAGGCCGGCCCGGCATCCGCTGGGCCGGCCTTTTCCTTTTATACCCTGCGACTTGCCGTTGACCTGTCACCATTGCCCTCTAGCATGGCCCCCGAGAAGCGATCGGGGAGAGTGGGAATGCGGTACTGGATCGGCACGGCGGCACTGGCGCTACCCCTGATCGCTCAGGCTCCGGCTCAGGCGCAGACCGCCGCCCCGCAGACCGCCAATCCGCTGGCGGCCAATGCTCAGGGCGATGTCGCGGTCACGATCTATCAGAACGGCCAGTCGCTGGTGCAGGATGTCCGGCAGCTCGATCTCGACGCCGGCCGGACGCGGCAGGATTTCCCCGACGTCTCGGCGCAGATCCGTTCCGAGACGGTGACGCTTGGCGGGCCCGGCATCGGTATCGTCGAACAGAATTTCGATTACGACCTGCTCTCGCCCGATAAATTGATGGAGAAAGCGGTCGGCTCGGTCGTGACGATCGTGCGCACCAACCCGGCAACCGGTGCGGAGACGCGCGAACAGGCGCGCGTGCTGGCGGCCAATGGCGGCATCGTGCTGCAGATCGGGAGCCGGATCGAAGTATTGCGCGACGACGGCCTGCCGGTCCGCGTGATCTTCGACAAGGTGCCGGAGAATCTCCGCGCCCGCCCGACTTTGTCGGTCACGCTGCAGGTGGCGAAGGCGGGCCGGGTGCCGGCGACGCTCACCTATCTGACGCCGGGCCTCGGCTGGACCAGCGACTATGTCATGCTGTTCGACGAAGCGAAGGGCGCGATCGATGTGCAGGGCTGGGTCACGCTGACCAACAGCACCGGCACCACCTATCGCAATGCCGATGTGCTGCTTGTCGCGGGCAATCCCAATCGCGGCGCGGGTGGTTTCTCGCAGCTTGGTGATGCGACGCTCGAGGTGGCCGGCACCGAGACGGGGCCGCGCGAAAAGCTCGGCGACTATTATCTCTATCCGCTGGGCGAGCGCACGACGATCGCCAACGCACAGCAGAAGCAGGTCAGCTTCCTGGATGTGAAGGGCGTCGCCGCGCGCAAGACCTATGAATGGACCAATGGCTGGCTCGAAACCCAGGCCGAGCCGCGCAGCGCCGCGACGGTACTCAAATTCTCCACCTCGCGCACGGGCGGGCTCGGCGATCAGCTGCCGGCGGGCACGATCCGCGTCTATATGCGCGACAAGCGCGGCGATCCGCAGTTCATCGGCGAGAGCCGCGTCGCCGCCGCGCCGATGGGGTCGCAAATGTCGATCCGCACCGGCGAGGCGTTCGACGTGAAGGGCGCGGCAGTGGTGGTCGAGCGCAAGCGCCTGTCGTCGTCGCGCTGGCGCACATCAATGCGCTATGATTTCTCCAACGCCCGACCGGATGCGGTGACCATCGACCTGGCGCAGAACGGCCTGTGGGGCGATGTCCGCGTCATCGATCAGAGCATCACCGGCGAGCGCGTCTCGGCCGACCGGATGGAATGGAAGGTGCCGGTTCCGGGCAATGGCAAGGCGTCGGTGACCGTGGTGTTCGACACGCGCTATTGATCCGATGCACCGCATCGCCGTCCTTTCCGCGCTTTTTCTAACCGCGGCGCCGGCTGCGGCGCAGACGCCCGTCGCTTCGCAAGCCATCGTCAATTCCGAGCGCGTCGATAAGATCTCGGTCACGCTGTATCGTGAGCCGGGTCGCGGCGAGCGGGCGATCGGCCCAGGCTGGCCGGGCGGCTATGCGCTGATCACCGAGACGCGTACGATCACGCTTCCTGCCGGCCGCTCGACGATCCGCTTCGCCGGGGTTTCCGAAGGCATGATGCCGGAAACCGCGATCGTCACCGGCTTGCCGCGCCGGGTGAACGAGAAGAATCGCGATGCGCGGCTGCTCGGGCCGGCGACATTGGTCGATGCCTATCTGAAGCGCAGCGTGACGATCCGCCGCACCAGTCGCGCCACCGGCAAGACCACCACCGAGGAGGCTGTGATCCAGTCCGGGCCGGCTGGCGGCGTGGTGATCACCACGGCTGCCGGCGCAGAGGCATTATCCTGTTCGGGCTTGCCCGAATCGCTGTCCTATCCCGGCGTGCCCGGTGACCTGGCCGCCAAGCCGACACTGTCGGTCACGACCGACAATGCCGTGGCGGCGACGGCGACGGTGCAGCTTTCCTATCTGGCGCAAGGGTTTGACTGGTCGGCCAATTATGTCGCGCGGATCGGCGATGACGGAGAGACGCTCGACCTGTTCGCCTGGCTGACCGCCGCCAATGGCGGCAGCCAGGGTTTTGCCGATGCCGATACCCAGGCGGTTGCGGGCGGCCTTCACCGCGAAGCGGCGGCGCGGCTGCCGAAAGGACCGGCGCCGCAGCTGCATCTGAAATGCTGGCCGATGGACATCACCAGCACCTATCCGAAATGGAGCATCGAGCGGGCGCCGCCGCCGCGCATGGACGAAGAGAGCGAAGATCTTGTCGTGACCGGGTCGCGCCGCGAGAGGATGATGATGCGGGCAATGGCACCGCCGCCGCCGCCGCCTCCCCCTCCGCCGCCAGCGCCGGTAGTGATGGCGCAGCAGGAGGAGCTGGGCGACCTGAAGCTGTATCGTATTCCAGAGCCGGTCACTGTTGCCGCCCTGAGCCGCAAGCAGGTGGCGATGATCGATCGCAAGGGGGTGCGCTTCGACCGCATCTATACCGGCGACTTTGGCAATTGGCGCTATCGCTCGGCCGGCGAAACGCCGCCGATTGCGGCGAGCCTGGTCCTGCGCACCGAGAATCTCGATACCAAGGGCCTCGGCTTGCCTTTGCCCGCGGGCCGGGTGGCGGTGTTCGAATCCGCCCGTAATGCGCCGATGCTGGTCGCTGAGAGCAGCCTGGCGGATCGCGCGATCGGTGAAGAGGTCGAATTCGGCGCCGGCGCAAGCAACGATATTCGTTTCGTAACGGTGGCACTGCCTGCGACGAAGCAGCGCGCCGCTTTCAAGGTGCGGGTGACCAATGCACGAGCGACACCCGAGACGTTCGAGCTCGCCTTACCGGCCAAGGTCGATTCGGCCAGCGACAAGCTGATTCAGCGCAAGGGGCGCAAGGCCTGGCGAGTCATGGTGCCCGCCAATGGGAGTGTATCACTCGACCTGGCATTCGATCGGCGCGGCTGAGGTGCGGCGCATCGCTCCTCTGCTCGTCCGGGTCGCTTTCGCGCCGGCGCTGACCCTGCTGGTTGCGGCGCTGCCGGCCAGTGCGCAAATGCTGGTCCAGTCGGAGAAGATCGATGCGATCTCCGTCACGCTTTACCGTGATCCCGGCCGCAGTCAGGGCGCGGCCGACGGCAATTGGCCCGGGGGCTATGCGCTGATCACCGAAACCCGCACCATCACGCTTCCCGCCGGCCGCTCGACGATCCGCTTCGAAGGGGTTTCCGAAGGCATGATGCCGGAAACCGCGATCGTCACCGGCCTGCCGCGCCGGGTGAACGAGAAGAATCGCGATGCGCGACTGCTTGGGCCGGCAACGTTGGTCGATGCCTATCTCAAGCGCCGCGTGACGATCCGCCGCACCGACCGCGCCACCGGCAAGACGACGATCGGCGAGGCGGTGATCCAGGCCGGGCCGAATCGCGGCGTGGTCCTGACCACCGCCGAAGGGATCGAAGCGCTGGGTTGTTCGGGCCTGCCCGAAGCCTTGTCCTATCCCGGCGTACCCGAGGATCTTGCGGCCAAGCCGACCCTGTCGGTCGTGACCGATACGGTGACCGCAGCGACGGCGACGATCCAGCTCTCCTATCTCGCACAGGGCTTTGACTGGTCGGCGCATTATGTCGCGCGCGTCGCCGATGACGGGGACACGCTCGACCTGTTCGCCTGGCTGACGGTGGTGAATGGCGGCAGCCAGGGCTTCGCCGCCGCCAATACCAACGCGGTGGCGGGCGCGCCGAACAAGGAAGCCAATCAGCCCTTGCCCAAGGGCCCCGAGCCGGCGCTTCATCTGAGCTGCTGGCCGATGGACAATACCAGCACGCATCCGGGCTGGGGGATCGATCCTCCAGCCCGGCCGGAGCCGGTGCCGGTGGCGATGATGGCCTATGGCGCGGACATCATCGTAACCGCCCAACGGAGAAGCGGCTTGATGGCCGAATCGGCTGTGCCGGTCACTGTTATAATGGCCAAGCAGGAGGAACTCGGCGACCTCAAACTCTACCGCATCCCTGAACCCGTCACGGTCGCGGCGATGAGCCGCAAGCAGGTGGCGATGATCGATCGCAAAAGGTTCGGTTCGACCGTGTCTATACCGGCACGTTCGAGGCATTCGACTATGACGCGGATGGCGACGGGCCCGAAAGCGAAGCGGCAACGCGAGTCCTGCGCACCGAGAATCTCGAGGCCAAGGGCCTGGGCCTGCCACTGCCCGCGGGCGGAGTTGCGGTGTTCGAACGGGCCGGCGGCGACTCGCTGCTGGTCGGCGAGAGCGACCTGGCCGACCGCGCGATCGGCGACGAGGTGGAATTCGGCACCGGCGAGAGCAGCGATGTACGCTACCGGATCGTCGCCAAGCGCCCATCCGAGCGGCGCAAACCCTATCGCCTCAGCGTTACCAATGCACGGTCGACGCCGGAAACGTTCGAACTGATCATTCCCTACAAGCTGGCAAATGCCAGCGCCAAGCTGGTCGAGCGCAAGGGGCAAAAGGCCTGGCGCGTCACAGTCCCGGCCAATGGCGAGGCGACGCTCGATTTCGCGTTGAAGCTGGAGACCGGGCGGTAGCGCCCGGTTCCCGGCCTAGTCGATATCCTTGACCGATTCGTCATGGCCGGTGCCCGAGCTGAGGAATGCCAATCCCATCAGTGCGGCGGCAAGCATGACCGAGCCGCCGACGCCGCCGATCGTCGCCAGGATCGCGATCCACGACAGCGGGCCATAAAAATGATCGAGCCCGACGATCGCGACAGCGATGACGATCGCCGTGGCGAGCCCCATCCATGCCAGGATACGGCGGAACCGCCGCCAGGCGAAGGCGGCATAATCGGGATCATCGAGTCCGGTGGGCGTGCTCATGCTTGCGCTTTGCCCCGCAAAGGTGGAATCCTCAACCGCCTCGAAGACTCGGGAAAAACGGGCTGGGCAAAGAGGAGACGAACCATGACGATCGCGGCGATCCTGGGCGGCAAGGGCCGGGAAGTCATATCGGTGACGACGCAGCAAAGCGTGCGTGAAGCGGTTGCCCTGCTGGCGCAGCGACGGATCGGTGCGGTGCCGGTGATGGACGGGGCCAATGTCGTTGGCATCTTTTCCGAACGCGACGTGATCCATGGGCTGGAGGCGCATGGCGCCGCCGCACTCGACGCCAGGGTCGGTGATGTCATGACCTCTCCGGCGATCACCGTCGGGCTATCCGAAGCCGTGATCGGCGCATTGTCGCTGATGACGCGGCGGCGGATTCGCCATTTGCCGGTGGTCCAGGACGGCCAGGTGGTCGGGGTGGTGTCGATCGGCGACCTCGTCAAATATCGCATTGACCGGATCGAGGCCGATGCGGAAGCGATGCGCAGCTATATTCAGTCTGCCTGAAGCGGCTGTTTGCGTACCACCGCGATCAGTTCGCGAACCACCTGGCGTGCGAAGACCATCAGCCAGGCGCCATAGACGGCCGCGCCGGCCGTCACGAGAATCGCGAGGCGCGGTAACGGGCCCATCGGCGGCAGGGCTGCATCGACCAGACGGACGGCGAGCGCCATGCCGATCGCCGCGAACAAGGCCGGAGCGATGGCATCGGCCAGGGCGCGAATCGAGGTGCCGATCACCGGAAGGGATCGCCACAGGCTGATTGCGAGATAGAGCGGATAGGCGGCGATCCAGGCCCAGGCGATTCCGGTCGCGCCCCAGCGCACGCCGATCATGAAGGCGATCGACAGCAACACTGCGCCGACCGCGCCGTTGCTGACCCCGATCCCGGGCTTGCCGAGTGCGTCGCAGGCCGGCGAGAACAGGATCTGCAAGGTCATGAATGGCATCGCGAGCGCCAGCAGATGGACGACCGGAACCGCCTCGGCCCATTTCTCGCCCAGGACGGTCAGCACCAGCGGCTCACTGGTGACGGCAAGACCGAAATAGAAGGGCAGGGCCGCGACCATGATGATTCGCACGCTGCGCGCAAAGGCATTCGCCACGGCTGCGCCGTCATGCTGGATCCGGGCATAGGCGGAGAAAGCGATCTCGTTCAGCGGCGGCACGAACTTCGATACGAAGATCTGCGTCAGGAACAGGCTGGTGGTATAGATGCCGAGCATGTGCGGGCTGAAATGCCGGCCGGCGATGAACACGTCCGCCTGGCTCTGTGCGAACCAGAAGAGCTGGCTCGCCGCCATCACGCCGCCATAGCGTGCCAGGCCGCCCGCACCGCGAAAGTCGAAGCTCGGCCAGACCAATGAGTTCGCCGCGATGGTCATGCCGACCGCACGCACCGTGAACAGCACGATCGGCGCGAACACCAGGGTCCAGACGCCCCAGCCCGCAAGCGCACCACCGAGCGCAGCGACCGCACTGGCGACCGAGGCGATGATGTTGACCCGTGCCTGAAGCCGGAACTCCATCGAGCGCGACAGCAACGCATAGGGGAGCGCAATGAATGGGGTGGTGAGATAGAGCAGTGCCTGCACGCGCAGCAGGTGCGCGACAATGTCCTGGCGGTAATAGGCGGCAGCGAGCGGGGCGAGCAGGAACTGCGCGAGGCCAAGACCGAAATTCAGCAGGATCAACATGCCGAACAGCTGACGAATCTCGCGCTTGCCGATCTCGGCCTGCTGGATCAGCCCGCTGGCCAGGCCATAGCCGTTGAGCATGTTGAGGAAGACCATGATCACGCCGGTCATCGCGAACAGGCCGTAATCATGCGGGTCGAGAATCCGAATCACCAGGAATGTCGCGGCCCACATGACGAGCTGAGCGACGATCTGGCTGCCGGAACGCCAGATTACGGCACTTCTGACCTGATTCCCGAGCGATTCGGGGGACTGATTCGGGGCTGGGGCGGTCGTTTCCATGATTTTGGAGGTAGCAGCAAAGCCTTTAAA